>DATLMV010000134.1:0-5915 GCA_035537095.1 Pyrinomonadaceae bacterium
CGCCAAAGTCGCCGACCCGACCGAGACGGAAGTGCAAGCCTTCTACGACCAGAACAAGGCGAAAATCCGTTCGGAGTTCAAAGACGTGAAAGAGCAGATCCTCGCTTACCTGCGCGACCAGAGGCAGCGCGAGGAGGCGAAGAAGTTGGCCGACCGCCTGCGCGCGGGCGCGAAGGTGCAGATGATCGCCACCGTCGCCACGCCGCCCGCCACCGCCGCCGAACGCTCGCGCGTCTTCGCCGTCGTCAACGACCGGCCCGTCACCTCCGCCGATGTCGAAGACAACCTCCGCCCGCTCGTCTACAACGTGCAGGAGCAGGTTTATCAACTGCGCCGCACCGATGTCGAACTCAAGATCAACGACATCCTGCTCGAACAGGAGGCGCAGAAGCGCAAGGTGACGACCAAAGCTTTGCTCGACGCGGAAGTCGTCTCGAAAGTGAAGACCGTCACGGAGGCCGACGCGCAGGCTTTCTTCAACCAGAACAAGGAACGCATCAACGGCGACTTCGCCACCACGAAGGGACAGATTCTTCAATACCTGCAAGACATGGAATCGCGGAAGGCCGAGGGGGTCTTCGCCGACCAGTTGCGCCGCGCCGCCGCCGTGCAGGTCTTCCTCAAGGCTCCCGAGCCGCCCGTCTTCGACATCGCCACCGACGACCAGCCGATGAAGGGCAACCCTGCGGCGACGGTCACGCTCGTCGAGTTCACGGACTTTCAATGCCCGTCCTGCGCGCAGACGCAGCCGACGATTGAAAAGCTGGCGACCGAATACGCCGACCGCGTTCGCTTCGTCATCCGCGACTATCCGCTGACGCAGCACGAGAACGCCTTCAAGGCCGCCGAGGCCGCCGAGGCCGCGCGCGAGCAGGGCAAGTACTGGGAGTACGTCAATATCCTTTTCCTCAACCAGTCGGCGCTGCAAGTGGATAAGCTCAAGGCGTACGCGACGCAGTTGGGCCTCGACCGGCAGAAGTTCGACGCCGCGCTCGAATCCGGACGGTTCGCCGATCAGGTCTATCGTGACCTGCAAGACGGCGTGCGCGTCGGCGTCAACAGCACGCCGACCGTCTTCGTCAATGGTCGCCGCGCCGACGACCGCACCTACGAGGGTCTCAAAGCCCTGCTCGAAGCCGCGCTCAAGAACAGCCCAAAGAAGTAAGGCCGCCGGTCACGCAACGCACGAACAGAAGAACGCACAGGCTCAACTGAGTTGAGCCTGTGCGTTTTCTTCAAGAGGCGTTTTTGAGCCAACAGGCGGGACGCGCGCGAACGAGCGCGGCAGAGACTTTGGAAGGCAACCGCCGCGCGCACGCGCGTGCCCGGCCCGGCTCTGACGCGTGTCGCTTTTGTAAACTGTTTCTGCGGCGCGGTTTGCGAGAGCGGCGGAATCGTCTCGACGGAGTAATTTTTTCAAAAAAGTTGTAACGAAAGGGCCGCGCCGCCCGTCTAACTAAAGTTGGAGCGGGAGGCTTCCGTGCGTCCATTTTCTGGGATTTTGCGGAGGCAAGTTGTGGAACTTTCGGAAGCCGTCGGCGGTAATACTAAAGACGGTTGCGCTTCATGGGACACGCCGGTCGCCCGCGCGCATCGGCTTCGGACGCAAGCAGCAAATCGAGCGGGCCGGGGACGCGTCAGTTTTACGCCTGAATTGCGGCGTTCGACCGGAACATTTGCGCGGGCCCGCACGTAGAACAACTGACGGCTCATACGCTCTTGTTCGGTGCATTCACGCCAAACGTCGCAGAGTTAATTAAACACCTTCAAGCAATCCCGTTTCGGTGAACCGTCAAACGCACACCGTCTAATCAATTCTGGAGAAGAGATAAGTTTATGAAAAAGGTTTTGGTTGCCCTCGCCTTGATTGCCTCCGTCGCCGGAGGCGGTCGCGCCCTCGCGCAAACCGCTACCACGCCCGCCGCGCCCGCCACGCAGGCGACCGACACGGGGATTACGCCGAACGGCGTCATCGGCGAAGTGGCGGCGGTTGACATGAGCGCCAAGCAGTTGTTCGTTAAGACCAACGCGGGTTCGGTCGTCGTCGTCGGCGTCGCCGACAGCACCACCTACATGCGCCTGCCGCCGGGCGAGAGCAGCCTGACGAAGGCGACCAAGTCCACGTTCGCAGAGATCAGCGCGGGCGACCGCGTCTTCGCGCGCGGCAAGGTGGCCGACGACCGCAAGGCGATGGTCGCGCGGATGCTCATCATCAACACCAAAGCCGACATCGAAAAGAAGCAGGAGGCCGACCGCGCCGAATGGAAACGACGCGGCATCGTCGGCGTCGTCTCCGCGCTCAACCCCGCCACCAAAGAGATTACGCTGCAAGCGCGCGGCCCCGAAGCGAAGCCCGTCATTATCCCGACGACGGGCACGGTCAAACTCCGACGCTACGCGCCCGACTCCGTCAAGTTCAGCGAGGCCAAGCCGAGCACCTTCGAGGAGTTGAAGGTCGGCGACCAACTGCGCGCCAAAGGCGACAAGAGCGAAGACGGCACGCGCTTCAACGCCGAGGAGGTCGTCACGGGTTCGTTCCGCACGGTGGTCGGCACGATCACGGGCGTTGACGCGGCCACTAATCAAATCAAGATCAATACGCTGCAAGGCAATCAGCCGGTGACGGTCGTCGTCAGCCGCGACTCGATGTTGAAGATGATTCCGGCAGACTTCGCCGCCATGATGATGCAGAGGGCCGCAGGCGGCGGCGCACCCGGAGCACCCGGAGCGGCGACACCCGCGCAGGGCGGCGCGGGCACGCGGCCTCCGGCGGCGACAACAGCCGGACAGGGAAGCACGACGCCCCCCGCGACGGCTGGCGGGCCTGCCGCTGGCGGGCCTCCGGCGGGCGGCGGGATGCGCCGGATGGGCGACATGCAGGAGATGATGGATCGTCTGCCGCCGACGAGCGTCGCGGAGTTGAAACCGGGCAGCATGGTTGTTTTCAGCACGACGGGCACAGACCCGACGCGCGTCACGGCCATTCAACTCGTCGCCGGAATCGAACCGCTCGTTGCGATGATGTCGGGCAGACCCGGCGGCGGTCGCGGGCCGGGCGGCGGTGGCGGTGCGGGCGCGGGCGGCGGCGCGGGCTTCGCGGGCTTCGGCTTCGGCATCGGCCAACCGTAAACGGATTCGCAGGTGGGCCGACCGTCCGCGCGGTTTTTCGACGGACGGCGCGGCGCGCGCGCGAGAGCCGCAGAGAGTTTCGACAGGGGCGGGGAGCGGGGCCGGTCAAGCTTCGCTCCTCCGCAGTTTGTTAATTTCGCAGTAGAGACATTTTAAAGGCACTCATGATGAACTCATTTTACAGAACAATGATGCGCTGTAGCCTCGCCTTCGCCCTCGTGCTGGCTCCCGGCCTGACGAGCGCGCTCGCGCAAACATCGGGGACGGCCACGCTGCGCGGGCAGGTGACGGACGAATTCGGCGGGGTCGTCGTCGGCGCAGTCGTGACGGTCGCGGACGCTACGGGCGTCGAGAAGACTGTGACGACCGACGCCGAGGGCAACTTCGCGCTCGCGGGCCTCGCGCCCGGCAAATATCTCGTCCGCGCACAGGCGGGCGGCTTCGCTCCCTACGAAAACGCGGAGGTGGAGATCGCCGCCGGTCGGCGCGACCCGCTCAACATCCGTCTCGGCGTCGCGCTCGAACGACAGGAAGTCATCGTCTCGGCGGAGTCGCCTTTGAGTATTGACGAGAGCAACCGCGCCGACGCGATTGTCCTGCGCGGCGCAGACATTGACGCGCTGCCCGACGACCCCGACGAACTCGCCGCCGCGCTCGCCGCGCTCGCAGGCCCTTCGGTCGGGCCGAACGGCGGTCAGATTTTGATTGACGGTTTTGAAGGCGGCACGATTCCGCCGAAGAGTTCGATCCGCGAGGTGCGTATCAACGAGAACCCGCTCGCCGCCGAGCGCGACCAACCGGGATTCGGCGGCATCCAGATTTTCACCAAACCCGGCACGGACAAATTCAGGGGCAGCGCCTACACCACCTTCATGGACGAGAGCTTCAACTCGCGCAACCCCTTTGTCGAATCGCGCGCGCCCTTCCAGTTTCGCCAGTTCGGCGGCAACGTGAGCGGCACGATTATCCCGAAGCGCGCCTCCTTCTTCATAGATTTCGACCGCAGCGAGACGGACGACAACGACCTCATCAACGCCATCATCCTCAATGACACGACGCTCCAACAGGAACGCTTCATCTCGTCGGTCGTGACGCCGAATCGCAGCATCAACTTCAACCCGCGTTTCGATTATCAACTCAACACCAACAACACGCTCGTCGCGCGCTACAGCATGCTCCATGTGACGAACGCGAACATCGGCGTCGGCCAGTTCTCGCTTGAGTCGCGCTCCTTCGACACTTCGCGCACGGCGCACACGCTCCAACTCACAGAGACGGCGGTGCTCAACCAGTCGGCGATCAACGAGACGCGCTTCCAGTACATACACAACCGCCGCGAGCAGAACGGCGACAACTCGACGCCCGCCATCAACGTGCAGGACGCCTTCTTCGGCGGCGGCTCGCAAGTCGGCCAGTCCTTCACGCAGGACAAGCGTTGGGAAGTGACGAACACGACGACCATCGCCAAAGGCAAACACTCCGTCAAGTTCGGCGCGCGCCTGCGCGGCGTCAACTACACGGACTTCTCCGAGAACAACTTCGGCGGCACGTACATCTTCGCGGGCAGCAGCAGCCAGTCCGCCATCGAACGCTTCCAACTGACGCGGCAGATGCAGCAGCAGGGCTTCACGCCGCAGCAGATCCGCGCGGCGGGCGGCGGCGCGACGCAGTTGAACATCAACGGCGGCGAGCCGGAAGTGAACGTCACGCAGATTGACTTCGGCGGCTTCGTTCAAGACGAGTGGAAGCTGCGCCCGAACCTGACTCTCGGCGCGGGCCTGCGCTACGAGAACCAGACCAACATCAACAGCAACTTCAATTTCGCACCGCGTCTCTTCTTCTCTTGGTCGCCCGACGGCGGCGGACAGAAGCCCGCCAAGACCGTCATTCGCGGCGGCTTCGGTATCTTCTACGACCGCATCAACGAGAACATGACGCTCAACGCGCGTCGCTTCAATGGCGTTGACCAGTTGCAGTTTCAGATCACGAATCCGGCGATTCTCGACCTTTTCCCCGCCATCCCTTCTGTCGAACAGTTGAGCGGTTTGGGAGGGACGCAGGTCACGCGCCGCGTCGCGGAAGACTTGCAAGCCCCGTATTCTTACACCACCGGCCTGATGCTTGAGCGACAGTTGCCGTACAAGTTCACGTTCTTCAGCGCGTTCATCACCTTCCGCACGCGCCACCTGCTCCGCTCGCGCAACATCAATGCGCCGCTTCCCGGAACCTACACCGGGCCGGGCACGGGAGTCTTCCCGCTCGCCGACACCAACGGCAGCAACCCCGTCTATCTCTTCGAGTCGAGCGGCAACCAGAACATGAAGATGCTGCAATTCGGCATGCAGAAACGCTTGAGCGCGGCCTTCTCCATCTTCGCCAACTACACGCTCTTCAACGTCAAGAGCGACACCGACGGGCCGTTCTCTTTTCCGGCCAACTCCTATGATTTGAGCAGCGAGACGGGCCGCGCCCCGTTCGACATCCGCCATCGCTTCGCGCTCGGCGGCTCCTTCGGCGTGCCCTATCTCAAACTCCTGCTCAACCCGATTATCATCGCCAACTCGGGCCGTCCCTTCAACATCATCACCGGACGGGACAACAACGGCGACGGGAGATTTGAAGACCGTCCCTCGTTTGCCACAAACGCCGACTGCGCGAATCCGGCCCCCGGTATCCGTTGCACGCCCTACGGCAACTTCAATCTCAATCCCGCGTTGGGCGAAGAGATTATCCCCCGCAACTTCGGCGAAGGCCCCGGCTTCCTGAGCTTCAACCTTCGTATCAGC
>DATLMV010000135.1:0-5065 GCA_035537095.1 Pyrinomonadaceae bacterium
CACCCCCGGGTGCCCGCCCCCTCTCGGTCGCCCCCCCCCACGCTTCTGCTTTATCACTTGCTATAACGAAAATTGTATTCGTCGCCTGTCTCCCACGGCGAGGGGAAACCTATCGGGAGATGGAGATGGGGCGGGCGTTGAGTTTTGCTGAGTAGGCGACGTAGAGACGGTAGCCTAAGAGCAGGGCGAGGACGGCGGCGAAGATGAGGGGCTTGCTGGTGTCGGCCTTGACGAGCATGTAGTAGTGGAGGCAACCGCCTGCGGCGGCGAGATAGACGGCCCTGTGCAGTCGCGCCCAACGCTTGCCGCCGAGCCGTTTGATCATCGCGTTGGTCGAAGTGACGGCGAGCGGAACAAGCAGGAAGAAACTGAACATGCCGACGGCGACGAAGGGACGCTGCACGGTGTCGGCGACGACGGCGCGCACGTCGAAGAACTTGTCGAACCAGATGTAGGTCGTGAAATGGAGCAGGGCGTAGAAGAAGGCGTAGAGGCCGAGCATGCGGCGGAAGCGGACGAGCCATTGGACGCCCGTCAGTTTGCGCGCGGGCGTGACGGCGAGTGAGAGCAGGAGAAAGACGAGCGTCAGCGTCCCCGTCGTGCGCGTGATGAACTCCAGCGGGTTTGCGCCGAGACGCCGAAAGTAAGCGTCGTAGCCGAGCAGCGCGAGCGGCACGAGGCAGTTGACGAAGAGCGCGACTTTATAGAACTTGATCTCTTTCAACGCTGGCGGCCTCCGCTCGGAAGTGGTCTTGCAAATTCATCTCTAGAAGTAATATTTCAAATCCATACCGTTGTAGAGCGACGCGACCTCGTCGGCGTAGCCGTTGAACATCAGCGTCGGTCGCTGGCCGAACTCGCCGATGCGTCGCTCCTTCGCCTGACTCCAACGCGGGTGCGGGACTTTCGGATTGACGTTTGAATAGAAGCCGTACTCGTCCGGCGCGGCCAGATTCCAAGTGCTCGGCGGCTGCCGCTCGACGAGTCGAATCCTGATGATTGACTTGATGCCCTTGAAACCGTACTTCCACGGCACGACCAGACGAAGCGGCGCGCCGTTCTGCGGCAGCAGCGGCTCGCCGTAGATGCCCGTCGCCAGAATCGTGAGCGGGTGCATGGCTTCGTCCAAGCGCAAGCCCTCGACGTAGGGCCACGCGAGCACGTCGCTCGACTGATTGGGCATCCGTTTGGGGTCGAGCAGAGTTTCAAAGGCGACGTAGCGCGCGTTCGCCTGCGGCTCGACCGCCGCGAGCAGTTTGCCGAGCGGGAATCCGAGCCAAGGGATGACCATTGACCATCCTTCCACGCAGCGCATCCGGTAGATGCGGTCTTCCGCAGGGCTGAGCTTCAACAGTTCGTCGAAGTCGAAAACCTTCGGCTTGTTGACCAATCCTTCGACGGCCAGCGTCCACGGGCGCGTCACGAAATCTTTGGCGGAGCGCGCGACGGCGCGTTTGTCGGTCGAGAACTCGTAGAAGTTGTTGTAGTTGGTGATGTCGGCGTAGGTGGTCGCTTCCTCGCCGGGGAGTCCCCAGTTTTTCGGCGCGGACTGCGTGTCCGGCGGCGTCTTGCCCGCAGCGGTCAACTGCTGCGGCGCGGGCGCGAGCAACTCGCGGTAAAGAAATCCCGTCCCGACCGTCGAGGCCACGAGCCCCAGACCGCGCATGAACATCCGGCGGTTGAGATAGACGTTCTTGTCCGTGATCTCGCCGCTCTTGATGTCGCTCCCTTTTTTAATCACCATCGCTTTTCATCCCCGTGCCGCAGCGTCAGAAACATTATAGATACGTTCGCAGCTATCCCAACAGATTTAACTAAATCGAGGACGGAGAGTTTCTGCGCTCATCATACATCAGCCGGACGGGCGGCGACGAAGCGAAGTCGGCGCGCGCGCTTCTGTTATAATGGACGCAGAATGGCGACGAGAACCGACACCAATCTTTCCGCAACCGAAGCGACGCGCTTGGGGCGCATCGAGGTTTACACGGACGGGCAATGCCCCCTGTGCCGCTGGTCGCGCGCGCGCGTCGAACCGCTCGACACCGAACGCCGCATCGAATGGCTCGACTTGAACGACCCCGAAGCGCAACGCCGCGCCGCGCCGCACACGTTCGCCGAGTTGGTCGAAGAGATGTACGTGCGCCGCGCGGACGGCGGTTGGTCGAAGGGCTTCTGGGGTTGGATTGAAATGCTGCGCGTGCTGCCGCGTTGGAGTTGGCTGGCGCGCGTGCTGGCGCTCTGGCCCTTCACCACCGCAGGCCCCGTCTTCTACCGCTGGCTCGCGCGCCGCCGCTACACACTCTTCGGCATCCCGCCCCCCTGCGACGCGAGCGGCGTCTGCTCGCTTCATCAAAAAAAGTGAATCGTGAATCGTAAATCGTGAATAGATACTTGATTTACCATGCTATTTATTCACGATTTACGATTCACGATTTGCGACTAAAAAAGTTCAGGAGAGTATTTCCTTCTCAACTTTTGCCTTTTTACTTTTGCCTTTCACTTCGGGCCACTCCGGCGACCGTTCGCGCATCTTATTTACGCTTTGAAACCCGTCGGTAAACGGGAAAAATTCCGGCGCGCAGGGTGAGAAATCGTTCGAGCCTCGCGCGCTTTGGTGTCGGTTCAAACAGAGGATAAAACGCACCTTCTCCGGCGTAACAGGAGGAGAAAAATCATCATGGGTAACAAGAAAATTTATACGCTTCTGGCGACATTCGTTTTCGCCGTCGCCGCATTCTTCAACACCGCAAACATTTCCGCCGCGACCGCTTTTGACCAAAAGGGCGAGAGCCGCGCCTCAGAAACGGGACGCGTCAGAGAGCCGCTCAATCTGGCGATTCTCGTGCAGGACGACCTCGTGTCGCGCGTCGGCAACGAACTGAAGGTGACGCGTGAGTTCATTCGCACGCTGCCCGCAGGCTCGCGCGTGATGGTCGGCTACATCCGTTCGGGAGCTTTGCAGGTGCGCCAGCCCTTCACGACCGATCTGGAACTCGGCGCGAAGGCTCTGCGGATTCCGGTCGGCAGCACTTCCGTCTCGCCGTACAACCCGTACGTCGAAGTTCGGGAAGCCCTGCGCCGCTTCGAGAGCGGCGACGCGAATCGCAACGCGCTGCTTCTCATCTCGGACGGCCTCGACGTGTCGCGCGGCTTCGACTTCTCTTCGAGCGTCCACTCGATTGACATCAATCGCGCCATCAAGGAAGCCAAGGCGCGCAACGTGTCGGTCTATTCCTTCTACGCGCCGTCGGTCGGCCTGACGAGTTGGAATCGCACGGCTGTCTCCTTCGGCCAGAGCGCGCTCAATCGCCTCTCGAACGAGACGGGCGGACGCGCCTTCTTTCAGGGCTCAAGCTTTGTCACCTTCGACGCTTACTTCCGAAACCTGAGCCGCACGCTCAACGAGCAGAACGCGGCTGAATAACTGACGGAGCGGCGGCGAGAGAACCTTCCGCAACCTTTGCGGAGACCGCACGTCGCCAACCGTGACAGCAAACGCCAGCGTCGCCTTGAGAACTTTTGCTCTCAAGGCGACGTTGGCGTTTTGGCGTCGAAAAATTTGCTGTAAAAAAGAGGCTTCCCGAATCTTCCCCGCGCACTTAATTTCGTCGCCGGATAAAACACTCTAGCGCGGCGTCGCCCGTCAATGGTAAAGTTTTCTCCCGCGCGCGTCCTCAGGTTCGCTCGTTCGCGTTGTGAGTTGGAAGCCAGACCGCGCCTTTCAGGTCATGAAAGCAAACAGAACAATCGAATTTTGCCTCATCGTCGAAGGCTCCTATCTCTCGGAGTCGGAGGCGGAACACGCTCTGCGCGACCCCTTTATCGAAGATTGGGTCGAGGAGCACGGAAACTTTCGCATCCACAATCTCGGCGAGATGGAGATCGTGCCCGGCGTCGTGCTCGGCGCGCTCGGCGTCTTGATGCTCGACGATTGCCTCTTCGAGATCGCCAGCACCGACCCCGAACACCCGCTCACCGAGCACAAGGCGAAAGGCATCGCCGAAGCCCTCCGGCGGCAGGGAATGTTTGAGGAGATCAGCGTCGAGCCGCGAGATGCGGACGACGCCGACGGCGCGTCAGACGAGGCCGACAGAGCGGACGAGGCGGACGCGACGGGCGCAGCCGACTGAGAGACTCACGCGCGCCTGAGCGTGCGAGACTCGTGCAACCGGAGGGCGTTCGCCGAAGCCTGCAACTCGACGGAGGCTGCCCCAAACTCGATAGAGGCTGTCGCCACCTTGATTCGCGCCGCCAACGCCTCGCCGCGTGCGAGAAACGCCCTATCCCTAACAGTTTACAGGCTTCGCTGAATTTACCGCCGGACGTGCTCCGGCTCATCCGGAGGAGAGCCTTGCCCCGCGTCGGTCGTCCGATTTGAAACCGGAGAGCCGTCAAAGTCCGGCGTTGAATTTTCAAACCCAACCGCCATCCCCGCCCGTCGCCGCGTGCGTTTCGTCCCGCTTTGATGATAAATTCGTTCGGACAACAAACCAAGATGGAATTTCTGGATGGACGCGTGCGGGTCGTCGTCGGCGACATCACGCGCGAGAGTGTGGATGCGCTGGTCAACGCGGCGAACTCGTCTCTGCTCGGCGGCGGCGGTGTGGACGGCGCGATTCACCGTGCGGGCGGCCCCGCGATTCTGGCCGAGTGCCGCGAGATTCGACGCACCCTCTGGCCCGACGGTCTGCCGACGGGCGAAGCCGTCATCACGACTGCGGGCTTGCTCGCCGCGCGCCGCGTGATTCACACGGTCGGGCCCGTCTGGGGCGCGCACGACGGGCGCGAAGCCGAACTGCTCGCGCGCTGCTACAGTAATTCGCTCCGGCTCGCCGTCACACATGGCCTCGCGTCACTCGCCTTTCCGGCCATCTCCACGGGCGTATACGCCTACCCGCGCGCGGAAGCGGCGGCGGTCGCCTCCGGCGCGATTGCGGATTTCCTGTCCCGCGCCGACTCGATACGCGAAGTCCGTCTGGTCTTCTTTTCGCAAGCGGACGCGGCTGTCTTTTTGAGCAATCAAGATTTTAGTAAATCGTGAATCGTCAATCGTGAATAGAAAGAA
>DATLMV010000136.1:0-51835 GCA_035537095.1 Pyrinomonadaceae bacterium
CTGCGCGCGCGACGCCTCGGCAACGGCGGTCTCTCGCTGATGAGCGTGCCGGGCGAGGTGCACAAGTTCTCGTTCACGACCGCGGGCGGCAGCCGCCGTCGCAGGGGCCGACGCGGCATGGTGACAGCCGAACCGCCCGACACGAGCATGACGACGACGACGGACAACACCGGCACCGAGGCGCAGCCTCCCGCCAGCGACACGGACGCGGACGCTGCCGCATCTGCCGCGACGGGGACGGGCACGCGTTCGCGTCGGCGTCGCAATCGTCGCAGCATGCGTCGCCGCGCGCGTCCGTCGGTGAACATGTCCGAGAACATGAATATGAATACGAACAACAACATGACGCCCTAGAGGCTTCGGGCTTCGTCCAACACAGCAGCGGGGACGTTTGAGCCTGAGCGAGATCAGTCCCGACGCCCTCTGTACAACCGTTCGACGCGGGCGGCGCGTCCGTAAAAAGGATGCGTCGCCCGCGTTGATTTGAGGACGGGAGAGAAGATGCTCAACGTCCGGCTCTCTGAGAACGAGAGCGAAGACGCCCGATGTCGTCTTCTCTCTTTCCCGACATCTAACACCTAACATCTAACATCCGTTTCGCGCTTTGGTCTGTCGAGATGAAAGAGAAGATACGCATTGCCAGCGGTCAAGGGTTCTGGGGCGACATGTTGGACGCGCCCGTGCGTCAGGTCGAGGGCGGGCAGATAGACTATCTGATGCTCGACTATCTGGCCGAAGTCACGATGTCAATCATGCAGAAGCAGCGCGCGCGCGACCCCGCCGCTGGCTACGCGCGCGATTTCGTGCCCTTGATGCGCGAGATTCTGCCCGCGTGCATCCGGCGAAACATCCGCGTGACGGCCAACGCGGGTGGCGTCAATCCGAAAGGCTGCGCCGAAGCCGTCGCCGCGACGGCGCGCGAACTCGGCCTGACGGGTCGCCTCCGCCTCGGCGTCGTCACCGGCGACGACATCATGGAGAGGCTCGACGATTTTCTCGCGCGCGGCATCGAACTGCGCAACATGGATACGGGTGAGCCGCTCTCGCGCGTGCGTGAAAGCATCCAGAGCGCGAACGTCTATCTCGGGGCATGGCCGATGGTCGAAGCCCTGCGGCGCGGCGCGCAGGTCGTCATCACGGGACGCGCGACCGATACGGGGCTGACGCTCGCGCCCATCATCCACGAGTTCGGCTGGCAGCCCGACGACTGGGACAAACTCTCCGCCGGAACCATCGCGGGCCACATCATCGAATGCGGCGCGCAATCTTCGGGCGGCAACTGCCAGTATGAATGGCGCAGCATTCCTGACCTTGCCGATGTCGGTTTTCCAATCATCGAAGCCGAAGCGGACGGCACGTTCGTCGTCACCAAACACGAGGGCACGGGCGGGCTCGTGTCAGTCCCGACAATCAAGGAACAACTCGTCTACGAGATGGGCGACCCGCACGAATACATCACGCCGGACTGCGTCGCCGATTTCACTTCGATTCGACTCGAAGACGCGGGCCGGAATCGCGTCCGCGTCTATGGCATCGAGGGCCGACCGGCGACCGAGTTTTTGAAAGTCTCCATCAGCTATTCGGCGGGCTACAAGGCGGTCGGGACGCTCGTCTATTCGTGGCCCGATGCGTTCGAGAAGGCACAGGCCGCAGACAAAATCCTGCGCGCACGCCTCGAACGACTCGGCCTCCGCTTCGAACACATCCTCACGGAATACGTCGGCGCAAACGCGACGCACGGCGCGCTCGCCGGTGCGCCCTCGACGGACTTGCCCGAAGTGCAACTGCGCGTCGGCGTGCGCGGCGCAGACCGCAAGGCCGTCGAGCGTTTCACCAAAGAGATTGCGCCGCTGATTCTGACGGGCCCGCCCGGCGTCACGGGCTTCGCCGGTGGCCGCCCGAAGGTCGAAGAGATCGTCGCCTACTGGCCCGCGCTCATCCCCAAACATGAGATCGTGCCGCACGTCGAAATCTTGGAGGTTTAGAACATCAGAGATGAGCGACGAACCGGGAGAGAGACGCGAAGAGGCGAACGTGTGGCAGCGCCGGAGTTCGGAGCAGGTGGCCGACTGTCGCGTGTTTCGCGTGCGCCGCGACCGCAGCACGAGCCAGCGCGACGAAGGGCGCGAGCACGATTTCTACGTCATCGAATCGCCCGACTGGATCAACGTCATCGCGCTCACGCCGGAGGACGAAGTTGTCTTGATCGAGCAATATCGCCACGGCTCGGGCGAGGTCATCTTGGAGATTCCGGGCGGGATGGTTGATGCGGGAGAGACGCCGCGCGAGTCCGCCGCGCGCGAACTGCTCGAAGAGACGGGCTACGCCCCGCGCGAGCTTCTCCTGCTCGGGCGGGCGCGTCCCAACCCGGCCATTCAAGACAACTGGATTTATACCTTCCTCGCGCGCGACGTGACGCTCAAAAGCGCGCCCGCCTTCGACTCGACCGAGCACGTCGTCTCCCGTCTCGTTCCGCTCTCAAGCGTCGCGGGCCTCATCGCCGACGGCAAGATTACACACGCGCTCGTTCTGGTTGGCTTTCATTTCCTGTCGTTATATAAAAGCGGTCTCGTCGCGGCTGAATGAGAGGGAGGCGGCGCGCGCCGCGAATCGGAAGAACACCGGTAGCATCTCAAAATAGGACTGATGAAAATTCAACTGCTCAAACTCGCGCACGCACGCTCGGGCGACAAAGGCGACACGGCCAACGTCGGCCTCATCGCGCTGCGCGACGAATATTATCCGCTGCTCGTGCGTGAAGTGACGGCGGCGCGCGTCAAAGAACATTTCGCAGGGATTTGCAGAGGCGAGGTCGAACGCTTCGAGTTGCCGAATCTCTCCGCGCTCAACTTCCTCCTGCACGAAAGCCTCGGCGGCGGCGGCACGCTCTCGCTGATGACCGACGCGCAGGGCAAAACCTTCTCCACCGCGCTCCTCCGGATGCACGTCGAGGTCGGCGACGACGAAGCGCGCGAACTGCAATTACAGTAACGAGTGTTGAGTGACGAGTGACAAGTTAAAAGCTTTGTCCTGCCCGTCACTCGTCACCTGTCACCCGTCATTTAAAAAAGATGAGTAACCAGTTGACCGAACTCGACCCGTCCATCCGCCACGGCTATGCGCAGGTGGGCGACGTGCGCTTGCACTACGCGGAATGCGGCGGCGGCGACCGGCTCGTCATCCTGCTGCACGGCTTCCCCGAATGCTGGTACTCTTGGCGACATCAACTCGCCGCGCTCGGCGAGCATTACAGGGTCGTCGCGCCGGACATGCGCGGCTACAATCTGAGCGACAAACCGCCGCGCGTGGACGACTATCGCAACGAGCGTCTGGTTGACGACGTGATCGGTTTGATACGCCATTTCGGCGCACGCGAGGCGGCTATCGTCGGGCATGATTGGGGCGCGGTGGTCGCATGGTCGGTCGCGCTGGCGTTTCCCGAATACGTCCGGAAGTTGGCGGCGTTGCAGGTTCCGCCGCCCGCCGTGTGGGCCGCGAACATGAGTTGGCGGCAGGCTTTGAAGAGTTGGTATATGCTCTTTTTCCAAGTTCCCGAACTCCCCGAATGGGCGATCAGCGCGAATGATTTCGCCTCGCTCCAACGCACCTTCAAGCAGACGGCACGCCCCGGCACGTTCAACGAAACCGACATCGCCGTCTATAAAGCCGCGCTCAACCAACCCGCCGCGCTCACGAGCGCGATCAACTACTACCGCGCCAATTTCAAACGGCTCGGGCAAAACTTTCTTTCCTTGCTCTCGAAGCGCGAAGGCGGGCAGAGAGTCTACGCCCCACGCGTGCGCGTGCCGACGCTGTTCATCTATGGCGAACGCGATTTTGCCGTCCTCCCCGAAACCGTGCGCGGCGTCGGCGCATACGTCGCCGCACCATACACCGAACTGCGTCTCCCCCAAAGCAACCATTGGGTGCAACAGGAATCACACGTCGAGGTCAACGCCGCGCTTCTGAGCTTTTTGGAAGAAGGATAAAGCAGGGGATAGATGCCGGATGTCGGATGTTAGTAAAAACTCAAATCATCTGAGCTAACATCTAACATCCGACATCTATCCTCTGCCTGAAGGATATGGAAGAGACGAGTCCATTGCTCTATTCGGTTGAGGGCGCGGTCGCTCTCATCACGCTGAACCGTCCCGAGAAGCGCAACGCTTTGAACGATGCGCTCATCTCCGAATTGAAAGATGCGCTGCGCCGCGCGGACGAAGACAAGGGCGTGCGCGTCGTCGTCATCACGGGCGCGGGCGCGGATTTTTGCTCCGGCGCAGACCTCTCCGCGCTGCAAAAAATCTCGGAAAGCTCAATCACGGAAAACCTCGAAGACGCGCAATCCCTGATGGAGTTGTTCGTCCTCATTCGACGCGTGCGCGTGCCCGTCGTCGCCGCCGTGCGCGGGCGCGCGCTGGCCGGAGGGTGCGGGCTGGCGACCGCGTGCGACATCGTGCTGGCCGCCGCCGCCGCGCGCTTCGGTTATCCGGAAGTGAAGATCGGTTTTGTGCCCGCGATGGTGATGGCTATCCTGCGTCGCAACGTCTCGGAGAAACGCGCGTTTGAACTGATCACGCGCGGCGCGGAAATCAGCGCGGGCGAAGCCGAGCGCATCGGGCTCATCAATCACGTCTTCGACGACGAGACGTTCGAGGCGGAAGTCGAGAAGTACATCGCGGGCTTCGAGCGTGTCAGCCGTTCCGCCGTCGTGCTGACGAAACGACTGCTCTATCACATGGACGGCCTCACCTTCGACGCCGCGCTGCAATCCGGCGTCGAGACCAACGCCATCGCCCGCATGACCGAAGACTGCCAGAAGGGAATCGCGCGCTTCCTCAAAAAGTGAAGGGTTTTCCGAAAGCACACTCAAGAACAAACGCCGCCGGGTTTTGAGCCAATGTTTATGCGGCTTCCAAGACGCCGGAGATGTGTGGGAGGCGCGTCCGGGCAACGAGTTGTCTTCGGATACGTGAGAGCTTTCTTCGCAACACTTGAGCGCGCTCACGTCGCCCGTCGAACTTCGCGGACGATGTTTTTGATGTCCGCCGCGTCGAGCGTCTGCGCCAACGCAAGCGCGCACGCGAGCGCGTCTTCGCCGAGACGATTCACCAGACCAATCTCTTGAGCCTCACGAGCATTCAAACGCTTGGCCGTCGCAAACATCTGAAGGGCGCGCGTCGCGCCGACGAGACGCGGGAGCCTTTGCGTGCCGCCCCATCCGGTGATGATGCCGAGACGCGCGCCCGGATGCGCGAACACGGCGCGCGGGGAAGCGCAGCGCAGGTCGCAGGCGAGCGCGAGGTCGAGCGCGCCGCCCATGCAGTAGCCGTTGACGGCGGCGATTGTCAGCGCCTTCGCGTCGGCGATTCGTTGCATCAAGCGTTGACCTCGCGCGGCAAACCCGGCAGCGGTCGCGGGCGTGAGCGCGCGCAGTTCGCGGATGTTTGCGCCGGACGCAAATACGTCGCCCGTGCCGGTGAAGATGATGGCGGAGACGTGCGCGGCTGCGTCTAACGCGGAGACGGTCGCGTCCAATTCTTCGAGTGTTTGAATAGAGAGAGCGTTTCGTTCGGCGGGACGGTTGAGGCGAACAATCGCTACGGTGTCGCGCATCTCGACACGGACGGCGTCGTCATCGTGCGCGTCGCCGTCGCTCTCGTGCGCCCCGTCGGTCATGTGCGTGGGCGGACGTTTTCGCGGAGGAATTTGACGATGTCTTCGGTGGAGGTTCCGGGCAGAAAAACTTCGGCGACGCCCTGTTCCTTGAGGCGTTGGATGTCCTCCGTCGGGACGATGCCGCCGACGAGCACGAGGCAATCGTCCATCTCTCTTTCGCGCAGCAGTTGCACGATGCGCGGGCAGAGCGTGTTGTGCGCGCCGCTCAGGATGGAGACGCCGACGGCGTCCACGTCCTCTTGCAGCGCGGCGGCGGCGATCATCTCCGGCGTCTGCCGCAGACCCGTGTAGATAACCTCCATCCCCGCATCGCGCAGAGCGCGCGCGATGACCTTCGCCCCACGGTCGTGACCGTCGAGGCCGGGCTTGGCGACGAGAACGCGGATTTTCCTTGATTGTTCCATTGGCTCAACGATTCATTGATTCATTGATTCGATGGACAAATGAATCAATGAATAAATTCTAGAACGCGGGCTCCTCGTAGAGGCCGTACACGTCGCGCAGGGCGTCGCAGATTTCGCCGAGCGTGGCGTAGGCGCGGACGGCTTCGATGGTCGCGGGCATCGTATTGTCGCCCGCGTGCGCGGCGCGCTTGAGTTTCTCAAGGGCGTTGTCTACCGCGCCCGCGTCGCGTGCGGCGCGCGTCTCTTCCATGCGTTGCACCTGACGCTCGCGGACTGCTTCGTTGATGACGAGGATGGGCACTTCGTTCGGCTCGTCCGTCATCTGGTATTTGTTGACGCCGACGATTGTTTGGTCGCCGCGCTCGACCGCCTTCTGATATTGATAGGCCGAGTCCTGTATCTCGCGCTGCGGGAATCCCTTCTCGACGGCTTCGACCATGCCGCCCATCGCGTCAATCTTGGCGAAATAGTCGAGCGCGCCGTCCTCCATCTTCTTCGTCAGGGCCTCGACGAAGTATGAGCCGCCCAGAGGGTCAACCGTGTTCGCGACGCCCGTCTCCTCCGCGATGATCTGCTGCGTGCGCAGCGCAATCAACGCGGCGCGGTCGGTGGGAAGCGCGAGGGCTTCGTCGTAGGCGTCGGTGTGCAGGCTGTTCGTGCCGCCGAGCACTCCGGCGAGGGCTTGGATGGCGACGCGGACGATGTTGTTCAGAGGCTGCTGCACGGTGAGCGAGACGCCTGCGGTCTGCGTGTGAAAACGCATCTGCAACGTGCGCGGATTGGTCGAGCCGAAACGCTCGCGCATCGTCCGCGACCAGATGCGGCGCGCCGCGCGATACTTGGCAATCTCCTCGAAGAAATCGTTGTGCGCGTTGAAGAAGAAGGAGATGCGCGGCACAAACTCATCTATGTCGAGACCGGCATCAACGCCCCATTGCACATATTCAATGCCGTCGCGCAGCGTAAACGCAAGCTCTTGAACGGCGGTCGCGCCCGCCTCGCGGATGTGATAGCCGCTGACGGAGATCGGGTTATATCTCGGCACGTGCTGCGTGCAGAACTCGAAGGTGTCAATGACGAGTTTCATCGCCGGACGAATCGGATAAATCCATTCCTTCTGCGCGATGTACTCTTTCAAAATATCGTTTTGCAGCGTGCCGGAAATCTTGCGCCAGTCCGCGCCCTGCTTCTCGGCCACGACCAGATACATCGCCAGCAGAACGGACGCGGGCGCGTTGATGGTCTGCGAAACCGTCACCGCTTCGAGCGGGATACCGTCGAAGAGCACCTCCATGTCGGCGAGCGAGGAGACGGCCACGCCGCACTTGCCGACCTCGCCTTCGGAGACGGGCGAGTCGGCGTCGAAGCCCATCAGCGTCGGCAGGTCGTAGGCGACGGAGAGCCCGGTCTGTCCCTGTTCGAGAGGATATTTGAAACGCGCGTTGGTCTCTTCGGGTGTGCCGAAGCCCGCGAACTGTCGCATCGTCCAGAGCTTGCCGCGATAGCCGGTCGGGTGGATGCCGCGCGTGTAGGGAAAGTCGCCGGGAAAGGCGATGTCGCGCTCGAAGTCAACTCCGGCGGCGTCGGCGGGCGTGTAGAGACGGTTCACTTCTTCGAGCGACACGGTCTCGAAGCGCGTCTTGCGTTCGGCGCGTTTCTTTAGCACCGGCTCAAGCGTCTCCTGCTCCCAACGCTCGACCGCCGCTTGTTCCGGCGAAGCAATCTCTTTTGTTTCCGGCATGGCTCGCTCAATCTCTCCCGCCTCGCGCTCCGCAACCTTGCGGCACGCTCCGGCGCTGTTCGTTTGTATCGTCTTTGTTAACAGATAGTTCGATATTAGTTGACGCTCGCGCAGGGTGTCAACCGCATGCTTCTCACGAAAGAGCGTGCGCGCGGACGCGCGTTTGCGCCGTGCCTTGAGCGACCGGGAAGGCGTGAGCGGGATGCGCGGCTGCATGCTTTTGTACACAGCCGCGCATAGTCCGGTGGGAACGTCTATCGAGCAGGAAACGGGCGGAGAAAGAGCGGCAGGCTACCGGCGGAATCGAGAAATTTTTTGATGACTCTCAGCATCTTTTGACGACCGACTTCGTCTGGTTATTTTGCAGACCGACTACGTCGAACGAAGGTTCTACGCCGTCTCTATTCGACGGGCACGACGAGTTCGTCGGCGCGAACCATGCCGCGCGCGCGGGCGGCGGCTTCGATGGCGCGGCGGTCTGTCGCGAGACGTTCGATCTCGCGTTTGATGTTGGCGTTGGTGTTGCGCAGGGTTTCCACGTCGGTGTTCATCCGTTCATACTTCTGCGCGGCGGAACTCCGTTCGGCGTGCGCGCGCATCGTGACGGTGACGCAGACGGCGAACGTGGCGAGGATAATCATGCCGAAGACGACCCAAGAGGGAATCAATGCTCCGCGCCGACGAGCCTCGGTGCGCGACGCCGCGCTCGCGTGGGCGGGCATGGCGCGCGGGAGTTCGTGCGCCGTCGAGACGAGAGTGAGAGCGCGCGCGGCGGGTCTTTGCGCGGCGAGACGTGCATCAGTCCAATAGGTATTTGCGGCCTTGTTCAAGTAGCACCTCCAAGTCTGTTTCCGATTCTGATTCTGCATAAATGCGTACGAGCGGCTCGGTTCCCGACGGGCGCATCAAGAGCCATGAGCCGTCTGCGAAGATAAATTTCACGCCGTCCATGCGGTTCGTGCGCTCGATGCGCCGACCGCCAATCGTTTCCGGTTCGCGCGCCAACTTCTCTGCGAGCGTAGCGGCGATGTCCGGCGTCAGTCGAACGCCGATGCGGCCTCCCGCGAGACGACCGACGCGCGCATACAGAGCCGACAGTTGTTCCGTCAAACTCGCGCCGCGCGCCGCCACGGCCTCCGCCGCCAGAAGGCACGCGAGGATTCCGTCCTTTTCAGGATAATGGCCGCGCATCGAGAGTCCCGCCGATTCTTCGCCGCCGAGAATTATCTTGTCCTCAAGAATCAACTCGCCGATGAACTTGAACCCGACCGGCGTCTCATAGACGGGAAGCCCGCGCTCCCGCGCCACGCGGTCAACCAGATGCGAGGTCGCCACCGAGCGGGCGATGCCGCCCGTCCAGCCGCGCGATTCCGCGAGGTAATCAAAGAGCAGCGCGACGAGCGTGTTCGGCGTGATAAACGTGCCGTCGGCGTCGAGGACGCCGAAGCGGTCGCCGTCGCCGTCGGTCGCCAGTCCCAACGCGCAGCCCCCGCGCTCGACCGCCGCGCGCAACTCCTCAAGGTGGTCTTCGCCCGGTTCCGGCGAACGCCCGCCGAACATCACGTCGCGCCAGTCGTGAATCGTTTCGACTTCGAGATTGTGTCGGCGCAACGCGTAGTCCAGATAGCCGCGCCCCGTGCCCCAGAGCGGGTCGAAGGCGTAGCGGCCACCGGCGCGCTCGATCACGTCGAAGCGGATTTTGGCTTCGAGGTCGGCGATGTAGGCCGGAAGCGGGTCAAAACTCTCAAAATCTGCCGCACCGGCGGCGGGCGCGTCCGCTCCCTGCTCGCCCATCCCCTGAAGCAACTCCTCGACGCGCTTCGTCACTTCCGGCAGGGCCGGTGCGCCGTTCGCCATCGAAAACTTCATCCCGCTATATTCGGGCGGGTTGTGCGACGCCGTAAAGTTAATGGCCCCAACAGCTTGGCGGGCGCGGACGGCGTGCGAGATGGTCGGCGTCGGGGTCGGGCGGTTGCAGACGAGGGCGGGGAATCCGGCGGCTGCCGCCTCCCTGACGCATTGTTCCGCGAACTGTTCGCCGAGAAAACGCGTGTCGTAGCCGACGATCAGAGGGGCATTGTCAGCACCCGCGCTGCGTAGATACTCGCAGATGGCGCGCGTGACGCGGCGGACGTTGGCGAACGTGAACTCGTCCGCGATAATCGCGCGCCAGCCTGATGTCCCGAATCTGATCGCCATTGTGGGGGGGCTTCCTCTGATTTTTTACTTGAAACCCAAGATAGTGTGTTGACGATGGGCGAACGATACAACGGAGTGTGGCCCAACCGTGTTCAATTATTTGCCGCTCAATCATTTAGCGACAAAGTGGCCGGAATGTAGCATGCAGCCCCTAACCTGTAAAGACATTTCTTTGCAACGACTTATACACATAAGTTCAATGTTTACTTGAAGTAAGGTGGTTTAACTCTTTCTTTCGGCGAACACATGGCGAACGGAAATCCGCCGGGAGGGCAACGCCCCGCCATACCCATTCGATACAGCGAGATAGGCACGCCGAAGACTGTGCACAGGTGTGGAAAACCTTCAACGGATTCCGGCAAGAGGCGACGTTTAACATCGCGGACGCGTCGTCTTGAATGTTGTTTGAAGCGTCGAGGCGGGTGGAAATGTTTGTCAAAACCCGTCAGGGAGGGTTGGCGGCGCGAAAAAAGCCCGCACGCGGTTTCGGGGTCGCCGAAAGCCGCGCGCGGGCTTAGAAATCGTTTATTTGCTGCTGTTTAGCCCGCTCGCATACTGCGTCCCGTGATGAGCCGGTAGACCACGAGTACGATGATTGCGCCGATGACCGCGAAGACGAGCGTCATCAGGAAGCCGGGGTCGCTGAAGTTATCGCCGCGACCGCCGATGCCGAGCGCACGACCGACGAACCCGCCGACGATTGCGCCCACGATGCCGAGCAGTATCGTGACGATGACCCCGCCCGGGTCTCTGCCCGGCATAATGGCCTTAGCGATGATACCAGCCAGCAAACCGATAATTATCCATCCAAGAATGCCCATCTCAAATCCTCCTACGTGATTTGTTGAAACACAAAACCGCGAGTTTTTCAGGTCTCGCCGCCGTAGCAGCCTGTATGCTTTTAATCTTTAGCAAGCTTGCGTGGATGTTGAAAGCAAAAGGTGCGCCACGCCCGCCCGCCGCGTCAATTGGCCGCGTTTCCGCAGCGAATCGCGCCTCTTTCGCCCGTTCGCACACGGCGGCATGAACGTTGCAATCGTTGATTGCGAACACCCCAACGGGATTTGAAAGCTTACGTTTGAAGGATGGAGGAGAGTGGTTATGGGAATTTTCGACAAGATGTTTGGACGCGGGGCGTCAAAAGCGCAGGAGCAACCGAACGCCAACCAGCGTTTCGACGAACTCAAACAGAAATACGGCGTCGTGCTCAACGCGATTGACCAGAATCAGGTTCGGTTGCAGAACCTGCACGTGCAGGACGATAAACTGTTCGTGCGCGGCGTCGCGTCGTCGGAAGACGCGAAAAATAAGGTTTGGGACGCAATCAAGCTCGTCAATCCGAACCAAGACGATATTACCGCCGACATCAGCGTCGAGCAGGCGCAGGCGCAGGGAGCAGCGGCGGGCGGCGGGAGCAGTCAGGGCGGGCAGAGCTACACGGTCAAGTCCGGCGATACGCTCTCGAAGATCAGCAAACAGTTCTACGGCGATTCCGATGAATTCATGCGCATCTTCTACGCCAACCGCGACAGTATAAACGACCCCGACCAGATCAAAGTCGGTCAGGAATTGACCATTCCGCCCGACGACAACGCTTAAACGCGCGCAAGCTCGCTTTCGAGAAAAAGCGTGCGAAATGTTTGCCCTCGAAGCAAACATTTCGCACGCTTTTCGCGTCTTTGGCGGGCGAAAAATTGATTTGTTGACACCGTCCGTCTCGGTTGCTAGATTGTGAAAGGTCTTGGGTCAGAGTTCCTCACTCTGCGACCTCCGGCACGGCGAGACATTTTCCGCTGATTTCGCTCGTCGCCAAAATTTGCCCCATCAGAAAGACAAAGTTTCTTTGCGGGTGGAAAGTGTTCTCTTCCGAACACGCCTTCGCCCGTCGCGCGTATGAATCTCTCTCCCGAGAGGTGATGGGTTTTTCTATGTCAGGCTTCGGGCCGCCTTCATTGAACACAGGGACAGACGACAATTCCGCCAACGCTTTTCAGATGCCGCTCGCGTCCATGCTCCGCGCGCTGTGTCGCGCGGCGACGACCGGCTCCGACATCCTCTACGATGTCATGCTCAAACTCGCGCTGATGGTTGACGCCACCGCGCAGACCTACGGCCTCGCCACCTTCGCGCAGAAGATCGGCGAGCCGCCGCGTCTGAAGTGGGTCGAGGGCTTAGACCACGAGGAGATCGCCGAGGCGGAAGTGCGTGTCACCTCCGCTCTGACCGAGACCGACGGCGCGTGGGAGATGCGGGCCGGAGACCGCGCCATCTGCCTTCTGCTGGCGATTGCCACGCCGCACCGCGAAGGCGCGGCCATCTACGGGCGTTGCGTCCGCCCGCTCACCGAGCAACAGGCGACCGAGTTGCGGATGCTCTCCGACGTTGCCCAACTCGCGCACGCACACGCGCACCTCCGGGAAGAACTGCATCAACCCGCGCACGCGGCGGCACACGCGGCGGTGGCGGCGGCGACGCTGCCCGGGATGGTCTTCGTCAGCCGCGCGATGTCGCAGTTGGCGCGTTCGGTCGAGCGCGTGAAGGATTCGGATTCGACCGTGCTCATCACGGGCGAGTCGGGCACGGGTAAAGAACTGGTGGCGCGTGCCGTCCATCGTTTGAGCAGGCGCGCGCAAGCGCCCTTCATTCCCTTCAACTGCACCGCCGCGCCCGCCGATTTGATCGAGAGCCTCCTGTTCGGACATCGCAAAGGAGCTTTCACCGGCGCGCACGCGGATCACGCAGGCTTGATTCGCGCCGCCGAAGGCGGGACACTCTTTCTGGATGAGATCGGCGACCTGCCGCTCCCTTTACAGCCGAAGCTTCTGCGCTTTTTGCAGGAGGGCGAAGTGCACACGCTCGGCGAACGCGCGCCGCGTTGCGTCAACGTGCGCGTGCTTGCGGCGACGCATAAGGATTTACGCAAGGGCGTGCGCGAGAGCACGTTTCGGGAAGACCTGTATTATCGTGTCGCCGCGTTGACGCTCGACGTGCCGCCTCTGCGCGAGCGACCGGAAGACACCGCCGCGCTCATCTCTCATTTCGTGACGCACTACGCGCGCCGCAACGACCACGCCATCGCGGGCATCACGGTCGAGGCCATTGACGTGCTGCAAAACTACTCTTGGCCGGGCAACGTGCGCGAACTCGCGGCGGAGATCGAGCGTCTGGTGCTCTACACGGAGGTCGGTTCGTATATCGGCGTTGAGCACATCAGCGCGCGCATCCTGCCGCCGCAGTACCGCCGCGCTCTGGACGACACGCCGCAGGAAGTCTCCGCAGACCTCGAACACCTGCTCGAAGATTTCGAGCGGCGAGTGATTACCGAAACGCTGCGCCGCAACGATTACAACGTCGCGCGCGCCGCGACCGCGCTCGGCTTGGGCTCACGACAGACGCTCTACAAAAAACTGAAACGTCTCGCCATCAACGTCGGAGATTTCCTGCAAGACGAAGAGGAACCCGGCCTCCAACTACGCGCGTGAAGGCGTTGAAAGACGCGACGAAGGACGCGGCGAAAGAAACAGCGCGTCCGGCCTCGTCTCTCTCTTTCATAGCTGCGGCGCGGTTTGTCCGCCGTCTCTGCTGCCAAGTTGATAACCTCAAGCTCCGGCAGCGAACTCCGAAGGCTTCGCGCCGCTTGCCTCCTGCCTTATGTTCAGCAACTCATCAACAGTCGCTTCCGCCGTCCAATTCTGGGCGATGGCGCTCAACTCGCTGACCGTCTTCAATTATCTCGCGTGCTTCGCGCTGGCGATGTTGATACATGAATTGGGACATCTGGCGGCGGCGCGTCTGTGCCGGATTCCGGCGACGGAGTTGGGGCTCGGGTGGGGAAGCAGGCTGTGGGGGTTCAATTTCAGAGGCGTCGAATACAAACTCCACGCGCTGCCCGTGGGCGCGTACGTCCGTCTGGACATGGAGGAGTTGCAGCGCAGGCCAATCGTGCAACAGGTCTTCGTGCTGCTCGCGGGCATCTTCGTCAACCTCGCCGCCGCTGCCGTCGTCTCGGGGACGACCTTCGGCGTGATGAACCTGCTTCTGGCCGCGACCAATCTGCTGCCGCTCTATCAACCGGACGGATGGAAGTGCGGGATGGTGATGCTGCGCGCGTTGCTCCGGCGGCGCAGCGCGCTCGTCGAGTGGACGTTCACCATCGCGGGCGGCGTCCTCAGCTTCGCCCTCTTCGTCGCGCAGGCGTTCAGACATTTTTAGATAAACTTTCGACACCAAACAATATTGAGGCGACGTTGCAGAGCTTGAACTCTCGACGCCGCCTCTCTCTTTTTCGCTTCTCCACTTTTAATTTTCCTCCTTTCCTTCTTTCCTTCTTTCCCCCTCTTTCACTTCATCATGTTAAGTCGTCGCCCGTCGTTGAAAGCGGCGCGGGGCGTGTGTGAACCGTGGGCGACAGCAGGCTAAGTGTAAGGCTGTGTTTGAGTTCGCGGCGTCGGTGGGATGCGTGGGGGCTGCGTGCGGGGCGCGGAGTTGTCAACCGTGGGCGACAGAAGGGGAGCGTCAAACGGCGTCGAAGTGTGAAGAATGCGGGGCTTTCGCGGGTTGTCGGGTTGTGGCACGCGCCTTGAAATGGAGATATGCGTCCGCAGAAGCGACCGGGAACGTTTGGCACCGTTTGAAGTCGCGCGGTCGAGAGAGAACGAAACATGAAAGAACGACTCACCAAAATCATCATCGCGTGTTCGGCCCTCGTGCTGGTCGTGATGTTCGCGTGCGTGGCGCTCCTGACGGGAACGCGCGCCGTGGCGGGAGCCGTTGATATGCAGGACGATCTGTTGTTGGTCGCGCTGGCGGTTTGCGGCGCGGCGGCCAGCGTCGTCAAGAACCTGCGCCGACGCAACGTTGCGACGTGTGAGCAGACCGCTCTGCACATCGCTTCGAGCCACAGGAGAACCGGCGACGGCACTTTCATGAGCCTTTCCTCTTCCACCTAACACAGGCGGCCCCACCGCCGCGTCGCTGTCACCCACGCGACCGTCAGGGGCCTTCCGTAACCTTGAACCCCAAACCACTTTTCTGAGGAGCAAACAGATGATTAAGAAATTCATGCAGGATGAAACCGGTCTCGAACTGTCCGAGTATGCCGTTGCCGCCGCGCTGGTCGCCGTCGCCGCCGTCGCCGCCTTCAAACTTCTCGGCACGACCATCGCCGGAAAGATCAACACGCTGATCGCTGGCATCAACAGCTAATCGCCCGCGCTTCCCCCTTTCACCTCGAACGAAAAAGTCGGCTCGATTTTGCCGCCAACACCAATCAAGGAGCACCCCGATGATTAAGAGATTCATGCAGGATGAGACCGGTCTGGAATTGTCCGAATACGCCGTCGCCGCCGCGCTCGTGGCCGTCGCCGCCGTCGCCGCTTTCAAACTTCTCGGCACGACCATCGCCGGAAAAATCCAGTCCCTCGTTGACGGCATCAACAGCTAAAAGCTGTCAGCCGCCCGCGCAAGCAGCGGATGCGGGCGAGCGCGCTTCCTCGTCGCGAGACGAACACGAGCGCGCCCGCCCGCTTCCGATAAAAGAACGGTCGCTCCCGAAGCGACGCTTGCACACCGCGCGAAACCGCAAGCGCGAAAAAGTTTTTCTTCCACACCTTCTTCAAACAACAAACAGCAAGGCCGGAGTCGCATTAAACAGATGTCAGGCACGCCCACCATCGTCGCTTTCGCGCTGCTCATCCCGCTCGCCGTACTCATCACATATTACGACGTGCGCTATCGTCGCATCCCTAACGCATTCGTGCTCGCGGCGCTCGTCGGCGGTTTACTGCTCAACGCATCGGCCAACGGTCTCGAAGGCATCCTGACGAGCCTCGGCGGCTGCGCGCTGGCCTTCGGCGTGATGTTCATGCTGCACGTCTTCGGCGCGATGGGCGCGGGCGACGTGAAGTTGTTCGCAGGCATCGGCGCGATTATCGGTTCGGGTCTGGTGCTGCCGACGTTCGCCGTCATCGCGCTCACGGGCGGCCTGCTGGCCGTCTATACGATGGTGCGCGCCGGAGCGGTGCGCGCGACGCTGTGGCGCGTGGTGCAAATCTTCTACGGGCTGCTGCCCGGTTGGCCGATGCCGCGCTTCGCCGTCCCCGACGACAAACGACACACGATCCCCTACGGCGTGGCGATCACCTTCGGCAGCATCGTCTCGCTCTGCATCTTTCGCGCGTAAGCGACAACTCGACAACTTTCGCGCGGCCAGCGGTCGCGCTTGCACAGACTGATTTTCTCGAACGGAGAACCTGAACCCATGCGGAATAAACGTCTCTTGGTGGTACTCGCGGGCGCGGTGGTCTTTGGATTGGCCGCCGCCGTTTTGGTCAGCCGTTATCTCTCGAACGCGCAGGCTTACACCCGAAACTTAAACAACATCGTGGTCGCCAAGGTGGACGTGCCTGCCGGTACGAAGATGATTGCCGAGCAGTTGACGGTCGCACAGTTTCCGCAGGGCGCGATGCCCGACGGCACTTTCGATTCGATGGACAAACTCGTCGGTCGCGTCGCCATCACGAACATCGCCGCGCGCGAGCCGATCACGGATTTCAAACTCGCGCCCGAAGGTTCGGCGGGCGGACTCTCGGCGGTAATCCCCGAAGGCTTCCGCGCGATGACCGTCAAGGTTGACGACGTGGTGGGCGTCTCCGGTTTTCTGATGCCGGGCGCGCTCGTTGATGTCGTCGTCGTCATCAACCCCGACCAGAACTCGACGACGCAGAACCCCATCTCGAAGATCGTCTTGCAGAACGTCAAGGTGCTGGCGAACGGCCAGAACATTGACCGCCCGAAGAACGACCGCGAGGCCGAGAGCGTCAAGGCCGTGACCTTGCAGGTGTCGCCCGAACAGGCCGAGAAGCTCGCGCTCGCTTCGACCGAGGGCAAACTGCAACTCGTCATGCGCAACTCGACCGATCAGGGCGACGAGCAGACGCAGGGCGTTGACAAGCGCGTCCTGCTCGGCGGCGAGCGCGCCCTGCCCGTCCCCGAACCCGGTTCGCTCAAGAGCGAACAGCCGACGAAGCCCGCGCCGTCGAGCTTCGCCCCGGTGCGTCGCCAGCGCGTGCAGGCCGCGCCCGTGAGCGTCGAGCGGAGCGCGCCCGTACAGCAGAGCGCGCCCGCCGCGCCGCCCGCGCCGCGCAATAGTGTGGAGATCATCGAGGGCGGAAAAAGACGGAGCGTGGATTTTCCGTGAAGCAGCCGATCAACGAACGGCAGGAGCGCCGCCAGCCGGTTGAAGACTGTGCGCGACGTTTGCCGTCAGTTGGCCGCAAGAATCCGGTCGCAAAAAAAAGATTAAGAGACGATTGCCGATAGCCGAGAGCTATCTTCCAAAGGAGTCAAAAAAAAGTCATGCAGACACGTTCCCTTATCGCCCGCACCTTCGCGCTGCTGTGCACGGCCCTGATGTTCGCCGCGCCGATTGCGGCCCGCGCGCAGGAAACCTCCGTGACGGTCGCCTTCGCCAACATGCAGAAGGATTCGACGCCGATCAACGTCCTCGTCGGGCAGTCGCGCGTCATCAACTTCGACCGTCCCATCGGACGCTTCTCGGTCTCCAACCCCGACATCGCCGAGGCCGTGCTCGTCGCGCCCGATCAGGTGCTCGTCAACGGCAAGGCTTTCGGGCAGGTCAACTTCATCGCGTGGGAGCAGAACGGCGGCAAGTTCATCGTCTTCGATGTCTTCGTGCGAACGAACCTGTCTCTGATTGACTCGCAGATTCGCGCGCTCTTTCCGAAAGACGACATCCGCTTGAGTCAGGCCAACGAGTCGGTCGTCCTCTCGGGAACGGTTGATAATCCGCAGACGGTCGGGTATGCCGAAGCGGTGGTCAAGGCGGCGGGCTTCAAGACGGTCAACATGCTGCGCTCGCCGACGCGCAACACGGCGCAGGTGCAACTCTCGGTTCGCGTCGCCGAGGTGAGCCGCAATCGTCTGAAAGATTTGGGCACGTCGTTCGCGTATCAGGGGAGCCCCGGCAACGGCGTCTATGCCAACACGGGCGGCGGCCCGAGCAGTCTGACGGAAGTCAAGAACGGTGTCATGTCCGGCACGTTCTCGAACGCTTTGAACCTCTTCGTGATGGGCGGCAACGTCTTGAGCATGATTCGTGCGATGCAACAGCAGGGCGCGTTGCGCGAGTTGGCCGAGCCGAACTTAGTTGCGATGGACGGCCAGCAGGCGAGCTTCCTCGCGGGCGGCGAGTTTCCCGTGCCCATCGTGCAGACCGGAACCGAACGCAGCACCGTCACCGTCCTCTTCAAAGAGTACGGCGTGCGCCTGAACTTCAAACCGACGATCATTGACGAAGACCACATCCGTCTCGAACTCGAACCCGAAGTCTCGACGATTGATTACTCGAACGGCGTCAAGTTCGACGGCTTCGTGATCCCCGCGCTGCGGACGCGCCGCGCCAAGACCGGCGTCGAACTCCGCGACGGCCAGAGCTTCGCGCTCGCGGGCTTGCTCGACAACAACGAATCGCGCTCGCTCTCGAAGATGCCCATCGTCGGCGACATCCCCATCCTCGGCAACCTCTTCAAGTCCAAGTCGTACCAGAAGAACGAGACGGAGTTGATCTTCATCATGACGGCGAACCTCGTCAAGCCGGTCAGCCCCGACGACCTCCCCTACATGCGCGGCATAGACGGGCTCAAGAACACCAAGCCCCTGCTCGGCCTCGAACCCAAAGGCGAAGGCATCAACGGCGACCACGGCTACTCGACCGCTCCGGCGGCGACGACGACAACGACGCCCGCCGTCTCTCCCGCGAACGCTCCGGCGACGACGAACGCGCCCGACGCGCCCGCGAACAACAACAACACGACGCCCGTCAAGGAAGGCAGCCGCAAAGTGACGCTGCCCGCCGCGACGAGCAGCAACGCCGGGTTCAACAATCTCCCGCTCGACCGTCTCAACTCGCTGCGGCCCGCGCCCGTCGCGATGCGGATGCAGGTCAGCATGGTCGAAGCTCCGTAAGCATCTTTTTGCAAGCGGCGGCATGAGCGCGGGAGAGCGCAGGAGGACTTTTCAAGATGAACAGCTTAGACAAACAACACCGTCACGACAGAAGAAACGAACGCGGCTCCGTCCTCGCCATCAGTACGCTCGGCATGCTCGCCTTTCTCCTCGCCACCGGATTGTGCGTGGATGTCGGCCACCTCTATCTCGTCAAGACCGAACTACAGAACGCAGCGGACGCAGCGGCCCTCGCCGGTGCGTCCGCGCTCAACTCTTCATCGCTCGGCATCACCAAAGCCAAGCAGCGCGCCGAAACGGTGATGAACAACTACGAGTTCAACAAAAAGGGCGTCAAGGTGCAGGACGGGGTGGTCGAGTTCGCGGTGAATCTGGCGGGCCCCTACATGGGCGCGGGAAGCGCGCAGACGGTGGCCGACAAGATTCGCTTCATCCGCGTCAAGACTCCGGCTGCGCCGACCAAAGTCTTCTTCGCCTCGATGGTCATCGGCAGTTCGCGCGACGTGACGGCCAACGCCACCGCCGGAATGTCCGTCCCCTTAACGAGCGTCTGCGATTTTCTCCCCGTCTCCGTCGTTGACTACGGCACGCCGATTATGCCCGGCAACGTCTACACGTTCCGCTCCGGGCCCAGTAACCACGTCACGCCGGGCAACTACCAGATACTTGCCGTCGCCGGTCGCGGCGGCAGCGATGTCCGCGTCGGTCTGGCGAGCGGCGTAGATGATTGCGCCGAACCCGGCGAGGAGTATGCCGTTGATACCAAACCGGGCGTCACGTCCGGCCCCGTCAGGGCAGGCATCAACACGCGCTTCGACGATTATCAGGGCGGCCACGTCAACCCGACCGATCATCCGCCCGACACCAACATCAAAGAGAACATCACCTACGAGGATTACGTCGAAGGCTTGAAGACGCAAGCGCCTTCGCATCCGGGCGTCGAGGGTCGTCGCGTGGTCGTGATTCCGATTATCAAAGAGAGCGAATACGACAACGGGCGCGGCGTCGTGCGGTTCAATCGCTTCGGCCTCTTCTTCCTGCGCAAGAAGGTCGGCAACGGCAACGGCGGCGACCTCGAAGCCGAGTACATCAAAGACCACACGATGGTCGGGCGCGGCGGCGTCGGCACGGGCGCGGGCGCAGCCGAGGGGCTGCTGGCGAAGCCCGTCCTTTATCAATAACGCGAGCGAGGACGTGAGAGCGATGAACGGGACGAACATGCACACAAAGATCGGTCGCGGCTTGAGTCGCTTCCGCGAGAGCGAGCGCGGGACGCAACTCGCCGAGCTTGCCATTGTGCTGCCGGTGCTCCTCGCGCTCTTCGCCGCGACCGCCGAGTTTGGCCGTTACTTCTACACCTACACGACGCTCGCCAAAGCGACGCGCAGCGCCGCCCGACACCTGACCATCGCGCCGCCCGCCAAAGGCTGCGGCTGCAACACGAAGGCCGACGCGGAGGCGAAACGGATGGTCGTCTACGGCGACGCGAACGCGACCGACGGCGTCAACAAGCCGCTCGTCAAAGGTCTCACTATGAGCAACGTCTCGATCACGCGCGGCGGCGGCGTCGGCAGCGTGCCGGGGACGGTCAAGGTGGAGATTATCAACTTCAAATACACGCCGCTCATGCCCCTCGGCAAAGCGACGGGCGATAAGGGCTGGTTGAGCGTCGCCGTCAAACCGAGCACCACCATGCGCTATCTCATCACGACGCCTTCCATCTAGAAATTTTCCGTTCGACTTGCAAGGACTTTGAGGACAACCCCGATGCGTGGCAGACACAAAGGCAGAGACGAACGCGGCGCGGCTCTTTTGGAGTTCACCATCGGCGCGCTCGTTTTTCTGACGGCAATCTTCGCCGTTCTCGAATTCGGACGCCTGCTCTGGACGCACAACGCGCTCGCCGACGCGGCGCGACGCGGCGCGCGCTACGCCGTCAATCAAGACAAGAGCGCCGCGTCAATCACCGCCGCGCAGAAGATGGCCGTCTATGGCTCGACCGGCGACGGCCCCAATCAGAAACCGCGCGTGATGAACCTGACGACGGCCAATGTGAAGGTCAACCATTCGTCCGACTACAACGTCGGCGAAGGCTCGGTTTCCGTCACGATTGAGGGCTACGAGTTCAAGTTCGTCGTGCCCATCATCGGCAAGACCATCAAGATGCCCACGTATCGCACGACGCTGACGGGAGAGAACGCAGGGAAAATCCCGCCGCCGGTTTCCTGAAACGCCCGCGCTTCCGGCCACGCAAACGCGAACGCTTTCGCCCTTGAGAAGTTCAGACGACCAGCACGCATCCGAGAAAATTTACATGTCGCAAACACTCACCTTCGTCATCCTGAGCACCGGACTCGACTCGCTCAAAGAACTGCGCGGCGCGCTCGCCGCCAACGACAATACGCGCCTGCTCGTCGCGGGCGACGACCCCGAACAACTCCAACCCGAAATCGCGCGCCTGCACCCTTCCGCCGCGATTATCACGCTCGGAACGGAGCCCGAAGCGGTGCTCCGCTTCGTCGAGCGCGTCTCCGTCGAGTCGCCGCAGACGGCGATTATCTGCGCTTCGCGCGACGCTTCGCCCGATCTTATCTTGCGTTCGTTGCGTGCCGGAGCGCGCGAGTTTTTGCGCCTGCCGCTCATCGAGGATGAGTTCAAGACGGTGCTCGAACGCACCGCCGAGTTTTGCTCGACGCAAGGGCCTGCGCCGAAGAAGAAGGGGCGCACCATCGCCGTCTTCTCAAGCAAGGGCGGCTGCGGCACGTCGTTTATCGCCGCCAACGTCGCCGCCGCGCTCTCGCCTTCGTCAACCGTCCTCGTTGACCTGCACTTGCAGGCCGGAGACCTGACGCTCTTTCTCGGCGTCGAACCGAAATACACCATCGCCGATCTGGTCGAGCACCGCGCGCGCGTTGACGACGCGCTGCTCCGAACCTATCTCGCGCCGCACTCGGCGAGCCTGTCGCTGCTGGCCGCGCCGCGCGAAGCTGACTCGGCTGACGACATCGAACCCGAGCACATCTACGAAGTGATCGAGATTCTGCGCGAGCGATACGAGTACGTCGTGCTCGACCCGCAACACACCTTCGACGCCGTGACGCTCGCCGCGCTCGATCAGGTTGACGAAATCCTGCTCGTCCTGACTCTGGACATTCCGGCGATTCGCTCGACGCAGCGCGCGCTCAAAATCTTCGACCGTCTCGGCTACCCGCGACACAAGATTCACATCGTCGTCAACCGCTTCAGCAAGCAGATTGACCTCGAACTGCGCGAGGTCGAACGCTTTCTCGGCGAGCGCGTGATGGGCTACGTGCAGAGCGACTACCGGACGGCGGTCAACTCCATCAATCTCGGCCAGCCGCTCGTCGAATCCGAACCCTCTTCCAAACTCGCCGCCGAAATCCGGCAGATCGCCGCGAGCGTCAGCGGCAAAGCAAGCGTCCCGACCGATATCGCCGCCAGCGCGCCGCGACGACGCACGCTCGGCTCCTTCTTCCGTCGCACCAACGCCGCGACGACCAACGACACGACGCACGCCGCGCTCGGCAACAGTTTCTAGCGTCCGGACGTTAACCGTCGGCGTTTCGACGGCAGCAGCCGGATAGTTCTACACAGACGATTTATCAACCGGGTGAGGAGGTTTGCAAACAGCCGGACAAGCAGGCGACGGGCGAGAAAAAGGACGCACGCTGCGATTCATCTTCCCGCCGCAAGCCGACGGCTGATTGCTCGATAAACATGGCGCTACGCGAAAGATTAGTGAAAGAGACGGGCGGGCCGAACTACGCGGCCTTCGGGCGCGGCGACGACGCGACGGGCGTCGCCGGTCAGCACAATTTTCAAGAACTGAAATCGCGTCTCCATCGCGCGATTATCAACCGCATGGACTTGACCAAGCTCGGGCAGCTTGAGCCGGAACAGCTTCGCGCGGAGGTGTCGCGTCTCGCCGAAGAACTTCTGATTATCGAGAACGCGCCGATCTCTTCGAGCGAACGCGAGCGTCTGGTCGAGGAGGTCAGGCACGAGCTTTTCGGGCTCGGGCCTTTGGAGCCGCTTCTGGCCGACCCGACCATCTGCGATATTCTCGTCAACTCGCCCTACAACATCTACATCGAGCGGCGCGGCAAACTCGAACGCACCGACGTGACCTTCAAAGACAACGACCACCTGATGCGCGTCATCGAGCGCATCGTCTCGATGGTCGGGCGACGCATAGACGAAGCGCAGCCGATGGTTGACGCGCGCTTGCAGGACGGCTCGCGCGTCAACGCCATCATCCCGCCGCTCGCTTTGGACGGCCCCGTGCTCTCCATCCGACGCTTCGGCTCCGACCCCCTGCGTATCAACGCGCTCATCGAAATCGGCGCGCTCACGCAGGACATCGCCGACATGTTCGAGATGTGCGTGCACGCGCGCTTGAACGTTCTCATCTCCGGCGGCACGGGCGCGGGCAAAACGACTCTGCTCAACGCGCTTTCGGCCTACATCCCGGAGACGCAGCGCATCGTCACGATTGAAGATTCGGCAGAGCTACAGTTGCAGCAGCCGCACGTCGTCCGTCTGGAGACGCGACCGCCCAACATCGAGGGGCGCGGCGAAGTCACGCAGCGCGACCTCGTCAAGAACGCGCTGCGCATGCGTCCCGACCGCATCGTCATCGGCGAAGTGCGCGGCGGCGAAGCGATAGACATGCTGCAAGCGATGAACACCGGCCACGACGGCAGCTTGACGACCGTCCACGCCAATACCCCGCGCGACGCCCTGACCCGGCTCGAAACCATGATTCAGATGACCGGCATGAGACTCTCCGACCGCGCCATGCGCCAGCAGATCGCTTCCGCGCTCAACCTCGTCATACAGGTCGCGCGTCTCTCCGACGGCACGCGCCGCGTCACGTCCATCTCCGAAATCACCGGGATGGAAGGCGAGACGATCACGATGCAGGAGATTTTCCAGTACGAGCGCAAGGGAATTGACAAGGACGGGCGCGTCATCGGTCGCTTCCGCCCGACGGGAGTCCGCCCGCGCTTCGCCGAACGCCTCAAGGTCTACGGCATGCAACTGCCGCGCGTCTTCTTTGAAGAGTAGGAACAGTTTTCAGTTTTCGGTCTTCAGTTTTCAGAAGCTTTACCTCTGAACTGAGAACCGATACTGAAAACTCAAAACTCAAAACTGAAAACCGACAACCCATCATGATTCCTTTTTTCGTTTTTACTTTCTGCATGTTTCTGGTCTTCGCGGGCTACCTGCTGGCGACGCGCGGCTCGGAGAAGAAGCGCGCGCGCTTGCAGCAGCGGCTCGCGGAGGCTCTGCTCTATTCGGCGAACACGGCGGACGCGGAAGTGCAACTCGCGCGACAGGAGTTGATGAGCGAGATACCGGCGTTGAACCGGACGCTCGTCAGCCTGCCGGTGGCCGCGCGGCTCAAGCGGATGCTCGATCAGGCCGACCTGCACATCACCGTCACGCGTCTCCTGATGTTCTCCGTGATGGCCGGAATCCTCGCCGCGCTCGCCGCTTCGATGCTCACGGTCTCTCTGTTCATCATCATCTGCGCCGGACTGGCGGCGGCCTCCGCGCCCTTCGTCCACGTCTTCTGGAAGCGTCGCTCGCGCCTCCGCTCGTTCCTCGAACACCTCCCCGACGCGCTCGACCTGATGAGCCGCGCGCTTTCCGCCGGACACGCTTTCGCCGAGTCGCTGCACATGGTTGCGACCGAGATGCCCGAACCGATTGCGACCGAATTTCGCAAGACCTACGAAGAACAGAACCTCGGCCTGTCGGTCAAACTCGCTTTGGAAAACTTGGCGGCGCGCGTGCCCTTGCTCGACCTCAAGCTCTGCATCACGGCCATCATGATTCAGCGCGAAACGGGCGGCAACCTCGCGGAGATTCTGGAAAAAGTGGCCTACACCATCCGCGAGCGTTTCCGCATCATGGAAGACCTGAAGACGCTGACCACGTCCTCGCGCATGTCTTCTTGGATACTCTGCGGCCTCCCCATCTTCGTCGCGCTCGCCGTCACCTTCTTGAGTCCCGACTACATGAGCGTCCTCTGGTACGACCCGCGCGGCCACATCCTCATCTACGTCGCCCTCGGCATGCAGCTATCCGGCATGTTGATTATCCGCAAGATTTTGAGAATAAAGATTTGAAGATAGTAAATCGTGAATCGTCAATCGTGAATAGATAAAAACCGTCTTTCACTATTTACGATTTACGATTCACGATTTACTAAATGACGATTCACCATTGACGAGTAACCATCTATGATTTTCATCATCACCCTCTCGACATTTATCTGCATCACGCTCTTCGTGATGGGCATCTACTGGCTAATGTTCAAGCCCGCGAGCGCGGCGACCGAGCGGCTCAAGCAGATGGGCCAGCCCGGCGGCGGGATGGCTTCGGCGACGGCGACCATCGGCATGTCTCCCTCGACGGACGAGAGCCCGATGGCGGCGCTGGCCGAGCGCATGGCCGCGCCGATCAATCGTCTCGTGCCGCCGTCGGCGGCGGAAGCGCGCAAGCTGCAAAAGCAGTTGATGCACGCCGGATACCGCTCGCCGAACGCGCCCGCCATCTTTCGCGCGATTCAAATCGGCGTCCTCTTCGGTTATCCGGCGTTGACGTTTTTCGTCGGCGTCGTCTTCGCGCGCCCCTTCGAGCAGATGCTCATCCCCATGCTTCTGGCCTTCGTCAAAGGATTCTTCGCGCCGCGTCTGATACTCAACCGGATGATTCGCAAGCGACAGCAGCGCGTCCGTTGGGGCCTCGCCGATGCGCTCGACCTGATGGTCGTCTCGATTGAAGCGGGCTTGGGCTTGAACGCCGCGCTCGTCCGCGTCGGCGAAGAGATGCGCGAGGTGCATCCGGACATCAGCGAAGAGTTCGAGTTGACTAACTTAGAGATTCGCGTCGGGCGCGAGCGCGACGAGGCGTTGCGTAATCTCGCGGAGCGCACGGGCGTCGAAGACCTGCGCAGCCTCGTGGCGATGCTCATTCAGGCCGACCGCTTCGGCACTTCGATTGCGCGCGCCGTCCGCGTCTATGCCGACTCTTTGCGCACCAAGCGACGCCAGCGCGCCGAACAGGCCGCGCAGAAGGCCGCCGTCAAACTGCTTATCCCGCTCGCGCTCTTTCTCTTCCCGACGCTCTTTATCGTCATCCTCGGCCCCGCCGGACTCAACCTCGCGGACACTTTGGAGAACATGTAAAAGGAAGGTGAGTTATGCATCAACGTAGAATCATCGCGGCCATGCTGGCTTTCGTTTTGACCATCGGCCTGACCGCCTTTTGGAGCGCGGAGGGCGACGAAAACGAGGGCGACACGGCGGCCAACATCGTCGCGGCCAACGAAGCGCCGACCGGACAGAGCGACGCCGACATGCCGCAGAAGAAGAAGGGCAACCGCTTCGCGCGTTTCTTCAAAGCCCCGTTCAAGGCCGTCGGCAAGTTGTTCAAGGGCGACAACGACGGCAGGCCGGAACGTCTGACGGAGAAGGACGTGAAGCGTTTCGAGAGCGTCGGCGTGTTGAAGGTCGAGGAGCGGCGCGAACGCGAGCACGCGCGCGAGGCGGGCACGAGCGTGACCGCGCGCGATTATCTGGACGAGGGACGCGTGATGCTGCAAGAGGGACGTTTGAACGACGCGATTGCCGCGCTCTCGCGCGCCACTTCGCTCGACCCGCAGATGCGCGAAGCGCACAACCTGCTCGCCGTCGCCTACGACCGCAAAGGCTTGCACGAACGCGCGCGCGAGTCCTTCAACCGCGCCATTGACCTCGGCGAAACCGACGCACAGGCTTTGAACAATCTCGGCTGGTCGCTCTACCTGAGCGGCAATTATCGCGCCGCCGTCGAACGACTCAAACGCGCCGCGCGTCTCGCGCCGACCGACGAGCGCATCCTGAATAATCTCGCGCTCGCGCAATGTCGTCTCGGCAAATACGACGATGCCTTCAAGAGCTTCGCGCGCGCGGGCGGCGAGTTCAACGCGCGTCTCAACGTCGCCGCCCTGCTCGAACGCTCGGGCCGCGAACACGAAGCCATCAAGCACTACGAACACGCGCGCCGCTTGCAGCCCAACTCGATGGACGTGCAGCGTCGTCTCGCCAGCCTCTACAGCCGCGTCAGCCGCGATGTCTATACCGACACCGTTAACGACGCGATTCACACCAACAAGAACGGCGGCCAACCCACGCTCGCCGTCGCGGGCGGAAAATGAAAAGCAGGGGTTGGATGTCGGGTGTTAGATGTTAGGAAAGACAACCTTGCTTTTATCCGACATCCGACACCCGGCATCTGACCTCTATTTATCCCTTGAGGGTTTACGAACATGACGCACACAACAATGCTGACGCGCGCGGAGATTGAGAGCATGGGGCCGCCCGTGCCGGACGAGTTGACGGATACGGATGTCTCCGCGAGTTTCCTCTGCGACCTCGCTTTGAAGCACGTCGCGCAGTCGCCCGACCCGACGACGAACAGCATCGCCGAGGAGATTCATCTCTCGCGCTCGCTCACGGAAGAGTTGTTGCAGCATCTCTACCGGGAGAAGTTGATCGAAGTGCGCGTGCAGACCGCAATGGGCGCGACGCGCTACGCGATGCTCGACAAGGGTTGGGAACGCGTCGCACGCGCGCGTGAACTCTGCGGCTACACAGGCCCCGCGCCCGTCTCTCTGCGCGACTACGCATGCATGATGCGCCTCCAAGCCGTGCCTGCGCGCTCGGCCACGATTGATTCGATCCGCGCCGCGTTTCGCGACCTGATTCTGCCGGAATCGCTCATGCAGACGCTCGGCTGCGTCGTCAATTCGCGCCGCTCGCTTTTCCTGAGCGGCCCTGCTGGCACGGGTAAAACCGCCGTCGCCGAACGCATCAACGCCGGACTGACCGGCGCGATCTGGATTCCCTACGCCGTCGAGATTGACGGGCAGATTATCCGCGTCTATGACGCGCACAATCATCGTCCCGCCGCCGCTGAAGATGTCCCCGTCGAGTACGACCGCCGTTGGATGTGCATCGAGCGACCGCTGGTTATCGTCGGCGGCGAGTTGACGTTGGAGAACGCCGACCTGCAATGGAGCGAGGCGGCGCGGTTCTACGAAGCGCCGTTTCAGATGAAGGCCAACGGCGGCACGCTCGTCATTGACGACTTCGGGCGGCAGCGCGTCTCGCCGACCGACCTGCTCAACCGCTGGATCGTCCCGCTCGAACGCCGCGTTGACTACCTGACGCTTCACACGGGCAAGAAGATCGAAGTGCCGTTCGAGCAACTCGTCGTCTTCTCGACGAACCTCGACGAGAAAGACCTCGTTGACGAAGCCTTCCTGCGCCGCATGGGCTATCGCGCGCGCGTCGAACCGCCGACGCCCGCCGCCTACGTCGAAATCTTCAAGCGCGCCGCCTACACGCGCGGCCTGCGCGTTGACCAGACGTGTCTCGACTACATTTTGAACAACTACATGATCGAGCACCGGCAGATGAAATCCTGCGAGCCGCGCGACCTGCTCGACCGCGTGACGGACATCTGCCTCTTTGAAGGCCACGCGCCCGAACTCACCACCAAGCTGATTGACGTTGCGTGGCGCAACTACTTCGGCAGTTCGCACGGCTTCAGCACCGCGCAAGTCCCCGTCCGCCGCAACACACAGGAGTTGAACGATGCAGACCCCCTCCAACTCTAAAGACGACTCATCTAAAGACGACCCGCGTCGCGCGTCGAAAGGCGTGAGCCGTCGCGCCGAGCGTGCGCGCCGGAGAACGAGGCGCGGCGCGCGTTTGATGAAGAACGTGCTCAAGAAAGGCGTCGCGTCCTGCGCGCCGAAGGTCGCGTGTCTCGCGTTGCTGCTGTGGGGCCTGTCGCCCGTCGCGGCGCGTGCCGACCAGTTGCGGCTCACGGACGGGACGGTCGTCGAGGTTGACGCCGCGTGGGAAGACGCGCAGGGCATCTGGTACAGGCGCGGCGGCGTCACGCATTTGGTCGAGCGCGTGCGCGTGCGCGCAATCGAACGCAGCAGCGGCGCGAGCGACGCCAGCACTAAGGGCAAGAGCGACGACGCGACGAGAGGGAAGGCTGCGAAGGCGCTCGTCAAGGTGGTTGCAGGCGAGACGGCGTCGAGCGTCGCGGCGGAGACGCTGCCGGTCGTCTGGATTTATCTCGTCGGCGGCGCAAAGATGGAGGTGGATGAAGCGAACGAAAGCGCGGAGGGCGTCTGGTACAGGCGCGGCAATCTCTCGATCTTCATCGAGCGCGCGCGGATCGAACGCGTCGAGCGCGAGCGTCCGGAGTTGATTGCGGAGGCGAGCGGCGATGCTCCGGCGCAGAAGCGCGCGCGCCGCGAACGCTTCTGGACGACGGGCAGCCCGCGTCTCGACAGTTTGATTAAACAGAACGGCGCGGCCTACGGCGTTGACCCCTATCTCATCTTCTGCGTGATGGAGCAGGAGTCGCACTTCAACGCGCGCGTCACGAGTCCGAAGGGAGCGCGCGGGCTGATGCAACTGATGCCCGCGACCGCCGCGCGTTTCGGCGTCCGCAATTCGCACGACCCGGCGCAGAACGTGCGCGGCGGCACGCGCTTTCTCAAACAACTCTTGCAGCGATTCGGCGGGCGCGTTGACCTCGTGCTGGCGAGCTACAACGCGGGCGAAGGCGCGGTCATGAAGTACGGCCACCGCGTTCCGCCCTACCGCGAAACGCGCCACTACGTCCAACGCATCAGCGCGCGCTACCTGCGCGGGATGTGAGAAGGGCAAAAGGAAAAAGGTAAAGGGCAAAAGGGAAGAGGTTGAATCTTTAAGCCGTGTCTTCGATGTCGGCGGCACGAATCGGAGTGGCGGGGGAATTGAGACTTTAGTTAACTATAAGTCCGCGTTCGGGGAGTGGAAAACTTGATGAGTGCTCGATTGATAAAGCTCGTGCTGTTGTTGATTCTGTCGGCGTCGGCGTCGAACGTCGCGCGGGCGCAGCGCGTCGTGCCGCACGACGGCGAAGCGCCGCTGACGAATTCGTCGGTCGTCAAACTCGTCCGCGCGGGATTCCGCGAGAAGACCGTCATCACCATCATCAACGCGCGCCCCGCGAGCTTCGACCTGACGCCCGAACGCCTGATCGAACTCAAGAAGAGCGGCGTCAGCGAAAAGATTATCCTCGCCATGCTCGCGCGCGAGGACGGCGGTGGCAGCAGCTTCACGTCGGGCGACGAGTGGGAGTCGGACGAGGAGTTTTTCAAACAGGGAAAGAGCAGGAACGGGAGCGGCGACGATTCGACGCAAGGCGAGACGGGCATCTTCGGTTCGTCGAGCGGTTCGCGCAGCCGCTCGCGCACCGAGACGAGCCGGGGCGGCGGCTCCGGCGACACGCAGACCAACGGCAGCGCGACCGTGCGTATCCTTCGACCGCCCGCAGAGGCCGGAGCCGCGCCGCCGAAACTCGAACGGACGCCGACGCTGACCAACTCGTCGGTCGTCGAACTGGTCGAGGCCGGATTCTCCGAAGGCACGATCATCCGCCGCATCGAACAGTCGCCTGTCGAGTTTGACTTGGCCGAGCCGAAGCTCGCGGAACTGCGCCGCCGACGCGTCTCCGAACCCGTCATCAACGCCATGCGAAACGCGATGGCCGACGACGCGACGCAGCCCGAGAAACGTTGAGCCGGACGCGATGAACGACGAAGAAAAAAGCGGACACAACGAGACGGAAACCGCGCGACGTGCCGAAGACTCGAACGTCTCTCCGCACAGCATCGCCGCGTCCCGGCGTCGCCGCATCAACGCATCAACGCATCGTCACATCTCTGCATCGTCGCAACGTCGCGCCGCTTCTATTCTGCGTTCGTCGTCACTCTTTTTATTGATTGCTTTTACGCTCGCCGTCGCGTGCGTTTACGCGCAGGTGTCGCCGACGGCGGAGGGTCGGCAGGACGAAGACGAAGACGAGGTCGTGCGGGTGACGACTTCGGAGGTGCTTCTGCCGGTGACGGTGCGCGACGCAGGGGGGCGTCTGGTCTCGACCCTCAAGCGCGAGGATTTTCGCGTGTGGGAGGACGGGCGCGAGCAGCCCTTGAGCGATCTCGCGCTCAGGCAAGTGCCGGTTGATGTCGCTTTGATGGTGGACGCTTCGTCTTCGGTCGCGGCGAACCTTGATGATTTTCGTCGCGCCGTCGAAGAGTTTGCGGTGCGTCTCGCGCCCGACGACCGCGTGAGTTTGATCAAGTTTGACGACCGCGTCGAGTTGCTTCTGGATTGGACGGCGAGCCGGATGCAGTTGCGCCGCGCGCTGCGCCGCGTCACGCCGGGGATGTTCACGCGCTTCAACGACGCGCTCTATCTGGCGGCGCGCGAACAGTTCCGCGCGGGCGCGAAACGCCACGCCGTCGTCGTGCTCACGGACGGCATAGATAGCGGTCGCGGCCACGCCACGCTCGACACCTCGCTGCGCGCCCTGCTCGAAGCGCAGGCCACGCTCTACGTCATCAGCAATACGGAGATCGAGCGCGCGCGCAAGCAGGCGGAACTCGACACGCTGCTCGGCGCGTCGCCCTCCGCGCTCAAGTTTAACCAACTCCGCATCGGCGACCTGCGCGAATCCCTGCGCGTCCTCGACATCAGCGAGCGCAACCTCGCCGAACTGACCAACGCGACCGGCGGGCGACTCTACAAGCCGCTCAGCTTCGATTCGCTCGACAGCGTCTACGCCGAAGTCGCCGACGAACTCCGCCATCAGTACGCGCTCTACTACACGCCGCTCGACCGGACGCGCGACGGAAAGTTTCGCCGCGTCCGCGTCGCCACCGCCGACCGGAACATGCGCCCGACGACGCGCCTCGGCTACTTCGCGCCGCGAAATTGAGAACGCACTTCCAGCCCGCCGACAGCAGATGAGAAACGGGATGTCGCGTGTCAACTCTTAGCCCTTAGGTTAACTCTTGACGCGGTAGGAGACTTGCACGCAGCCGTTCTTGTGAGCCTTGCAGTCGAGCAGTTCGAGGTCAATCTGCCTGCCGATTTCGGGGAAGAGCGGGAGGCCCGCGCCGAGCAGCAGCGGGTGAATGTTGAGACCGATTTCGTCAACCACTCCCTCCGCGAACAGGCTCCGCGCCAGCCCGCCGCCGCCCATCAACCAGATGTCTTTGCCCTCCTGCTTCTTCAACTCGCGCACGAACTCTCCGGCGTTCTCCGAGACGAGGGTTGCACCGTAGTCCGGCGCGTCCTTGAGCGTCCGCGAGAAGACGTAAGTGCTGAAGCCCGCGAACGGATTCTTGCTTTTGACGGGTTTGCTTTTCGAGCTTCCGCTTTTTGCAGTTTTGCTTTTTGAACTCCCGGTATGAGCGAGCGCGAACTCGTATGTCTTGCGTCCGAGCAGCATCGTGTCAATGGACTTGAAGAACCCGGACATGCCGTAATCCGTGCCGTCCATAAAAAGCCAGTCAACCGCGCCGTCGGGCCGCGCGATAAAGCCGTCGAGACTGTTGGCGACGAAGTATTTCACCTTTCGCATAGCTCAAACTCCTTTCCCGAAACGCTCAAGTTTGCCCGTCTTTCGCGCCTGATTTTACATCGCCGACAAACGGGAGCAATCAAAAATTCCCGACGCCTCAGATGCTCTTGAGTCGTGCAAACGACGCACGCGCCGACCGTTGATGCGGCGGGTTTTCGCGGCTTCGCGGGGTGCGAAATAATGGACGCGTCCGTGCTTAAAATACATCTTGACGCGCCCTCTTATTCGTCTTATCGTGCGGTCACTTCGCCAGAGTTCTAATGCGTGCGACGCGTCGCAGAATGTTGCCGCGTCGCTTCTCCCTCGAAGCCGGATTATCCAACGAAGCGCGCCGGGCGTTGCATGTCGAATGCGTAGCCCGCGCGAATCAAGGAGCGCGATTCACATGTTAAATCGAACGACGACGCGGCTCACACTCGCGCTTGCTCTCGTCCCTCTACTCTCTTTCGCCGCCTGCCAGCAGCAGCCGACGCCCACGCCGCAAACGTCTCCGCAGGCGTCTCCGCAAACCCGCGCCGCGAATGAGTGGGAGACGTTCGTCAAGGATTTTCTCGAAGCATACTTCGTCGCACATCCCGACACGGCGGTGCTCGCCGGACGACATGAGTTTGACGGGAAGCTTCCCGATTGGAGTCCCGAAGGCATCAAGCGTGAGATTGCGCGCCTGCATTCGCTGAAGGAGCGCGCGGCGGGTTTCGCGGATGCGTCGCTCGACGAACGCCAACGCTTCGAGCGCGACTATCTGGTCGCGCGCATTGACGGCGACCTCTTCTGGTTGGAGTCCGCCGAGTGGCCTTTCAGGAACCCGCAGTTCTACGCTGGCTCGCTCGACCCGAACGTCTATGTCTCGCGCGAGTATGCGCCGCTCGACGCGCGCCTGCGCGCCTACACCGCCTATGCGAAAAATATTCCGGCGGCAGCCGCGCAGGTTCGCAGCAATCTGCGGACGCCGCTCCCGCGCTCTTACGTGGCTATCGGGCGCACCAGTTTCGGCGGGCTGGCGACCTACTTCGAGAAGGACGTGCCGACCGTCTTCGCGTCTGTGCAGGACGCGCCATTGCAGACGGAGTTTCGCACGGCCAACGAAGCGGCGATCAAAGCGATGAAGGAGTTGGACGCGTGGTTCGCCGCGCAGGAGGCGACGGCGACCGACAACTTTGCGCTCGGGCCGGAGAAGTTCAGCGAGATGCTGCGCGCCACCGAACGCGTTGACGTGCCGCTCGACAAACTCGAAGAGATTGGCCGCAGCGACATGGAGCGCAACGTCAACGCGCTCAACGAAGCCTGCGCCACTTATGCGCCGAGTCAGACAGTCGAGCAATGCATCGCCAAATCGCGCGGGAAGAAACCGCAGGGCGGCCCGGTCGAGGGCGCGCGCCGCCAACTCGATACGCTCAAGGCGTTTCTTGGTGAGAAGAATTTAGTTAGCATCCCCGGCACGGAACAGGCGAAGGTCGCCGAGTCGCCGCCTTATCAACGCTGGAACTTCGCATACATTGACATCCCCGGCCCCTACGAGACGGGCCTCGCATCCATCTACTACATCGCGCCGCCCGACCCCGCTTGGTCGCCGAAGGAGCGCGAAGAGTACGTGCCGGGCGAGTCCGATCTGCTGTTCACGTCGGTGCACGAAGTTTGGCCGGGACACTTCTTGCAGTTTCTCCACGCCAACCGCTCGCCGTCCAAGTTCGGGCAGGTCTTCGTCGGCTACGCGTTCGCCGAAGGTTGGGCACACTACACCGAGGAGATGATGTGGGACGCCGGACTCGGCAACGGCGACCCCGAAACGCACATCGGCCAACTCCTGAACGCGCTCCTGCGCAATGGTCGTTTCCTCTCCGCCATCGGGATGCACACGGGCAAGATGACCGTCGCCGATTCCGAGCGTCTCTTCCGCGAGAAGGGTTATCAGGACGCCGGAACAGCGCGACAACAGGCCGCGCGCGGCACGTTCGACCCCGCCTATCTCAACTACACGATGGGCAAGCTGATGATTCGCAAACTGCGCGAAGACTGGACGGTGACGCGCGGCGGGCGCGAAGGCTGGCGCGCTTTTCACGACGAGTTTTTGAAGTACGGCGGCCCGCCCGTCCCGCTCGTCAGAAACGCCATGCTCGGCGGCAACGCGGGCCCGCCTTTCTAGAAGCTGTTTGAATCAAAGAGGGAAAGGTTAAGGAAGGTTTTTGTCCCGTAGGGACTTCTGACAATAGTCCGGCGATTCATCGCCGGGAACCATCACAGAGAGTTTTGTTTCAGTCCCGTAGGGACGACTGAATGCTTCCATCAGTCGTCCCTACGGGACTCGAATTTTCTAGCCTTATCCCCCGGCGATAAATCGCCGGGCTACTCTCGAACGTCCCTAACGGGACTGTTGAATCAGTTTCTTATAGAAAGGCGCGTCGCGGTCGTTTGCGTACCGCTCGTCGTCGGCGCGAAGCGGCGGAAGAAACTTTTGTCGTTCCAGCGCGGGCGCGCGGTGCGGTTGGCGATGCGTTCGGTAATCATGGAGAGCACGCGGTTGAAGGCGACGGCGGCTTCAACGTCAACCGGCTGTTGCAGGTCGTCCGACGGGGCGTGATAACGCTCCGCGCGCCACTTCGCGCCGATGGCCGCTTCGGGCGAGCCTTTCAGATATCCGACCTTCAAGGCCAGCGCGGGCACGCCGCGCCGTATGAAACTGTACTGGTCACTGCGGATGAAAGAGTTGCGTTCCGGTTCGGGGTCGGCCTGCACGGTCAGTCCCAACGATGCGCCGACCTCGCGCGCGTCCGCGCCCATGTCCGATTCGTCCAGACCATAGACGGTCAGGATACGGAGCGGAAAGAGCGGGAGGAACATGTCCATGTTGAGGTTCGCCACGATGCTCGAAGGCTTCACCGTCGGGTGCGCGGCATAATACTTCGAGCCGAGCAAGCCCTTCTCCTCCGCCGTGACGGCGAGGAAGATCACCGAGCGACGCAGTTTTGTTTTCGACTCGCGCAGCTTGGCGGCGACTTCGATCAGCGAAGCGATGCCGGAAGCGTTGTCCATCGCGCCGTTGTAGATGCCGTCGCCCTTGATCGGCTGGCCGACGCCGAGGTGGTCGAGATGCGCCGAGAGGACGACGTATTCATTCTTCAACTTCGGGTCGCTGCCTTCGAGCACGCCGACGACGTTCGGCGACTCAAGGTCGGTCTGCTCGGCGCGCACGGTCGCGCGAATCGAAGCGGGAAGCGAAAAGGTCGGCAAAGGTTTGCGCTCGTCGGCGCGCGCGAGCAGTTCTTTGAAGGTGTGCGGCGTGCCCGCGAAAAACCGCTCGGCGCGCGCGGGGTTAATCGTCACGGAAAGTTTCTGTCCGGCGGTGTCGTCGAGCGACGCGTCGGCGAGCGCCATCGAGGGTTGCAAGCGCGCGAGCGTCGAGCGTTCCCAAGGGATGTCTGTGTTCTTCGGATTCTGAATGACAACCGCGCCGACGGCTCCCAAGCGTTTGAGCAGCGTCCAACGCTCGGCGGTTGATTGATAGTGTGAGAGCAGCGGCCCCGGCACGTCGGGCGGGCCGCCGCTCAGGTAGACGACCACTTTGCCGCGCACGTCGAGGCCGTTGAAATCATCGTACTTGACCTCGGGGATGCTCAAACCGTAGCCCGCGAAGACGAGCGGAGCCTCGACCGTTTGCGCCGCCTCGATACGCATGTTGAACGTCGCGTCGTCGCCGAGTTTGAGCGGCTCGGTCTTGCCGTCGCGCACGAGCGCGAGGCTCGACTGGTCTTCCAGAATCCGCCGCGTGCGAAACTTGATCGGTTGCAGAAACCTTTGTGTCCCCAGAGGCTTCAGCCCTGCGCGCCGGAACTGCTCGATAACGTATGCGACGGCCTTGCCGTGCCCCGCGCTCCCCGTGTTGCGCCCCTCCAACTTATCGTCCGCGAGAAAACGGACGTGCGACCACCAACGCTCCGCGTCGCGCGCGACGGCGGGAGCGGCGGCAACATTTCTGCTCTTGGGGCGAGGCTTCTTCGCGTGTGCGGGCGAGCCTTGCAGGATGATGGAAAAGATGACGGAAGCGAGAAAGATTTGCTTGCGGAAGTTTTTGCTGTTCATGTTGATATACCGGCGCGACGCTTGGAAAAGTATCCGGCCCCGTGTGCCTTCGTCTCGTCTCGAAATGTTTGGGAGATTGAGAGAGTTTTACGTCTATCGCGCGCTGAATGCAAGCGTGCGCCCGCGCGCCGTCCCGACGCGTGTCGGCCCCTCTGCTTCGCCGTTGACGCGGTTTGACAGGGCACGCAAGCGTCGGTTATAAACTGGGACGTTCGGAAGCGACACGGAAAGAGTGTTTGAAGATTCGATGAAGCATCATTTCACCCCCGAAGCCCCGCATCATGGCAAGCATCATAGCCATGCGGCGGGCCGCGTGTCGGCGGTGAGTCTCCGTGTCGGGCGTTCGCCGGAGTAAACGGGCAAACGCACAATCCGGTAATCAACGACGACCCGCTGCCGCGAAACCTCCGGCAGCGGGTTCTGTTTTTTAAGTCCAAAGTCAGGAAGTTCAATGTCCGAAGTCAAAGGACATAGACTCCCGGCTTCGGAAGCCAAAGTCATAGACTTTGAACTTCGACTCTCGACATTGGACTCGCGACTCGGGAATTCTACCGATGGAGCCTCTTTCAAAAATTCCGGCGGGGATGCGTTACTACTTCGGCGCGGAGGCGCGCTTGCGCCGCGCGGTGGAGGACGCCTGCCTGTCGGTCTATGACGGTTGGAGCTACGAGGAGATTGCGACGCCGACCGTTGATTACTACGCGCTGTTCGAGCGCGGCATGGGGCACGACGAGGCGCACCGAGCCTTTCGCTTCACGGATGCCGACGGGCGGATGCTCGCGCTCAGGCCCGACGTGACATCGTCGGTGGCGCGCGCCGCCGCCACCCTCTTCGCCGAGCGTCCCAGACCCTTGCGCCTCTGCTACGCGGCGTCGGTCTTTCGCCAGCACCCGCGTTCGCACGCCGAGTGGCGGCGCGAAAGCAAGCATCTCGGCTGCGAGTTGATCGGCGCGGGCACGCACGAAGCCGACATCGAGATGCTCGTGATTGCCGCCGAATCGCTCGAACGTCTGGGCCTCGCCGGACGTTGCCGGATCACGCTCAATCACGTCGAGGTATTCAACGGCGTCGCCGAACAACTCGCGCTCGATGGCGCGGCGCGCGAACGGATGCGCCAACTGATAGACACCCGCGACGACGCCGAACTGCGCGCGTTTCTCGCCGCCTGCGGCGGTGCGACCGCGCGCGCCGACGCTCTGCGTATCCCGCTCACGCGGCTCACGGGCAAACGCGAAATCCTCCGCGACGCGCGGCGCGCGCTCGATAACCCGCGTTCGCAGAATGCGCTCGACGCGCTGGAAAAGCTCTGGGAGGTGATTGACGCGCTCGGCCTCGCCGACTATTTCGAGACCGATCTGGGCGACGTTTCGGGGCTGGATTACTATACCGGACTCGTTTTCAAAATCTACGTTGAGGGCGCGGGCGCGCGCGTCGGCGGCGGCGGTCGCTACGACGAACTGACCGCCAACTTCGGGCGACGCGAACCCGCCGTCGGCTTCGTCTTCGACCTCGACGCCATCACCGAAGTCGTCGCGCGCCTCGACGCATCGCATCTCACGACGCCCAACCGGACAGCAGCCGTCACCCTCGCCCGCGCGGAAACCGCCGCGCTCTTCGTCGAGGCTAAACGACGCCGCGCGCAGGGCGAACGGATAAGAATCAGGGATGAGGGCGGAGGGATGAGGGATGAATAAAGAAAGAGAAGGGTTAAATGGTGAAATGGGGAAAGGGAAAAGGGAGAAGACCCTTTCTCCTTTTGACCCTTCACCTCTTCCCCCGTCTTTAAATTCATCCCTCATCCCTCCGCCCTCATCCCTTCTTACCGTCGCTCTGGCGAAGGGTAGGATGCAGGATGAGTCTCTGCGCCTGTTGGCGCGGGCGGGCGTGCGGGTCGGTGCGGAGGCTCTGGCGTCGCGGCGGCTGGCGGTGGAGGACGAGAGCGGTCGCGTCCGTTTTATCTTCGTGAAGCCGACGGACGTTCCCGTCTATGTCGAGCACGGCATCGCCGATTGCGGGGTGGTCGGGCGCGACGTGCTGCTCGAATCGGGCGCAGACGTTTTGCAGCCGCTCGACTTGGGAATCAGTCGTTGCCGGATCGTCGTCGCGGCGCGGGCGGTGTCGGCGCGCGCCGATTTCGGGATGCTCCGCGTCGCAACCAAATACCCGCGCATCGCGGCTGCTCACTTCGGCGCGCACGGCGTGCCCGTCGAAATCATCGAGCTACAGGGTTCGGTCGAACTCGCGCCCGTGCTCGGTCTCGCCGATTGCATCGTTGACCTCGTCGAGACGGGCCGGACGCTCGCCGAAAACGGTCTGAGCATCGTCGAGACGATCACCGTCTCGACGGGTCGGCTGGTCGTCAACCGCGCGAGCTTTCAGATGAAAGCCGCGCCCGTCGCCGCACTCGTCAGGGCGTTGAGCGAAGCGATGGACGAGAAATGAGCGAAGCGATTGACGAGAGTTGAGAGAAGCGGTTGACGAGAGCAGGGTTGAATAAAAGTCAGTTGATTTATCAGCGGTTGATTTAACAAAGCGAGGGACGGCGAAAACGTGTTTGAGGTTATCGGGAGCGCAGACATCGAGGGGCGGCGGCGCAAGCTGGCGCGCATCAGGGAGCGGAGCATCGCGCTCGACGCGGGGCTGATGCGCGCGGTCGCAGAGATCGTCGAGGACGTGCGGCGACGCGGCGACGCGGCGCTCGTCGAATACACCGCGCGCTTCGACGGCGTCGAGTTGGAGCCCTGTGCGCTGCGTGTTGACGGGGAGACGCTCCGGCGTTCCGCCGCGCGTGTGGACGCGGGCGTGCTCGCGGCGTTGCGCGAGGCCATCAAACGCATCCGCGCATTTCACGAGCGCGAGCGCGTCGTCTCTTGGGAGATGGAGTCGGCGTCGGGCGTCCGTCTCGGCCAGCGCATCAGCGCGGTCGAGCGCGCGGGTTTGTACGTGCCCGGCGGGACGGCGAGTTATCCTTCTTCGGTTGTGATGAACGTCGTCCCCGCGCAGGTCGCGGGTGTCGGGCGCATCGTCGTCGTGACGCCGCCGCGCACGCTCGCCGAGACTCCGGCGGTCGCCGCCGCGCTGCTCGAACTGGGTGTGACGGAGATTTACCCGGTCGGCGGCGCGCAGGCCGTCGCCGCGCTCGCCTACGGTACGGAGACGATTCCGCGCGTTGACAAGATCACGGGGCCGGGTAACAAGTACGTGGCGGCGGCGAAGAAACTGGTCTTCGGCGTGGCCGGGATTGATTCCATCGCGGGGCCGAGCGAGGTCGTCGTGCTGGCCGACGAGACGGCGCGCGCGGACTTCGTCGCCGCTGACCTGCTCGCGCAGGCCGAGCACGGCGAGGACGCTTCCGCCGTGTTGATTACGACCGACGCGCGTCTGGCCGCAACGGTCGCACGAGAAGTGGCGCGGCAGGCGGCGACGCTTCCACGACGCGCAATCGTCGAACGCTCGCTCGCGGAGTTTGGCGCAATCATCGTCGTCGGGGAGATGGACGAAGCGTGCGAACTCGTCAACGAACTCGCGCCGGAGCATCTGGAAATCATCACGCGCGACGACGAGCGGGTCGCCGCGCGCATCCGCCACGCGGGCGCAATCTTTTTCGGAGCGCACACGCCCGAAGCCGTCGGCGATTATTTCGCGGGGCCGAACCACGTGCTGCCGACGGGCAGCGCCGCGCGCTTCTCCTCCGCGCTCGGCGTCGCCGACTTCGTCCGGCGCACGAGCATCATCCGTTATTCGCGCGCAGAGTTGAACGAGACCGCGCACATGATCGCCGCGCTCGCGCACGCCGAAGGCTTGGACGCGCACGCGCGCTCCGCTCTGATTCGATTGGAAGAAAGTTAAAGAGCAAGCCCCATTCGCTTGGAAACTGTTTGGAGATAGTCTTTTGTCCCGTAGGGACTTTCGATAATAGCCCGGCGATTTATCGCCGGGAACAAGTTGGGCGAGCTTTCTTTGAGTCCCGTAGGGACGGCTGAATGCCGCAATCAATCGTCCCTCCGGGACTCTGGAAACATGCCCGGTTCATGCCCGGCGATAAATCGCCGGGCTACTTTAAATCGTCCCTATCGAGACTTTTAAAACAGCCTCTAAATATTGTTGAGCAAATTGAATTAGCGATGGGCAATCCTCTCGATAAAATCAGACCAAGCGTGCGCGAGTTGCGCGCGTATAGCTTGTCGCCGGAGCGCGGCGCGGTGAAGGTTAACCAGAATGAGAACCCTTGGGATGCGCCCGCGCGTGTGAAGGCTGAGGCCGTCAGGCGTCTCGGCGAGCGCGCGTGGTCGCGTTATCCGGATTTCGTGCCCGCGAGTTTGCACGAAAAGCTCGCGCGCTTCAACGGTTGGACTCCCGCAGGCGTGATTGCCGGAAACGGCTCGAACGAACTGATTCAAGCTCTCCTGATGGTCACGGTCGGAGAGGGAAAGCGCGTGCTCATCTCTGAGCCGACGTTTGCGCTCTACAGGCAGATTACGACCGTCCTCGGCGGGGAAGTGCTGAGCGTGCCTTTGACGAACGAGTTGGCCTACGACACGCAGGCAATCAAGCAAGCCGTCGAGGATTCTGCGCCCGACGTGACGATTATCTGCTCGCCCAACAACCCGACCGGCTGCACGATTGACGGGCGCGAACTGGCGTCGCTTCTCGAAGCGACGCGCGGAATCGTCGCCGTTGACGAAGCCTATTTTGAGTTCTCCGGTCGGACGGTCGCGCCGCTGCTTGAGCGTCACAAGAATCTCGCGGTCTTTCGCACCTTCTCGAAGGCTCTGGCGCTGGCGGCGTTGCGCGTCGGCTACTTGCTCGCCGCGCCCGAACTCGCGCGCGAGATCGGCAAGGCCGTCCTGCCCTACAATCTCAACGCCTTTTCGCAGGCGGCGGCGGAAGTCGCCGTCGAGATGTACGAGACAGAGATGCGCCCGCTCGTCACACGCATCCTCGAAGAACGCGAGCGTCTCTACCTTGCACTGCTAAACATCGAAGGACTCGCGCCCGTCGCTTCCGAGGCGAACTTTATGGTCGTCCGCTCGCGCATCGCGCCGCGCCGCGTCTTCGACCAACTGCTCGACCGCGACATCCTCATCCGCGACGTGAGCGGCTACCCGATGTTGAAAGAATATTTTCGCGTGAGCGTCGGCACGCCCGACGAGAACGACCGCGTGATTGCGGCGTTGCAAGAAGTTTTTGAGAAAGAAGGAAAGGAGAGAGGTTAGATGTCGGATGTCAGATGTTGGGTCGGAGAACTTTGTTTTTGACTAACATCCAACATCCGACATCTAACCTCTAACATCTGCTCTGATGAAATTACAAACGCGCGCGGCGGAGATTCGGCGCAAGACGAAGGAGACGGACATCCGCGTCCGCCTGTCGCTCGACGGCGCGGGCGCGTCGCACGTCGAGACGGGCATCCCGTTTCTCAATCACATGCTGGAACTGTTCGCGCGCCACGGCGTCTTCGATTTGGAGGTCGAGTGTCGCGGAGATTTGGAGATTGACGATCATCATTCGGTCGAAGACATCGCCATCTGTCTCGGTCAGGCTTTGACGCAGGCTCTCGGCGACAAGGCGGGAATCGCGCGCTACGGCGCATCGTATGTGCCGATGGACGAGGCTCTGTGCCGCAGCGTGATTGATCTCTCGGGCCGCTTTTATCTCGTCTATGCGGTCGAGACGCGGCGGCACACGGTCGGCAGTTTCTCCGTCGAGTTGGCCGAGCATTTCTGGCGTTCGTTCGCCGAAGCCGCGCGCTGCAACCTGCACATAGACATGCTGCGCGGTCGCAACACGCACCACATCCTCGAAGCGACATTCAAGGCGACGGCGCGCGCCCTGCGTCAGGCCGTCGAGCGCGACGCGCGCATCGAAGGCGTTTTGAGCACGAAGGGAGTTCTCTAAATTGAGCACGAAGGGAGTGGTCTGAAAGAAGTGGGGAACGTCTGCATCATTGACTACGGCGTGGGCAACCTGCGTTCGGTCGAGAAGGCTTTCACGGCGGCGGGCTGTGAGGCGTCTGTGAGCGGCGACGCGGGCGTGCTGCGCGCGGCGGAGCGTCTGGTGCTGCCGGGCGTCGGCGCGTTCGCGGCGTGCATGCGTGCGCTCGCGGCGCGCGGCTTCGACGAACTCGTGCGCGAACGCGTGGCGGAGGGCGTGCCACTCTTGGGCGTCTGCGTCGGGATGCAGATGCTCTTTGACGAGTCCGAAGAGTTTGGTCTGACGAAGGGCTTGAGGATGCTTCGCGGTCGCGTCCGTCGCTTCGACGAGTCGCTGCTGGTTCCGCACGTCGGCTGGAATCAGGTGAGTTTCGCCAGCCGCGAACACCCTTTGCTCGCCGGACTTGAGACGGAAGCTTTCTTCTACTTCGTTCATTCTTACTATTGCGCCGCCGAGCAACCGGGCGACGTTTTGGGCCGGACGGATTACGGTGCGCCGTATGCTTCGATAGTCGCGCGCGGGCGCGTCTGCGGCGTGCAGTTTCATCCCGAAAAGAGCCAGTCGGCGGGCCTGCGCCTGCTCCGAAACTTCGCGCAAGCCGACCTGTCCGGATGATTGATGTTAGCGAAACGAATCATTCCCTGTCTGGATATTGACGGCGGTCGTGTCGTCAAGGGCATCCGCTTCGTGTCGCTCGTTGACGCGGGCGACCCCGTGGAACAGGCCCGACGCTACGACGCAGAGGGCGCGGACGAACTGACGTTTCTCGACATCACCGCCTCTTCAGATAAACGCGCCATCGTCGCGGAACTAGTGCGGCGCGTCGCCGACGAAGTGTTTATCCCTCTGACGGTCGGCGGCGGGCTGGGCAACGTCGAGGACATCCGCGCCGTGCTGCGCGCGGGTGCGGATAAAGTCTCCTTGAACACGGCGGCGGTCGAGCGACCGCGACTCATCGAAGAAGGCGCGGAGACTTTCGGCAGCCAATGCATGATCGTCGCCGTTGATGCCCGACGCCGCGACGCGCACGACGCGCGAGCGGGTTGGGAAGTGTTCACGCACGGCGGGCGAAAGAGAACGGGGATGGACGCGGTTGAGTGGGCCGCGCGCGCAGAAGGGTTCGGCGCGGGCGAGATTCTTTTGACCAGTATGGACGCCGACGGCACGCGCGACGGTTATGACCTCGAACTGACGCGCGCCGTCGCCGACGCCGTGCGGATCCCCGTCATCGCTTCGGGCGGCGCAGGTACGCTCGAACATTTTTACGAGGCTCTGAGCGTCGGCGGCGCGAGCGCGGTGCTCGCCGCGTCGCTCTTTCATTTCGGGGAGCAGACTATCGGAGATGTGAAAAATTACCTGCGCGAGCGAGGAGTCGTCGTGAGATGAAATGGGCCATCGAGGATTTGAAATTCGACGAGCGCGGCCTCGTCCCTGCCGTCGTGCAGGACGCGCGGACGGGTGAGGTTTTGACGCTCGCCTACATGAACGCGGAGAGTCTGCGCCGCACGCTCGACACGCGCGAGACCTGGTTCTGGTCGCGCTCGCGCTCCGCGCTCTGGCACAAGGGCGAGACCTCCGGCCACACGCAGCGCGTCGTCGGGATACGTCTCGACTGCGACGGCGACGCGCTCGTCGTCTCGGTCGAACCCGGCGGGCCAGCCTGTCACACGGGCGCGCGCACGTGTTTCCATAACAGGGTCGCGGGCGCGTCGTTCGCGCAGGCGGCGACCGGCGGCGCAGCGCAGGCGGGCGCGACCCTCGATGCTCCCGTCGAAACCGGGTCGCGCGATACAGAGTCGCGCGATTTGGGCGCGCTCCTGTCGGAGCTTTATCGTCTGGTCGAGACGAGACGGCGGGAACGTCCGGCGGGTTCGTACACGACTTATCTCTTCGACGAGGGGCTCGACAAGATTTTGAAGAAGGTCGGCGAAGAGTCGGCAGAGACGATCATCGCGGCGAAGAACGAGGACACGCAAAGGCTCGCCTCCGAAGTCTCAGACCTGCTCTATCATCTGCTCGTGCTGCTGGTCGAACGCGGCGTCGCGCTCGACGAGATACGCGACGAACTGGCGCGACGCGCGGGCGGGCGCGATAAATCCTCGGGCGTGGCGGACGTGAAAACATGATGAACGACGAAGCACAGCAACCCGGACACACGAGCGCGGCGGAACTTCAACAACTTCTGGACTTCGCCGTCGGGCTCGCGCGCGGCGCGGGCGACATCACGCTCGGCTACTTCCGCAGAAACTTCCGTACCGAGCGCAAGGCGGACGGCTCTTTCGTCACGCAGGCCGACCGCGAGGCTGAGAGCTACCTGCGCGCGCAGATTCGGGGGAGCTTTCCCGACGATTGGATTCACGGCGAAGAGGAGGGCGAGAGCGCGGGCACGTCGGGCAGGCGTTGGATTCTCGACCCCATTGACGGCACGTACGCTTTCGTCCACGGCGTCCCGCTCTACGGCGTGCTCGTCGGTCTGGAAATCGGCGGTGAGGCTTCGGTCGGCGTCGTGAATATTCCGGCGCTCGGCGAGTTGGTGGCGGCGGCGCGCGGTCGCGGCTGTTTCTGGAACGGCGAGCGGGCACGCGTCTCCGGCGTCGGCTCGCTCGCCGAGTCGCTGCTGTTGTCCACGGATTTCGGGACATGTGCGGCCTACGGGTTCGGCGAAGCGACCGAGGATTTACAGCGACGCGTCCACGCGCGCAGGACGTGGGGCGACTGCTACGGGCATCTGCTCGTGGCGACCGGACGCGCCGAAATCATGCTCGACCCCGTGATGAACGTCTGGGACTGCGCCCCCCTCCTGCCGATTCTCGAAGAAGCGGGCGGCACTTTCACGGATTGGCAGGGCCGCCCCACCATTCGCGGCGGTAACGCTATCTCCACCAATGGTTTACTCTTCGCGGAGACGCTCAAAGTCGTCCGCCGGGAGACGAACTGAACCGGATTCTGCCAGCCTCTTGAGGGTCAAAATGCGGCGGCCTCAAGGACGCTGACGACATTGCGTGTCAAAATATCCCAAATCTGCTAAATTGTCCCTTCGCGGGTTCAAATGACACGTTTACGCCCGTTCCGAGCTTGGCAGGCCAATCGTCTCGGCGAGCTAAATTGATTCATTACAACAGTTATCCGTCAAAGTCATGATGGCACGCTCATTGCTAACATTTGATATATGCCGGACATTTTCAGCCGGACTGTAAGACGACAGGAAGAAATATTCGAGGAAAAGCGGCGGGGCAACTGTCCGGTACAGGACTGCTCTGCCGCGTTGAAGCATGCGGCGGCAACTTGCATTTTGGCTGTATCGCACGTAGAGTGAGCGGTTTGCGAGTGGCGGCCTGCGGTTGACCGTGAGGCTGTCGCCAGCATCTAAAATTTCGTCGCGCGCCGTCGGTCGGGAGATTGCGGGACGAAATCACATCCGAAAGTCATTGAAGGAAAAGAGAATGCGACCCATCAAACACGTCGAGAGAGGGCTGACCGCTGTGGCGGGCGGTCTGTTTAATACCATCCAATTTTTTAACAAGTACAGGCCCAACGAAGCCTTCACGCCGAAATGGTCTGATAAGCCCCTGCTCAAGTCGTGGCAGAAGTCCAAGCCGCCGCTCGGCTTCCCGCGCACGACCGACAGCCTCTGCCCGAAGTGCGTCATCGAAGCGCGCGAGCGCATCTTGAAGTCGGAGGTGATTGACCCCTCCGAACTCATCAACGAGAAGGTCGGCGAAATCAAGGCGCAGATTATCGAGCGCGACGGTCAGATTTGGATGGTCAAGGACTGCCCCGAGCACGGCCACTTCGAGGACATCATGGCGATTGATTCGTCGTTCCTCAAGCACATCGAACGGATGTTTCCGGGCCGCGACATTCAGGCGCACAACGACGAGAAGTTGCACAATCACGGTTCGAGCACCATCAAGTTCGGGCGCGGTTCGGTCTTGACTATTGACCTGACCAATCGCTGCAACATGATGTGCGACCCCTGCTTCATGGACGCCAATCAGGTCGGCTTCGTCCACGAGTTGAGCTACGAGGACATCACCGATATTCTCGACAAAGCCATCTCCATCAAGCCGCGCAGGCAGATGTCCGTCCAGTTCTCCGGCGGCGAGCCGACGATTTCGCCCTACTTCATTGACTCCATCAAGTATTCGCGCAAGGTCGGTTACAACTCCGTGCAATGCGCGACGAACGGCATCGAGTTTGCCAAGAGCAAAGAGTTCTGCCGCGAGGCTGCCGCAGCGGGCTTGCGCTACGCCTACTTGCAGTTCGACGGCATCGGCAACGACGCCAACTCGCACCGTCAGGTCGGCAACCTCTTCGACGTGAAGCTGCGCGCCATTGATAACCTGCACGAAGCGGGCGTCGAGATCGTGCTGGTGACGACGCTCGTCAACAACATCAACAACGATCAGGTCGGCTCCGTCATCCGCTTCGCGCTCGACAACCCGAAGAAGATCGCCTTCATCTCCTTCCAGCCCGTTTCGTTTACCGGGCGCGACGAGGAGATCACCGACGACCGCCGGATGGCGCAGCGTTACACGCTGTCGCATCTCGCGCGCGACGTGAAAGAGCAGGTCGGCATCACCGAGCCGACGCGCGATTGGTTCCCGCTCTCTTTGATGGGCGCGTTCGCCGATTTCGCAGACCTCGCGCACGGCCCCGATGCCGAGTGGGGGCAGGTCTCCTGCGGTTGCCACCCGAACTGCGGCGTGGGAACGGCGGTGATGATTGACAAGGAGACGAAAGAGATGCGTCCCGTGCCGGAGTTTCTGAACATCCCGGGACTCGTCGAAGACATGAAGAAGATCACCGACGCGGGGCGCGGCAAGTGGACTTCCAACCTGATGATGGGCCTGACGCTCCTGAAGCATTACAACCCGTACAAGTCGCCGACCAACTTCACGCTCTACGAGTTGTTCAAGAAGTTCGACAAGTCGTTCGGTCTGACGGGCAGGACGTACGGGCGCGTTGACGGCCAGCGCACGGAGGAGGACATCAAAGCGCGTCGCGCCGACCGCTGGAACTTCCTCTTCATCGCGGGCATGTGGTTCCAAGACCTCTTCAACTACGACTTCCGCCGCACAGAGATGTGCATCATCCCTTACGGCACGCAGGAAGGCGAAATCTCCTTCTGCGCCTACAATACGGGCATCGGCTGGCGCAACATCATCGAGCAGATGCACCAGAACGCGACCGTCGCCAAGTGGTATCAGGAGTATGGCCGCCACGAGATTTTCGCCAAGGGCAAGAACGTCGAGTTGGGCGACCTCCAGTTCTCCGGCGTCTTGAACGAGATGGACTTGCAGCGACCGCACAAGCCCGAGATGGCCGGGCCGAAGACGGCTGCCGAAGAAGCGAAGATGATGCGCAAGCTCTATCAGGATTTGGTGCTCGCCAAGAAACTCGACACCAAGGGCGGCGCAGACAAGCCCGTGCAGATCAAGGGGCTCAGCCGCAACAAAGAGAAAGAGACGGCCTCCGTCTAGTTTTGTTGACGCGCTGACTCGTCGAACGACAGAACCCCGCGAAGCTCTCGACGCCTCGCGGGGTTCTTCCTTTGTCGGTTGATGTGGAAAGCACGCTCCGGCGCGAGCAACAGTTTCCGATTCCTGACTGCTCTTTGCATCTTTGAAACATCTGGTGCATCATCGCTTCGACTCATCCGCATCAGACGGATTTGATTTTGTTATGACCAGAATATTATTGACGAACGACGACGGCATTCATTCCGACGGGCTCATTAAACTCGAAGAAGCATTGAGAGAGGTGGGAGATGTCTATACGGTCGCGCCCGCTTCGGAGATGAGCGGCGCGTCGCACAGTTTGACGCTCTCGCGCCCGCTGCGCATCCGCCGGATAGACGAGCGACATTGGACGGTTGACGGTACGCCGACCGACTGCGTGACGCTCGCGCTGCATAAAATTTTGCCGGACACAGAGCGGCCCGACATCTGCGTCTCGGGCATCAATCACGGCGGAAACTTGGGCGACGACGCCAGCTATTCCGGCACGGTCGCGGGCGCGCTCGAAGCGACCATCCTCGGCGTCACGGGGCTGGCCTTCAGTCTCGTCGCGCGCGAGAATTTCGACTTCACGGAGGCCGCGCGTTTCGCGGTCGTCGCCGTCCGCAAGGTCTTGAAAGAGCGTCTGCCGGAGGGCACGCTGCTCAACATCAACATCCCTCCGGGCGAGATTCGCGGCGTGCGCGTGACGCGGCAGGGAATCAAGAACGCGCGGCCCACCATCAGCGAACACCGCGACCCGCGCGGTAAGGCTTACTACTGGATCGGCGAGGAATATTTCGGCACGAATCACGAAGAGGGAACCGATTATCACGCCGTCCGGCAGGGCCTCGTGTCGGTCACGCCGATGCGCGCCGACCTGACCAACCATCACGCGCTCACCGCGCTCGACACATGGAATCAGATTCGTGCAGAGGAAGTCTTGCGCGAGCGCGAAGACCAGACGGTCGTGAGCGACTAGAGAAGGCAAAAGTGAAAAGGCAAAGGGCAAAAGTAAAAAAGCAAAAGATAAATCTTCGGAGGGTTGGTGTGGTGTTTGCGGCGGTGCTGTTTGTCGTTGATTTGGAATCGTTGTTGACGCGGGCGGGAGCGTTGGGAAAGAGGATAATTGTTTGAGTCATTCGACATCACAAATGAGTTCGTCGAATGTCGGCGGGTTTCGTATCCCGCGCGAGCGGATGGTCGAACGCCTGCGCGCACACTACAAGATACTGGACGAGCGCGTGCTCGACGTGATGCGCCGCGTGCCGCGACATCTGTTCGTCCCCGAAGCCTTGCAGGGCCGCGCCTACGGCGATCACGCCCTGCCGATTGCCGCCAATCAGACCATCTCGCAGCCGTATATCGTCGCGCGGATGAGCGAACTGCTGGAAGTCTCCGCAGAGAGCCGCGTGCTGGAAATCGGCGCGGGGTCGGGCTATCAAACCGCCGTGCTTTCGGGTTTGAGCGGGCAGGTCTATGCCATCGAGCGCATCGCGGAACTGGCGCGCGAAGCGCAGGCGCGCATCCGCAGTCTCGGCATCTACAACGCGACCGTGAAATGTTTCGACGGCACGCTCGGTTGGAGCGCGAACGCGCCCTACGATGCCATACTCGTCGCGGCGGGCGGGCCGGAAGTGCCGGAGCCTCTGCTCGAACAGTTGAAGGTGGGCGGGCGTCTCGTCGTGCCCGTCGGCACGTCGCGCGACGCGCAGCGTCTCGTCCGCGCCATTCGCACCGAGAGCAGCTACGAATACGAAGACCACGGCGGCTGCGCCTTCGTCCCGCTCATCGGTCGCTTCGGATGGTCGAATGCAGAATAGTAAATCGTGATTAGTAAATCGTGAATCGTAAATAGAAAGAACGGAGCTTTCGTCTATTTACGATTCACGATTTACCAGTTTTATCTATTCACGATTTACGATTCACGATTCACGAGTTGTTATGGAATCACTTTACGAAATTCTTCATCAGGTCAGAAGTTATCTCGACCCGCGCACCATCGCGGCGGCGGGGTATGTCGTGCTGTTCGTCGTCGTCTTTGCCGAGACGGGGCTGGCGATGGGATTTTTTCTGCCCGGCGATTCGCTTTTGGTGGTGGCGGGCATCTTCGCGGCGCGCGGCGACCTGAATGTTTTTATTCTTTTGAGCAGCCTCTTCGTCGCGGCGGCGGTGGGCGACGCCGTCGGGTTCTGGACAGGCGCGAAACTCGGGCCGCGTCTCTTCAAGCGACAGAAATCGCTGCTCTTTCGCCCGAGCCATCTGGAAAAGGCGCAGGGGTTCTATGAGAAGTACGGGGGCAAGACCATCATCATCGCGCGCTTCGTGCCCATCGTGCGGACGTTCGCGCCGATTGTCGCCGGAGCGGCGCGGATGCCCTACCGGCAGTTCATCTTCTACAACGTGCTCGGCGGATTCCTCTGGGTCTTCAGCATGATTCTCTCCGGCTATTTTCTGGGCAGCATCCTGCGCGACCGTTTCGGCATCAGCCTCGACGAACACATCGAATGGGTCGTCATCATCGTCGTCGCTTTGTCGCTGCTGCCGCCTGTCATCGAATACCTGAAAGCGCGACGCGAGAAGAAGGCGCGCTTGCAGAGCGAGAAGGCGGGCGACGTGCAAGTTTGACATTGATGTGCGGCGCACATAGAATGCCTTCAAGTTTTTCGGGGCGTGGCTCAGCCTGGTAGAGCGCTCGGTTCGGGACCGAGAGGTCGGAGGTTCGAATCCTCTCGCCCCGATTAAAATTATCAACTTAAAAACTTATCGAAGGTTAACGGCTGCCGACTCCGGCGGCTGTTTTTCGTTTGGAGTGGTTCTCAGTTTGCACGAGACGGGCGCGCGCTCTCTGTTTCCACTCGCCGGATGCTTCACCGTGCGGGCGTCTCTTATCAAACCTTGGTTTCACGAATCTTCTGAATCCAGAAGTTGACGCCTCAACCGAGGAGTGGCGAAGTGTCTGTGAGGGAGGGAGCAGGTGCGGCGGCGGGTGTGGGCTGCCGGGGGGCGGTGCGGCCCGTGTCAGAGAGGTCTCTGAGCGTCCAGCGCGTCGGCTGGCCGAGTCGTGTGATCAGGTTCGAGGGGCTGGCGGCAAAGATTCGGAAGGCGGCGGCATTCTGTTCGGAGCAGACCTCGTCGCCGCCGAAGAGTCGCCAATCGGTGAGGTAATAGAGGACGGTGCGGCCTGATTCATCCGTGCAGGCGACCACTTGCGTCCCGTCCGGAAACGCATAGATACCATGCTCTCTCAACCCGATTCCTTGCATGCTCTTCACCCCCTCGGAAAGCTTCGTGCGGGAAGATAACAGGCGCGTAGAGTAGATGTCTGCCCGTTAACGCACAATACTAGAGACTACGAGGCGATGCGCGCGTTTGGATTTTCTGCGCGCCTTTTTTCAATTCTCGAAGTAGGCAGAGGCTCGACGGAAAGACATCGTAACGTGACGACTTTGAAAGCGACGCGTGACGCAGAGCGTACGTTTACGTACTGACACCTCGCGTCGTGCAGGATAGTCTAGCGAACGTCTAACGAGCGTTTTAGTTGAAGGATGGGTTTCGCATGCGCGAAGCACATCCTTCTCTTTTTTTCCGCCGACAAAAAATCCCCTGCCGACAACACCTCCGCTCTGAACTCTTCAACGCGAAGCGGCACGCGTTTTGAGTAATAAACCGTAGAACACGATATGAACGCGCCGTTTTCGGACACGCACGGGTATGTCCTGCCGTCGCCGTGTCCGAAAAACTGTCGAGGATAATTTTCAGAAGGGGACGAAAGTTGAGGAGATAAGGTTATGGCATCGAAAGAGACGACA
>DATLMV010000137.1:0-19267 GCA_035537095.1 Pyrinomonadaceae bacterium
GCGAATGCAAAGCAAGCTCACTCCGGTCGGCTGCATTGACATGTTAGATTCGCCGACTTCAGGAATACCACTCAAGAGCCGCTACCTGACTATGAAATTACCACGCAACGCTCATCTCTTTTTCTCTTGCGAATCTAACGCGGAAATCAGCCGCCGGAAGACCGCACAACAACCCTCCGAGTCTTGCGGATGAGAAGCAAGCTGACTCCGGTCGGCTGCATTGACATGTTCGGCGGCGCTCAACTTGCGACGTAACCACTCAAGCAGCAAATGGCTTTCAGGCGGCTCACCTACTATTCAACCTCGCTGCCTTCCAACTTCGCCGCCGAACGCCAAGCTAAGCTGCCGCGCACACGGCTAATCGAGCCTCCAAGTTGGCGAATGAAAGACTGGCTATCTCGCGGTCAGCTTGAGCGAGATGTTAAATGGCAGCGCACCACTCAGCCGCGAGCGCCTGCTCTATCTTGAGTCTCGCGCTTCCATCCAACCGTCATCTTCCAGCACAGGAGCTCACCCATACAACTCTCATTAAGATTCAACTGGCGCGAGCGGCGCGTCGAACGGCGAGCAGTCTCGCACGCAGCTTCCAACTTGCTGCGCGACAATTAACGCCAAGCTAAGCTGCCGGGAAGACGCCGACCAAGCATCCAACTCCCGCGAATGAAAGGCAAGCTGATTCCGGTCAGCTTGAGCGTGTTGTTAAATGGCGGCGCAGCACAGAGCCAGCGAGCGCTTTCCCTAGCTGTGAGCCTCGCGCTTCCGCTCAAGCTGCGAGTCTCATCACGTCCGTTGGATGGTGCCTCTCAAGAGGGAACAGCATTCAAGGGCGCGAGCGGCGTCCATCGAAGGCCACGTTGGCCTTGCGCATAGCCTGCTCCTTTCGGCGACGACTTTAACGCAAAGTATACGTACTATCAGCCGCCGGTAAAGACGCCGATTTCGGCGCATTCCTTTTTATTCCGGACTACTAGCCGCCACTTAAAGACGCCCAAATGGGAGTCTAATCCGGTCATGTCTCAAAAGAGATGTTGACGGTTGTGGCTGTCAATGTAGAGCTTAATCATCGCTTCGTGCATCACTTCGGTCTTTGAAAAGCAGATGGTCTGGTAGCATTGCAAAAAGTATCTGATCACACCAGATATTGAGGTGCCAGCACGCTCACGGACACAACTAATTGAGGTCAAAATAATTTTTGCAACACTACCTGTTCGGGGCCGCGGCATAAAACTAGGCCAACTCACGGCTTCCTGCGTCCCACATCGATTTTAGCAACGCAACCAATGAGGAAAGCTTGCTAATTAAGGAATCGAGATGAAAGACTGAGTCCCGACCAATCGCCTTCACGAAACTTCACTTTTGCGAATGATGGATATGACTAAATTGCGTCTCAAGTCCACAGCAGGCGTGCAAAGCCGTTGCGGAACTTCGTTTTTGGGAGGGCGATAGTTGCTCTCAATTTTCTATTGATTCTGATAGGTGGCAGGAGTAAAATTCTTTCGTTCCCTGATAAAACCTGCAAACGAGAACCCTCAAACTCGTTAGCCTCACATCAACTCACGTAGAACAAGGAGTACAATCATGACCAAAAGTGGAAGAACCAACCTCATAGTGTTGACGAGTGTGTTGGTAGTCACGCTCGCAGCGATCGGCTTTCACGGAACCAACGCTCAGACAAATGAGCAGTTGGGTATAGAGATCACGACCAACACAGCGACGGATCCGCTTTATCTTCCGGTCGCGCTGTCTACACAGAAGAACAGGTTGTATGCCACCATTCCGGTACAGAACGGCGGAGAGGTTTCGGCCATTCGGATCGTTCCTGTGATGAAGGGGAGCCGCGTCAAATTTGACGTTTATGCGGTATCGGGCGATCTCAGTAAAGCCCAAAGCTGCGCTGACCGTCTGTTGCTGCCGAGCAAGCTGGCCGCGTCGCACACGGGAGGGAAATATCAGACCATCACAGTCAACGGCGAGGGGTGGTGGGCCAATATCAGGGTAGTCGAGAAACGCGCCGACCCAACCTTATCTAAGAATCCGGCCAACGGCGCATCATTCGTCAAGACTTCAGCCCAAGTAGAACCTGTAGCAGGTGATTGTGGATGTGCCGGGTGTGCGGGTGGCATCCGATGCTGTCCGAACAAGGGAGACTGCATGCAATGTCCCTGCGGCACAGTCTGTTGTACAGGGAGCTGACCACAGCAGAAAGTTAGCTTTCAACTGAGTCCCCAAGAGGCGAGCCGCTTCCATTGGCTCGCCTCTTTCCTTTCTCCGGCACGACGATAGGGCATGATTGGAACGACTGCGTAGCTAAAGCCGCCATGTCAGGAGTCAGACTGGGAAGGTTGAGGAAGGTTTGATTGGGCCGCCGCGTGCTTTGCGGCTTGTCGTTCGGGGGATGTCGTAATAAGCTTGGGCCGCAATTCAAACACACACAATGCGGAGGTGGTCTAAAGCTATGTCGGATGAAATGAATCCAGAGCAGGGAAGAGAGCAGGAGATTTCCGAGTCGGGCCTGTTGCGTTCAGTCGAACCCATCCACGGCGGCGGGGGCTTGAGCGCGTCGCCGGTTGACGCGGATTCCGACGGGAGTGATTCCGGCCTCGTCAGCGCCGACACCGACGCCACCGATTCGGATTCCGATTCGTCGGACACGCTCGGCGGCGGCGATGCGGACGCATCCGACGAGTCGGACGCCGACAGCACCGACATGGGCGGCGACGAGACGGAGTCGGAATCGGGCCTCGGCGGCGAGAATCCTCTGGGCATCAACCGCACGCGCGCGACGAAGAACGGCGACGACAAGGACACGCGCGACTCTTAAAGAGAGAGGGGTGTGAGGAGTGTGGTCATCAACAGCCTGCCGCGACTCTTGGAGCCATGCGCGCAGGATGATTTCTTCGCCTCCTTCTGGGGACAGACTTACAAGCACGTACGGGGAGGCTCGGGCAGATTCGCGTATCTTCTGTCTTGGGAGCGCCTGAACAGCGTCCTGCGGCATCATCGTCTGGACTTCCCGCGCCTCCGCCTCGTCGAAGAGGGCAAGACCCTTCCCCCCTCATCCTGTCTCCGCTACGTCGCGGGCAGGCGCGGCAAACCGCCCGTCCCGCGCCTCATGCCCGTCGAACTCGCCAGACATCTCCGTCGCGGCGCAACACTCGTCCTCGACGCCGTTGACGAACTCGACGCGCCGCTCGAAGAGTTGGCCGTGATGCTCGAACTCTTCTTTCGAGAGCGCGTGCAGATCAACGCCTATGCCGGTTGGCAGACCTCGCGCGGCTTCGACCTGCAGTGGGACGATCACGACGTTTTTATCCTGCAAGTCCTCGGGCGCAAGCGTTGGAGCATTTACGGGGAGACGCGTCCGCACCCCGTCTCCGGCGACGGCGCACTCTGCGAAACGCCCGACCACCCGCCGCTCTGGGAAGAGACGCTCGAAGACGGCGACCTGCTCTACATCCCGCGCGGCTTCTGGCACGTCGCCGCGCCGCTGGCCGAGCCGACGCTGCATCTCACCGTCGGCATACACAACCGCACCGGCCTCGACCTGCTCAACTGGGTCAACGAAAAGATGCGAGCGCGCGAAGCCTTCCGCAAGGATTTGCCGCGCTTCGCTGCCGAAGAGGAACGCGCCGCGCACGTCTCGCGGCTGCGCGAAGAATTTTTAAACGAGTGGGACGACCGCGCGCTCGAACGTTTCCTCGAAGATTTCGACGCACAGGCCGAGCCGCGCGCCTACGCCGGACTTCCTTGGAGCGCGACGCAAGACGTGCTTCCCGACGCGTCCGGCGCGCTCGTGCGTCTGGCCGCGCCGCGACCTCTGAATCTGCGGGTCGAGGATGGCATCGTCGAATTCACGGCGCGAAAGAAGCGTTGGCGTCTGGCGGAAGGTGCGCTCGTCGTGCTGCGGCCTCTGGAGGAGCGGCGCATCTGTACGGTCGCGGAGTTGTGCGAGGCGGCGCGCGGTAAACTGGACGAACGGACGGTGCGCGCCTTCCTCCGGGAGTTGATAGTGCACGGCCTTGTTGTTATCGTTGACGGATAAAGCGTCCACGAGATGAATCAACCTTCCTTCTTCTGCTCCGAACTTTCGCGCCGCGTCGCGGAGAAGAGTTTCGGCACGGCCTCGGTCGGCGGCCTCTGGCTGCTGCTCGAATATCCATACTCTTGGGGCGCGAAGGCGTTCGAGGAGAGCAGTCTCTCGCCCGCAATCAAGAGCTTCATCCAGCGCACGCTCGCCACTATTCCGCGCTCGCGCCTGCTGCTCATCAAGCGTGAACGCGCGTGCGCGGGGGGCATCCAGTTCTACGTCGTGCGCTCGCGCCCGCGCGGGCCTTTCATTGTCCGCTTCGAGTTGGAGCAGTACGAAAACCTGCTGTCGCTCGACATCGCCGCCGTCGCCGCCGGAAGTTTGCTCGCGGGCGGGGAGCAAGTCGAGCAACCGCTCTTTCTGGTCTGCACGCACGGCAAGCGCGACAAGTGCTGCGCGCTCTACGGGCGACCGCTCTACAAGTCCCTGCGCGACGTTGAAGGCGACAACGTGTGGCAGTCGTCGCACGTAGGCGGCGACCGCTTCGCGGGCAATCTCGTCTGCTTCCCGCACGGGCTGTTCTACGCGCACACGACCGCCGAGACGGGCCGCACCATCGCCGCCGCTTACAGAGCGCGGAGGCTCGTCTTGGAGGGCTTCAGGGGGCGCGCCTGCTACGCGTATCAGGCGCAGGCGGCGGAGTTCTACGTCCGCGCGGAGACGGGCATCAGGGGCGTCGAGGAGTTGTGGCTGCTCGATTCCAAAAGCGACGGCGGGAAGAGTTGGACGCTCAGGTTCGCGTCCGACGGCGGGGCTTTGATACACGTGGCGCGCGTCAGTTGCCGCGATTCGGAGTTTGAAAACTACGTCACCTGCCATGCGACCGCGCGCAAGAGCGTCCCGCAGTTTCAACTCGACGAATACCGTCTCGTCGAAGCTTCTTCTCCGTCGTCGTCAACGCTCGCGCGTGCGTGATGAGACTGCGCGAAAGATATCAAGCGAATACTCGAAAGAAATAGTACGCGCGCCCGCATCAAATACCTGCGCGGCGGCACATCTCAAAGCGTTTGCTCCTCTAAGCTTTCCTTTCCGCACGTCACCGCCCGAAAAAAAACTGTAACTTTTCGCCGCCCGGACTGTTTTCTTCAGCGTAGAGAGGTTTATGGCGAACACAGACGAAGAGTTCGCGTCAATCTTCAACGAGTTCTACCCGAGCCTCTGCCGTTTTTTGGAGTGCATTCTGGGTGGCTCCTCGGGCGCTGCTCAAGACATCGCGCAAGAGAGTTTCATGCAGCTATATCGCACGGGCCTCGAACAAATCGGCGCAGGCGAAGCGCGCTTCTGGCTCTTTCGCGTGGCGCGGAATTTCGCTTTGAACGAACTGACGAAAAGAAGCACGCGGCAGAGACTTTTCGGCAGGGTGGCGGAAGCCTTCCGCACCGCGTCGCCGACGCCTCTGGAAGATTTTGAAACGGCGGAACGAAACGAGTTGATTCTGGATTTACTGAAGCGTCTGCCCGAACATCAACGCGCCGCGCTGCTGCTGCGCGAGCATGAGGAGATGAGCTACTCCGAGATGGCGCGCGTCCTCAACATCTCGGAGAGCAAGGTGAAGGTGGACGTGTTTCGCGCGCGCACCGCGCTCCGCGAGCATTGGCACAGAGCACAACGCGCCCTGTCCAAAACCTGACGCCGCAGACAGACAGACGCCGCCAAACGGCCCGGACGATAGCACGACGGACTCAAGATGAACTGCGACCAGACAGAAAAAGTTTCCCTGCTCGTTGATGCGGAACTCGCGCCCGCCGACTCCGCACAACTGCGCGCGCACATCGAGACGTGCGCCGCCTGCCGGGAGGCGCGGGAAGGTTTCCTCCTGCTGCGCCGTCAACTGCGCGCCTACGATTTCGCGCCCGACCGGCTCGCACAGCAGAAGGCGCTCGCCTCCATCCTCGCGTCGCGCCATCAGGACGATGCAACCGCGCGCACGCGGGCGAAAGCACAGCCGCGCGGCCTCTACGGGTGGATACATGAGAGTTTCGCACGCGTGCTGGATGCGCCGCATCTGAAGACGACGCTGGCGGTCGCGCTCCTGTTGCTCGTCGCCGGAAGTTTCGCGGGCGCGTTTTGGTTCGCCGGTTCGGGCGTGAGCGTCAACGCGCCGCGCGCAGTCTCTCAAACGGACGAGACGCATGCGCCCGCCGTGCGTGATGTCGCAAAAGCGGATAACCGAGAAGACGCCAAGAGGGAAAGCGAAAGCACGAATAGGGAAGCTGAAATAACGAATAAAGCGTCCGCCGGAGATGAAGCTTCGGGAGACGAAACGAAGACGGCGAAGTTTGTCGCGGCCAATCGTATGGCGACTAAGGTTCGTGTGGCGAGAGAGCGTGCCCGTTCTCACGTCGGGCCGGTCGCGCGTTCGCGGACAAAGCCGGGCGGCGTCCGCATCCTGTCGCACGAACAGTTAGCGCGCGAACAGGTGACACGTGAGCATCTTGCGTCGGCGGCGACACCTGCCGCTGTGCCTTACGTTGCCGACGAGCGTTTCTTTAATCCCGAGTTCGCGGGAAGCATTTCGCGTGCGGATTCCGGTTCGAGGGTGGCGCGGCATGCGGAACAGGCGGGGCTGTTGTTGCGCAGTTTTCGCAACGCGCGTTTCGCGGAGAGCGACCCGACGTTCGATGTCGCGGCGGCGCGCGCGCGTTCAAAGCGTCTGCTCTATCACAACATCGTCCTGCGACGCGAAGCCCTGAGCGCGGGCAACGCCCCCGTCGAGGATTTGCTCGACAGCCTTGAGCCCATCCTGCTCGACATCTCGAACATGCCCGCGCAGCCTTCGCGCTCGGACGTGAAGGGCATCAAGGAACGCATCGAGCGGAAACATCTGGTGGGCGTCCTGCAAGTGCAGGCCGCGCTCTCGCCGGGTCTCGAATAACGAATATGAAAAAGATGATGAACAGATTCCAAGCATCCCGCAATCATCCGGCGAGGCGCGCGCGTCGCGGCGTCGGCGTGCTGCTCGTCGCGGCCCTCTGCGTCGTCGGGAGTTTCCTCACGCCCGCGCAAGTGCCGAGGGCGAGCAGCTTCAACCAAGACCTCGCCAAACTCCGGCGCTTCGTCCAGAGCGGCGGCGACTCTCCGGCGATGCTCGTTTTCCGGCAGGGGCGCACCGCCATCGAGCGCGAGGATTGGGAGGGCGCGGCGGCCAAGTTCGACAGCTACATCGCCGGTTATCCGAAGGAGCGCGACGTTGACGCCGCGCTCTACTGGCTCGCGTACGCTCTGAAGAAGCAGCGCAAGTTTCAAGCGGCGGACGAGCGTCTGGAACGACTCCTCAGAGAGTTTCCGCGCTCGACGTGGGCCGACGATGCGCGCGCGATGCAGGCCGAGATTGCTCCGCAGACGGGGAAAAGGGTCGAACTCGAAGGCATCGCCGACGACGAACTCAAGATGGTCGCCCTGCAAAGTCTTTTCCAGTCAGACCCGCAGCGCGCCGCCGTCTACGCGCGCGAGATTCTCAAGATGGATTCGCGTGCCAGCAGGGAACTCAAGGAGACCGCCGTCAACCTGCTCGGCCAGCGACAAGACGCCGACTCGTTCTCGCTGCTCAGCGACATCGCGCGCACGCAACCCGACCCCGAGTTGCGCGCCGCCGCGATTCATCGTCTCGGGCAGTTTCGCAGCGAGGCGGCGTTGGATGAGTTGCTGAAAATCTACGACGCCGAACGCGACACGGAAGTCAAAGAGAGGGTTCTGCATTCGCTCTCCCAGAACCAGAACCCGCGCGCTTACAGTAAGCTGCTCGACATCGCGCGCGGCGGCGACAACACGGAACTCCGGCAGATGGCGATTCATTGGATCGGCCAACGCAGGGATGCGCAGAGTTTCGACGACCTGATGCGGATTCTCAACACCGACCGCGACGAGGAGATTCGCGCGCGCATTCTCCATTCGCTCTCGCAGATGCCCGACCCGCGCGCCGAAGCCAAGCTGCTCGAAGTCGCGCGCAGCAGCAGCGACAGCTTGCAGGTGCGCGCGCAGGCTATCCATTGGCTCGGACAGAAACGGCGCGAGGGCATCGTCGAGGAGTTGATGACCATCTTCCGCGCCGACCGCAACGAAGAGATACGCGGCGCAGTCCTGCACGCGCTCTCGCAGAACCGGAGCGGGCGCGCGCGCGAGTTGTTGCTCGACATCGCGCGCAGTAGCGGCGACGACACGCACTCGCGCACGCAGGCTATCCATTGGCTCGGCCAGCGCGGCGACGCCGAATCGCTCGAACTGCTCATCAAGCTCTACGACGCCGAGCGCGAAGATGAGGTCAAGCAGTCTCTGCTCCACGCTTTCAGCCAGTCGAAACAGGAGCGCGCGCTGCAAAAACTGATGGACGTGGCGCGCGGCGACGCTTCGCGCGAGTTGAGAAAAACAGCTATCCATTGGCTCGGACAGAGCCGCGACCCGCGCGCTCTCAAATTCCTTCAAGACCTCCTGCGCTGAACACGCGTGTCTGCGCGTGTCGCGTCGCCGGAGGGAAACAGTAGAGACGAATCAGCACGGATTTCCGGTTCGTCACATTGCCGCTTATCAGGAGTAAAAACATGCAACGGAAAACTCTCACGCTCGCGCTCCTTTTCGCTCTGACCTTGACCGGCCTCGCCTGCGCGCGCGACAGCAGCGCATCCGTGCAGGCAGATAACGCCGCGCGTCAACGCGCGACGACACCGCCGCCCTCGGCCTTCCGCCCCGTCGAAGGCGCAGACCTGAAAGCGAAGATGGAGGCAGCCGTCCGGCAGGGGCGCGCGGGCGCGAAGGGCTCGCCCTTCTGGGTCGCATACACGTTCGACGTGCGCCCCGGCATCGCCATTGACCCCGACGTTGACCAGTTCAGGGGCAACATGCAGAGCTTCTCGGGAATCACCGTCTTCACGGGCAAGTCAAACGGCGTGACGGTCGAGACGCGCAACCTCGGCCTCTTTCTGCTACACAACCCGCAGGGCGGCGAGATGACGCGCGCCGAAATCTACAACCTCGAACGACGCCGCGAATACAGCAACTATCCCGTCTACTGGCTCGGTCGCGCCGGAAACGAGGAGAGCTTGAACTTCCTGCTCGGCGTCGTGCAATCCGCGCTCCCCGCGCGCCTCGTCGAGACGGCGACCGTCGCGCTCGCCGTCCACGACGACCCGCGCGTCAACGCGATGCTCAAAAACTTCGTCCGCCAGTCGAAGAACGAGGAGATTCGCAAGACCTCGACCTTCTGGCTCGGCCACGTCGGCGGCGAGCACGCCTTCCTCTCCGAACTCGTCCGCAACGAACGCGAATCGGAAGACCTCCGCGAAACCGCCGCCCACGCCATCGGCTTCAGCCGCGACGAGGCCGCGCTGGCTACCCTGCAAAGTCTCTACCAGACGATCACGGACAAGGACGTGCGCGCCGCCATCGTTCACGCCGTCGCGCATAACGACGACATCGCAGCCGCCTCCGCGTTCCTCTTGAGAGTCGCGCGCACGGACAGAGACAAGGATGTCAAAGAGCAGGCGATTCATCGTCTCGGACAGTTCGACACGGAGGCTCTGGTCGAAGAGTTGTTGAAGATTTACCACGCCGACCGGACGGAGGATGTCCGGCGCGCAGTCCTCCATGCCTTCTCGCAGATGAGCAACCGGCGCGCGCACGCGACCCTGCTCGACATCGCACGCGCGGGCGACGATATCGAAACGCGCGGGATGGCGATTCATTGGCTCGGCCAACGCGACAGCCCCGAAACTCTCGACGAACTGCTCTCCGTCTACAATGCCGACCGCAACCCCCAGATTCGCGAAAAGATTCTCCATTCGCTTTCGCAGATGGATAACCCGCGCGCCTCTGCGAAGCTCTCCGAGATTGCGCGCAACGACCCGGACGCCGACGTGAGGCAGAAGGCGATTCATTGGATCGGGCAGCGCAAGGGCGAAGCGGCGGTCGAGGAGTTGATCAAGATTTACCAGAGCGAGCGCGACACGGATGTCAAGTCGCAAGTGCTCCACGCCTTCTCGCAGATGGACAGCCAGCGCGCGCTCGACAAGCTGTTCGAAGTGGCGCGCAGCGGCGAAAACAGCCAGCTACGCGGGCAGGCGATTCATTGGCTCGGACAGAAGGCGGGCGAACGCAGCCTCTCGATGCTCCGCCAAACGCTCGACAGTTCCGACGGCGACACGGACGTTCAACTTCAGGCCGTCCACGCCATCAGCCAACGCCCGCGCGGCGAGGCCATCCCGCTGCTTATCCAACTCGCGCGCACGCATCGCAACGCGGACGTGCGCCGTCAGGCGATTCATTGGCTCGCGCAGAGCGGCGACGAACGCGCGCTCGCCTTCATCAAGGAAGTGCTGTCGAATAAATAAGCGCGCACGCATATCCTCAACTCGATTCACGTCAACTCGCTCCGCGTCCTTCGTCTCCGGAGCGCACGCTTATCCCGTCGAAAAATTTGCACGGGTGAGCGTGCGCGCTTGCGTTAGAATGCACGCGGATGCTGCTGTGGGAATCTGCCAGAGATAGGACGCGCGTCTCCGGCGCAGGTCGCGTCGCGGGCGTCGCGCCCGCGCGTTCGTGTCGCATGGCCTCCGCGCGTCTGTGGCGCACGGCGTCCGCGCGTTCGACGCGCTTGCTCGCGCTCTTGCTGCTGTTGTTGCCGTTCGTTCAGGCGTGCAGACGGAACGCGCCGCAGCGCAGCGTCTCGAACGGCGTCGCGCACGGCCCGACGCGCGCGGCAAACGTCTTCGACGATTTTCTCTCGACCCCGCAGACGCCCGCCGACGGTTTCGATTTTCCCTTCGGCAACCCCGACGGCACGGGCTCGTACACCGACCATGCGACGGGCAAACGGTTCGACGGTTGGTACGTCGCCACACACTTCGCGGAGGAGTACGATCTGGGCCTGCACACGGGCGAGGATTGGAACGGGACGGGCGGCGGCGACACGGATCTGGGTCAGGACGTGTCGGCGGTGGCGCATGGCCGCGTCGTCTTCGCGGAGCATTGCGGGCGGCTCTGGGGCAACGTCGTCGTCATCGAACATACGTTCTACGAGAATCACGAGAAGCGTGTGATTCGTTCGCTCTACGCGCACCTGAACGAGATCAAAGTGCGCGCCGGGCAAGATGTCAGGCGGCGTCAACTCATCGCCACCATCGGGCAAGACCCCGACAAGTTTTTCAACGCGCACCTGCATCTCGAACTGCGTTGGGATACGACGCTCGCGCCGACCTACTGGCCTTCCGCCGACGGCAAAGACGCCGCTTGGCTGCGCGAGCATTACGCCGCGCCGACCGCCTTCATCCAGTCGCACCGCGCGCTCCACGTCCCGCAAACGGAGGCGACGCTCGTGCTCGTCAATCAAGACGAATACCGGATGCGTCTCGTCGAGCGCGGGCGGACGCTCGGCGAGTTCGATGTCGGCTTCGGTCAGGCAAAAGGCGAGAAGCGCGTGCGCGGCGACAACAAGACGCCGAAGGGCATGTATTTCGTCATCCGCAAACATCGGGGCAAGTTCGAAGGCCCGTACGGCGAATACTACGGCGGGCATTGGATCAAGATTAACTACCCGAACAAGTTCGACGCCGCGCGCGGCAGGGCCGAAGGAATAGTCACGGAGCAAGAGGCGGCGCAGATTGCGGAGAGTTGGCGGCGGCGCGCGCCGACGTTGGAAAATACCGCGCTCGGCGGCGGCATCGGCTTTCACGGCTGGATTGAGGAGTGGGAGAACGATGGGCCGCGCCATCTCTCTTGGGGCTGCGTCGTGATGCATCTCTCCGACATCAGAAACCACTTCGACCACATTCCGGAAGGAGCGATGGTCGTCATCTTTTGAAAGAGGAGGCCGGGATTTATGCCGACAACAAGGAAACGTTTTCGCGTCGTGCTCGAACAGTTGGAGAGCGGCGCGGGCACACTCATCAATATCCCCTTCGATGTCGAGAAGGTTTTCGGAACGCGTGCGCGCGTGCCCGTGCGCGGCACAATCAACGGCTACGCCTTCCGCAGTTCTATTTTTCCGAGAGGAGGCGGCGGGCGTCATTACATGGCCGTCAACAAGGAGACGCGCGAGGGCGCGCAGGTCGCAGGCGGCGAGACGGTGAGCATCGTCATGGAGCGCGACGAGGAACCGCGCATCATCACTCCCGCGCCCGATTTCGCACGCGCGCTCAAAGCCAACAAGACCGCGCAAGCCGCTTGGGACAAACTGAGCTACACGCACCGCAAGGAGCACGCACGCGCCATCGAAGACGCCAAGCGACCCGACACCCGCGCCCGCCGAATCCAAAAAGCCATTGAACATCTCTCGACCGGAAAGAAGTCTTAAACGAGACGCCTCCTGTCAACGGATTTTAGATTGCTCGCAGAGAGACAGAGCGGGCAGGCACAAGAGACACAGAGGACACAGAAGATAAAAGAGGACACAAGCGAAGGCGCGAGAAAAGCGACTCGACTTTCTCGCGCCCCCGCTGTGTCCTCTTGCACGTCCCGGATGAAGTTCAGTTATCGTTCATCCGAACTATTTTTAGCTGCGCGGCGGCGTGCTTTCGCGCGGGGGCTCTGTGCCGCATGACGCGGGGCCGCCGGGTTTGCGGTGGCGCGTCCATTCGGCGATGCTCTCGCGGATAAACTCGCCGAGGTCTTCGATCTCGCGCGCGCCCTTGTTCCAGAACTCCTTGAAGGTGTTGGGGTCGAAGGCGATGCCGTAGGCGCGTCCGAACTTGGCGGCGGGGCCGAGTTCGTCTTCATAGTAGGCTCCGAGTTGGCGGCAGGCAATCGCCGTCACGGCCAGCGACGTGCCCGGCGCAATCGGCTCGAAGACCGTCCCGACGCTCGGGTCAATCTCCTTGAGACGCGCCAGCACGCGGTTATATTTCTCGACGCAGAAGGCCGCCGCGCCCTTGTCGTCCGCGCCGGTCAACTCCGACTGGACAGCCATCCGCGACGTGTGCCGCAGCACGTTGACCAACTTCACGATCTCTTTCTCTCTCTCCATATTTCACCTCTCGTTTCAAATTCCAAAAATACAGACCCACTATCCAAGCCATCGAAGGCGCGCAGCTAAGCGACCAATCAAGGACTCGTTTTCTTACCCTTACTCTCTTCCGTCGCTTTGTGCTCCGTCGGCAACGTCGAACCGATTCGCAGACGCTCCACCTGCTCGCGCAGCAGTTTCTTGCCGTGATGGAGTCGCCACTTGACGGTCGAGACGGGCATCCCGGTGAAGGCCGCGATTCTTTTGAGCGGCATCTCGTCGAGAAAACGCAGGTGCAGCACGACCGAGTAATCAGCCGGGATGTGTTCGAGCGCGAGCCGCAGTTCTTCGTCGCCGCTGCTGTCCACGAGCGGTTTCGTCAGCGCGCCGAACTGTGCGAGCAGCATCTCGTCTAATTCGATGCGCCCGCGCTGGTGCGCGCGCTCGCGCCGGTTGTAGCGCATCGCGTGATGGCGCGTGATGGCCGAGAGCCACGCGGCAAACTTCGACGGCTCGTCAATCGAGGGCAGAGCCTTGAAGGCCAGAAGCAGCACGTCCTGAGCCACGTCCTCCGCATCGTCGCGCCCGACGAAGGTCTGCGCCGTGCGGACGACCGCCGCGCGATAACGTGCGACGAGTTGGTCGAACGCGCCGAGGTCGCCGACAATCGCGGCGACCACCAGCACTTCGTCCAAAACTTCCGAACCCGTCTCCGGCATGCATACTCCAAAACGCGCCCGCCGCATCTCGCGCCGTCGCGTCCCCTCTATTGATATAGAGACGCGCGCGGGCGAAAAGGATAGGCGTGCGCGCAGGAAAATTTGCGGCGCGTGTAAAAAAATTGTTGTCGCGGAAGTTGAGACGGCGTGTGCGCGGGCGGGGAGGCGGGGAGAGCGTGTGCGGTTCAGGCGGGGAGATGTCTGGAGAGCATGGAGTTGAGCGCGTCGGCGTCGAAGGGCTTGGTCATAAAGTCCGTGCAGCCCGCGAGGATGGCCTTGCCGCGCCATTCCCATTGGTTGTGCGCGGTGCACGCGATAATCGGGATGGCACGCATCTCCGGCTGCTCGCGGATGCGTCGCGTCGCCTGACAGCCGTCGAGGACGGGCAGACTCATGTCCATCAGAATCGCGTCCGGATGATCGCGCCGCGCGACCTCGACCGCGACCAGCCCGTTGTCCGCCTCCAACACCTGATAACCGCGCACCTGCAACATCAGCCTGAACAACTCGCGCGTATCTTTCGTGTCTTCGACGATCAGAATCGTGTATCTCATCCGACGGTTGTTTCCTTGTGAAACCATAACTCCATGCTTTCCCTTGTTCGCCTCAGACGCGACGCCGGAGCGACTCTCCGCGCCGAAATCTTCAACGCCGGAGACGCTCCTGACTCCGGCTCCGGACGGACTCGCGCAGACATCTCTAGGATGCATCTCCGGCGGATGCGCGCCGCCCGACTTTCAAACTTTAAAGGGGGATCACTAACGGGGTGATTCATTGTTGCCCTTAATTGGATGAAGTGTCAAATGTCGGAGCGAGGGGCGCACGCGCGGGATGCTTTCGCGACGCTTTCGCGACCTTTTAAAGCCTCTTTTTCAACACTCAAGGCTGTCGGGAAAGTGTGCGGACATGCTATTGTTTGGTTGAAACTTGGTTGAAGGAACGGGAGCATCCGAGGCGTGGACGAGGCGCGTGCGGCGCGAGACGAACCGGCGCGTGCGTTCATTTTGCGAGAGGCTAAACTCGCGGGCTGACTCCCGCGTCCGCACGTATGCTCAAGAAACTTTTTATCGTCCTGCTCTCTGGTCTCGTCGTCCTCGGTGCGGTCTTCGGCTACATTGGCTACATGCTTAAAACAACTCCTGCGACTCCGCCCGCTCCCACACATCCATACTTCGCAGAACTGCCGCGCCGCCTGCTCGTCATCGCGCATCGCGGCGGCGCGGGGCTGTGGCCCGAAAACACGCTCTACGCTTTCGAGCGGGCAGCCGCGTTGGGCGTTGACGTGTTGGAGATGGACGTGCACACGACCGCAGACGGCGTGCTCGTCGTCATGCACGACAGCACGGTCGAGCGCACGACCGACGGCGCGGGCGCGATTCGACAGATGACGCTCGCCGAGTTGAAACGTCTCGACGCAGGTTATCGTTGGACGCCCGACGCGGGCCAAACCTTCCCCCTGCGCGGCAAGGGTCTCAGCGTCCCCACGCTCGCCGAAGTCTTCGACGCCTTCCCCGGCATCCGCTTCAACATCGAACCCAAACAGCAGGAGCCGTCGCTCACGCCCGCCCTCTGCCGCATGATTCGCGAGCGCGGATTGGTTAACCGAGTGCTCATCGGTTCGTTTACATCGGGAGTGCTCGAAGAGTTCCGGCGGGAGTGCGCGGAGGTCGCCACTTCCGCGAGCACGTCCGAGGTGGCGGCCTTCATGGCGATGAACACAGCGCACGTCGGCGGCGCGCGGCAACTCGCCGCCAGAGCCCTGCAAGTGCCGGAATACGCCGGAGGCGTCCACGTCCTGACAAAAAATTTCGTTGACGCCGCACACGCGCGCAATCTTCAAGTCCACGCATGGACGATCAACCAGCCCGAACACATGCAACGCATCATCGCCCTCGGCGTTGACGGCATCATGACCGACTACCCCGACCGCCTGCTCACCCTCCTCTCCAACCAACCCGCGCCCTGAGCCTCCCGAGACACGCAACGAGTCCGATAACGACGACACTTTTCATCGTTCGCCGACGCGGTCGCATGTTGTCTCCCTTGTCGTCTCTTTCCTGCCCGTCTTCAACTCGACAGGTAGCGGGTGCGTAGAATCTCTGTGTGATGCAGTTCGTGACCGGCGATGATGTAGGCGAGGGCGCGGACGCTGACGGGGCTGTCGTTGGCCTTGCCGGTGCGCGTCCATGCTTCCGCGTCCAGATGCTTGAAGAGAAAGATGCTCGCGCGCCTGACGCTCTCGAACTCGGCGGCGAGACTCTCAAAGGTGCAGGCGTCGAACGAAGCGTTGCGGATGTAGTCGTCCTGCTCGTAACCGGGGAGCGGCGTCGCGTCGCCGCGCGCGAAGCGCAGCGCGCGATAGGCGAAGATTCGCTCGGTGTCAATCATGTGCCCGACCAGTTCCTTGATGCTCCATTTGCCGGGCGCATAACGCGTCGTGGCCTGCGCGTCGGAGATGTCTGCGAACGTGGCTAAAGTTCGTTTCAGTTGTTCGCTCAAAATCGTGAGCAGGTCGCCGTCCGGCACGAGCGAGGTATAACGCTCGTAGTAAGGATCATACTCCGAAGCTTCCGGCCTGTTTGTCTTCTCGGTCGTCATGCTTGTCTTCTCGGTTGTCATGCGTTTTATTTATCCTCACCTTCATTTATCAGATTTTATCGGACGCACGCCGCCCGCAGCTTTGCTTCCCATTGTGTGCGCTCGATTATCCTCATTCGTCAAAGCACGTCGCAAGACTAGAAACAATGCGAATCAAGCGTAGAAAGTTAGCAACAAACAGGCGACGGCGAGTTTGCCGTCGCAATGCGCTAACAGTCCATTAGTTGAACGCACCCTTGATGCGTTCTGCAAGCCTGTTCTTTGAATCATCCAACCGAAGAGACTCTCCAGCGGTTGGCGGATGCTGGAAACAAACCGACTGAGCAGAGTCGGGATATTCGTCTCCGGCTCGTTTCTTCGACGCTTGTAGGGTGTCAGCAAATGAGTTCCGCGCATCGCCAGAACCGCTTTCGTCTCAGTATCAGCGTAAGCCTTATCAGCGAAGAGGCCGTAAACGCCAAGCGTCGGATTGAGTTCGCGCAATGCTGAGAGGTCGTGTTGCGAGGCGCGCGTTAGGGCCAAGCGTTCCGGCAACGGCAACAGCTTCGAGCGGCGGGCGGCAATCAAATGCAGCTTGATGCCGCTGTAATGAATCTGCTTGGTCGCACAAAAGCCAGTATCTGCCAGTTCACGAGCCACGCGCGCCCGATTAGCACGCGTCCCCATCGCGAGCATGATTGGCAGGCTATCGATCAGACGGTCTGCGGTCTCTGTGACGCGCTGACCTGCACTGGTCAACTGCTGATGGATAAGCAACTCGAAAGCCGGAATGAGTTCATTGACTCGTCGGTTGAAAGCTTGATAACTGGGCAAGGCAGGAAACCACTCGCGCCAATGACCCGCGACATAATCGTAGATGCGGCGGTGTGTGGTGTGACCTTGCAGATGCCCGAAGATGTACATCGTTAGCAGTTCTTCGTCCGTAAAAGTGGGCTTGAAGTTACTCAAGCGTTGATGTTTCAAGACCGCTTCAGTATCGTAGAGGCGGCAGATTAAGAGGTAGAGGGTGATAAGTTTGTTTTCCACAAACTCAATCTTATCAACCGAGCCGCTTATCTGCCTTTTCTACTCTTGATTCGCATTAGAAACAATTTTTCAATATCATTTCACAGCAGCACGCAGAGATAAGCGACAGATAAAACGGATGATAAATAAACTTTTGCCTTTTAACTTTTTCCCTCTGCCTCAATCGCGCCCGCCTCCGGTGAGGAACAGCGCGAGGGCCGCGCCGAGTATTGACCATGCGACGAGCGTGACCCAGAGCGGCACGCGTCGGGCGGCGCGTTTGACGGTGCGGATGCCTTCGTCGAGTCCCTGCGCTTCGACCGCATGTTGCAGACGCCGGATGTCGCCCGTCACGTAGATGCAGGCGGCGACGGCGGGCAGCAACGCGAGCAGGTGGAGCGAGCTTGTTTGACGACCGGAAAAGAGGCGGATGAGCAGCGCGAGGACGCCGACCGCGCCCGCGAGCGTCATCCAGAACGCGAGCGTGATGCCGCGCCGCAGCCCGAGCGTGACGACCGTCGTCTCGATACCGGCGGCGAGGTCTTCCGGGTAGTCTTCGGCGGTGTTGACGAGGATCACGCCCATCTGAAGCGTCCCGTAGGCGGCGGCGAAGAGCAGCACGGTGAGCGTCGGGAACGAGCCGACGAGCGTGGCGACGAAGAGCATCGGCCCGACGAAGATGATCAGCCAGAGGCAGACGAGTTGCGCGAGGCCGCGCCGCTTGAGTCGCAAGGGTTCGACCGAGTAGGCCGCGCCGAGCGCGAGCCCGACGGCGACGAGCGCAAACAGTTGCCAGCGATTGAGTCGCCAAGAGAGATGCGCCGCGAAGGCGAGCGCGAGGAACGCCGTCGCATAGACCTGAAAGGTGACGAAGCGGACGCCGAGGCCATAGACGGCTTCGGAAAGATGCGGTTTGTAGACGGCGTCGAGGTCGCGGTCGGCGAGACAGTTGACGATGTCTCCGAAGGCGAAGAGAAGGAAAAATATCAGCACGCCTTCCCAGAAATACGAAGTCCGCAAGAATGTCGCGTCCGTCAACATCAAGAGCAGCGGAATCGCCAGAATGGGAATCTCCGCGATGCGAAATTCGACGCGGCGGATTCGCAGCATGTATTTGAGATAACGCAGCATCGAAGTTCTATTATCGTCCTACAGGATATTGACGCGACGAATCAAGCGGCTCTGTGGCCGCGACGCATCCTGCGCGAAGGCGCGTCGCCCGTGCAGCAGCGCGTGATTATCCGCGATCAGGATGTCGCCACCCGTCCACTCGTGCCGGTAACAGAAGCGCGCGTCGTTGAGCGTCTCGTGCAACTCTTTGAGGAAGCCTTGCTGTTCACTCTCCGCCAACCCTTCGATGCGGAGCGTGACCGGATTCAAATCCGCGACCGGCTCGGCGAAACGCATCAACGCTTCGCCGCTCAAGGGATGGCGCGCGACGAGCGGCGAGGTGAACGTGCCGCCGTAGTGCGCGATTTTTTCGGTCGTGTAGGTGATGCGGATGCGCTGCCAGAGTGCGCGCTGTTGCGCCGTCGCCTGACGAAGAATCAGCGTCGTATCCGTGAAAAGGGTCTCGCCGCCCGTGCCGCGCGGGGGTGCGATTTCGCATTGGAAGAAGATATAACGCGGGACGCGCCCCGCAAACGCGCCGTCCCAATGAAAAGGCACGGCGCGATTCGTGAAGAGATAATTCTGCGCGTCCGTGTGGACGCGCAGTTCGTTGACCGTTCCGAAATCCCATTCGAGCAGTTCGCCCAAACCGCGACAGAAATCGGGCAGCGCGTCGCACGCGAGCGCGTCGAACCCGCGCAGGACGACGACGCGATGCGCGTCAACCATCCGTCGGAGTTCCCGCGCCTCAATCGAGCGCATCTCGTCTCCCGGACGCTTCGCCGTCAACAGCAACCCGAAGGGCGCGAGCGGCCT
>DATLMV010000138.1:0-8415 GCA_035537095.1 Pyrinomonadaceae bacterium
TTGATGACTTCGCCGACGCCGCGCGACGTCTCGGCGGCGCGCAGGTTCGCGTCGACGACGTTCGAGACGTAGGTGAAGTCGCGCGACTGCTCGCCGTCGCCGTAGATGACGGGCCGGCCGCCCGACGCGAGTGCCGAGATAAAGCGCGAGATGACGCCCGAGTATTGAGAGCTGGGATCCTGGCGCGGGCCGAAGACGTTGAAGTAGCGCAGGCAGACCGTCTCGAAATTGTAGGCGCGCGTCCAGACCTGACAGTAATACTCCCCGACGAGTTTGGCGGCGGCGTAGGGCGAGAGCGGTTCGGGGCGCATCGCTTCGGTTTTGGGAAGCGTCGGCTGGTCGCCGTAGGCGGAACTCGACGCGGCATAGACGAGACGGCGCACGCCCCGCTCGCGTGCCGCCAGCAGCAAAGAGAAGGTCGCCTCCACGCATGCCTCGTGCGTCGCACGCGGGTTCTCCACCGAACGCGGCACGGACGGAATCGCCGCCTCATGAAACACAAGCTCGACATCTTCAAGCGCACGCCGGACGGCGTCGCTATCGGTCAAACTCGCCCGCACCAAATCAACGTCGCCGCCAATCTCGTCAATGTTCTCCAAGTGTCCGGTCGAGAGGTCGTCTATCACGCGCACGCGCGCGCCCGACGCCGCGAAGGCCGCCGCGATGTGCGAACCGACGAAGCCCGCGCCGCCCGTGACCAGAACGATTCCTGAAAGTGGCATAATAACAACAGTGACGAGTGACAAGTGACAAGTGACGAGCAAGAAGAAGGAGTGATGCGTGGCGCGGAAGTAGTTGAACACTTTATGTCTTCAACTCGTCACTTGTCACTTGTCACTCGTCACTGTCTTTCTACCTTCCGACCCCGACGTAGTCGAAGCCCATTTCGCGCATGTTCGAGGGTTCGTAGATGTTGCGCAGGTCGGCGATTTTGGGGGAGCGCATCAACTCGCGGACGCGCTGCATGTCGAGCGCGCGAAACTGATTCCACTCGGTCATAAAGATGAGCGCATCGGCTCCCGTGACCGCGTCGTATTCGTCTTCCGCGTACTCGATGTCTGGGAGCACCTTCTGCGCGTGCGGGATGGCGACGGGGTCGTATGCGCGGACGCGCGCGCCGCGCTCGATGAGTCCGTGAATGATGTCAATCGAAGGGGCGTCGCGCATGTCGTCCGTCAGAGGCTTGAATGAGAGGCCGAGCACGGCGACCAGTTTGTCCTGCAAGTCGCCGACCAGTTTCTCGATCTTCGTGATCATCGCCGCGCGCTGCCGACGGTTGACCTCGATCACCGCATCTACAATCAGGGAATCCGACTCGTATTCGCGCGCGACGGCGACGAGCGCGCTCGTGTCCTTCGGAAAACATGAACCGCCGAAGCCCGGCCCCGGATGCAGAAACTTCTTTCCGATGCGATTATCCATCCCGATGGCGCGCGCCACGTCGTGCACATCGCAGCCGATGCGGTCGCAGAGGTTGGCAATCTCGTTGATGAAGGAAATCTTGGTGGCGAGAAAAGCGTTGGCCGCATACTTCGTCAACTCCGCCGCTTCAACGGAAGTGACGACGAAGGGTGTCTCGATCAAGAAGAGCGGGCGGTAGAGGTCGCGCATGATGGCAATCGCTTCCTCGTCGCGGCTGCCGATGACGATGCGGTCGGGGCGCATGAAATCGCCGATGGCCGCGCCCTCGCGCAAAAATTCGGGGTTCGAGACGATGCCGAAATTGTGCGACTCTGTCTGATGCTCTTTGATGAGGCGGCGGAGATGTTCGCCCGTGCCGACCGGCACGGTTGACTTGGTGACGATCACCTTGTAGCCGTTCATGTGCTCGGCGATGTTGCGCGCGGCCTCTTCGACGAAGCGCAAATCCGCCGACCCGTCGGCGCGCGGCGGCGTCCCGACGGCGAGAAAGATGACGAGCCCCTGTTCGATGGCCGAACGCAGGTCGGTCGTGAAATGGAGGCGACCGGCCTGCACGTTCTTGGCGACCAGTTGGTCGAGACCGGGTTCGTAGATTGGCATGATGCCTTCGAGGAGACGTGAAATCTTCCCGGCATCAACGTCCACGCAGGTCACATCAACGCCAAACTCGGCAAAGCACGCTCCCGTCACCAGCCCGACGTAGCCCGTTCCAACCACCGCGATATGCATCGAGAGAATCAGACCTTTCCGAAGAGAGGGCGTCTAACAAAAACTTGCGGGTCACGCGAGATTTAAAGCGCGTGACCCGCAGGAGTTAAAGGTTTGAACTCTGCCGTGCGTCCCCGTTGACGCACAGAGTGAAATCCCAGAGTCGCCGCCCGTGTGGTTTATCTGGCCGGGCTGATGACGATCACGTCGTCGCCGAAGTTGAAATCGTCGTCACCGGCAGCAAGAATCGCTGCGGCGACTGCGCCACCGGCAGCCAGCAGCAACGCCGCGAGCGCACCGCCGCCGATGCCGCTCATGCCGGGGGTGGTCAAGCGTGTGCAGCGGGTTCCGGGCGCAGCCTGTCCGGCTGTGTCCTGCGTCCCGGCGGCCACCTGTTTGACGGTGTTGCCGTGACGAAGTTCGACGCGGCCCGCCTGTGTGTTGACAATCGTGTTGCCGCATTCGACGTCAACCAGAAAAACGTTGGGCTGGCTGGTATCGGCGACTGCGTTGGCATTTTTGGTCATGACGCTGGCGGCGACGCCCGAAGGAGTCGAGAAGCGAACGCGTCCGGAATCGAGCGTGCCGCTCACGCCCGTCTCGTTGAAACTCAATTTGACGCTGGAATTCGGTAGAAGCTCGACGCGGCCAAGTTTACCCAGACTGACGACGGCGCTCGAACCCTGCGCTGTGGTGATGGTGCTATCCGAAAACACCGTAGCACCTGAAATGGCGCTTGCGCCGTTGACCGAGACCTCACCGACGACCGACAGGTCGCCTGACGGCCCTTGCCCCTGTTGCGGAGCCGCCAACGCGACCATCGAGTACGTACTCAAGATGGCAATCGCGAGGCATAGCGCAATGGGCGTACGGCTCCAAGTTCTGCTGATCATTACTTCTCCTCCCGTAGGTGAAACATTCAAGATTTGGTAGAGAGCGCGCCGCAAGTCGCAAGCGGACTCGCAGGAGACGATTTTGTTGTTTTCTCGCCAACCCGTCTCAAAAATCAATAGCCCCGCGCGGAACATCCCATAAAAAGCTTCGATGAGAGCCACTTGGGCTTCAATAGTCTTGGCTTTTTTACACGAATCTAGCCCCTGTGTCAACAGCCATTTACCTAAAACAGAGACTTTACGGGCCTTTTTTCCGCATTAATAAAGAACACTCGTCCGGAGCTTCAGTCGCCGCTCCCGCCAACGCCCGCTTCAGGCGCGACGCTCGAACAGGTACGCGCTTTCCAGCAGACGCCCTCCGCGCCCTTCGTCTGCCGCAAACTGCCTGCGGCGCAACTCCCCTCGACCCGTCACGGTATGGCTCCAGATGGCCGCTCCGGCGAACTCGCCGCGCTTGTTGAGCGCGTAAAAGTTAACGTCTATCTCTTTGAGTTTGTCCAAGTTATTGCCGTAGCGGGCGGCAATCAACTTCAAGGCATCGAGACACGCCTGCTCGGGCGACAGACCGCGTTTCATGTATTCGACGACCGTGCGCGCACCGTTGATATAGATGACCTCTTCGCCGCGTCCGGTCGAACCGGCCCCGCCCACTTCGTTGTCCACGTAGAGGCCGCAGCCGATGAGCGGCGAATCGCCGACGCGCCCCGGTATCTTCCAAGCCAGCCCGCTCGTCGTCGTCGTGCCGCTGATGTCGAAATTCTTGTCTATGGCGAGACAGTTGATCGTGCCGGTCGGCGGCCTGCGCGCCACCTCGTCGGCCCATGCGAGAATTTCGTCGCGCCGCCTGGCGTCGCCCCGCGCGTACGCTTCGGCCAGACGAAAACTCCCGCGCTCGCTCGAAATCCTGCGCTCGCCCGAAGGCGACGAGGCGGCGGGCACATACGGGCTCGGCCCCCACTTGTCCGTCTCCGAAAGGCCCTCTTTCCAACGCAGCCAAGCGATGCGCGATTCCTCCGTCATCAAGTCAACGTTCTCGAAGCCGTGCGCGGTGGCGAACTCGCGCGCGCCCTGCCCGACAATCAGAATGTGATCGGTGCGTTCCATCACGACGCGCGCCACCTTCGCGGGCGTCCGCACGCCGCGCAAAGAAGCGACCGCGCCCGCGCGCCGCGTCGGCCCGTGCATCACGCTCGCGTCCAACTCCACGTCGCCGCGCTCGTTCGGCAGGCCGCCGTATCCGACCGAGTTGTCCTTCGGGTCGAGTTCGACGATCTCGACGCCCGCCAGCACGGCCTCCAGAGTGTCGCCCCCGCCGCGCATCACCTGCACGGCCTTCGTGACGGCGGCGACGCCGTTGCCGCTGGCGATGGAGAGCGGAGGTTGTGCGCGGCGCGGCGTGGTCGTGGCCGTAGCAGCCTGCTGTCCCGCGCCGGACGCGAGAACGTCCGCCGGGAGGCTCGCGCCGAACGCGACCGCGCCTACGCTCGCGGCTGCATTGCCGAGAAATCTTCGACGGCTGTGCTGCTTATTCATCGGCTCGAACCAAAGCCTTCCGCATCTGCCCGCAGGCCAAAAACGTCTCGACCGCTAAAACTTTTAAGTAAGTGCGGCGCATGGTAACAAATCGCTTCCCGCCAGCGCAATAACTTTTCGACAGCCGACGACATCGAATCTTTCAGAGCAACTTTCAACCGCCCGCAACGATGCCAGCGACAGCGACGAGCCTGTCGCCCGACACATATCAAACGCTATCGTGACAGTTATCAAACGCTATCCTGTTTTTGTTGGCGAGGCTCTAAAGCCTGCGCGCTTCGCGCCAGACGCGCGGGGCGGCGCGCAGCTTTTGCGTGAAGGAGAGATGCGCGCGGCGCGTGAAGACGTTGAAGTCGGCGCGTTCGATTTCGTCGAGGATACGCGCGTAGAGTCGCGCGGCGAGGAGGACTGTGAAGCGCGCGTCGGCGTCCAGAAAAGGGATGCCGCGCTCCGCTTCCGCGTACAGCCCGCGTGCGCGCGCAATCTCGAAGCGCATCAGGGCGCGAAAGTTTTCGTCCACCTCGCCGCGCCGCAGTTGGTCTTCCGAAACATTGAAGCGTTCGAGTTCATCCTGCGGCAGATAGACGCGCCCCATTGCAAAGTCTTCGCCGACATCGCGCAGGATGTTAGTCAACTGCATCGCCAGCCCGAGCGACTCCGCACACGCAAGCGTCTCTGCGCCGCCGCGATAGCCGAAGATTTCCGACGACATCAACCCGACCACCGACGCCACCCTGTAACAATAGACGCGCAGCGCATCCCAACTTTCATAACGCGTCCGGTATGTGTCCATCAAGACGCCGCGCATCAACTCAAGCGGCAACTCCTGCGCGACGCGATAGCGCGTCAACATGTCGCGCCACGCGACGAGCACCGGCGAAAAGTCGGCGGGCGTTCGCTGCCCGCGATAGACCGCTTCGAGTTGCGCGCGCCAACGCTCGACGGCGGCGCGTGCGCTCGCTTCATCGCGCACCGTCGCCTCGTCAACCTCGTCGTCCACGTGCCGGCATAGCGCATAGACGGCATAGATGGCGCGCCGCTTCTCGCGCGGTAAAAAATGTGCACAGAAGTAGAAACTCTTCGCGTGCACGCGCGTCGTCCGGCGGCAGTACTCGTACGCGCGCTCGACCGACTTTGAGCACGCATCGCCCGACGCTGTAATCGCTACGGCTTGAGAAGACATAATCCCGAGTGAAGCTTATTGTTATGAACCGGAGCCGCCGCCGGGCTTCTGGCTGCCCATCCCCTGCTCGTCGCTCGGCTTCTCGCTGCCCATGCCTTCTTTGCCCGACCTTCCCGCACCCATGTTGCCCCCGCTGCTGCCGTGGCCGCTCCCCTGTTCGTCGTTTCCTCCGCCGCTCGCGGAATCCTGCTGCCTCTTTTTGTCCTGTGCTTTATCTTTTTCGTCTGCCATATCGGTTATCTCCTTCTGCTTTAAATAACATTCAAGACATTCAACAAAAATAACTGCCGGATAAGATAAAAGCTATGTCTTCTACCGGCATGGGGCGTTTGGCATCCGGCGTCCGCTCCTTATCTCTGCGCGATGTAGTCGGCCATCTGGCAGAGGAGACGTGCGGGCGGGCGGTCGCCGAACTCTGCGTGGAGGACGTTTTTCGCGTGTGACAATAAGGAGGCGACGCGCAGGCGCGCGCTCGGTGCGCCGCGTTCGACGGCGAGCGTGGCGCAACGTGCGCCGCCGACGGCGAGCACGGAATCTTCGGCGAGGTCGAGCAGGTCGTCGCTGATTTGATAGGCTTGGCCGAGCAGTTCCGCGAACCGCGAGAGCGCGCTCAGTTGTCGCTCGTTTGCGCCGGAGAGAATCGCGCCGAGCCGCAGCGAGAGACGCATCAGGGCCGAAGTCTTCAGATTGCGCACGGTGTCGAAACCGTCGCCGCGCATAGTGTCGAAGCCATCAACGCGCCGGGCGTCGAAGCTGTCTGCGCGGGCCGCAGCGAAACGGTCGCGGCTCGGCGTGTCGAAATCATCGCGGCTCGTCGTCTCGAAAGCTCCGCGTACTGCGCCGTCCGAGAGGTCGAGGGTCTGGCCCGTGACCATCCCTTTCGTGCCGATGCAGGCGACGAGTTCGTCGTGCGCGCGAATCGCGCTCGCCTGATTGCCCTCGACTCCCTCGAACACCAGCCCGTACGAACTGTTGAGCAGCGCGAGCGCGACGAGCACGGCGGTGGCTTCGCCGTAGCGACGATGGAGCGCGGCGCGTCCGCGACGTTCGTCGGCGTCGTCCATGCAGGGCAGGTCGTCGAAGATGAGCGAGCAGGTGTGGACGTATTCGACGGCGACAGCGGCGCGCAGCATGTCTCGTCCTTCGCCGCCGACCAACTCCGCGCCGAGCAGCGTCAGCACGGGGCGCAGGCGTTTGCCGCCGGGAAAGAGCGAGTAGCGCAGCGCCTCGTTGAAGCGTTCGCCGAAGCGTGCGGGAGCGCAGGGCAGATGTCTCGCGAGCGCGCGCTCGATGTCGGGCCGCACATCTCCGACGTAATCCCACAGTCCGACGCGCATCTCTCCGGCTGGCATATTCATGCTTATTTTACGAAGCGTCGCCGCAACATGGATTTCTCAACGGCGGAACTTTTCGCGACCGGCAAACTATCGGCTCGGAGTCTGTCGGCGTGCGGTTACGAAAGTGGTTCAACTCTGAAACTTTGATGTGGAGATAATATGTCCGAATCCGTCGGCGCATTCGAACGCGAGGCGAGCGTTCAGCGTTCTGTCGCGTCCTGCTCTTTGTAGAGGGCGAGCGCGCGTTCGGCGAGTTTGGAGGGGACGGTGATGCGGAACGGATGCTTGGCGACGAAGGCGGGAACGCGCCGCACCTGTGCGCCGAGACGACCGAAGGCAGCCACCGCTGCTTCGTCCGCCAACTGCTCGACGCCGAGAGCGTCGGCGGCGCGTCTCAACGCCCCGCGCAGGCGGTCGAGCGGCAGGTCGCGTTCGGCCAGAGCCTTGCCGCGCGCCTGAAACTCGCCGAGCGCGTAGAGCACGAGGCGTTCAACGTCGGCGTCGCCGGTGGCCTTTTCGTTGTCGAAGAATGTCGGTTGGCGCATGTGAGAATTGATCGCTTCGGCAACACGAATCTTCAGGGCTGGTTGACGCGTCGCGGGCGGCTCGCAGAGGGTTCGGTCGAGAGCGTCTGCACCGAAGCGGGCGCGCTCGCGGGCGTCGCCGTTTGCGCCGCGTCCTTCTTTCTCAACTCGGCCTGCTCGTACGGGTCGAGCCGCGCGAAGAGATAAAACTTCTCGCCGCCCGAACGCACCGCGCCCAAGAAACGCAGCATGTAGTTGAACGTTTCGCCGACGCGCAGGCTCTCCGGTTTCGGCGGCGCGTCGAAGAGCAGACCGAACTCGTCGGGCGCGACCGATTCGAGTTCCGGTAGGAAATCGTTCTCCGTCTCGCGCGCGATACGCATCGCCATCTGTTTGAGCGAGCGGATACGATTCGAGTTGCGGACGTAATACTTGCGGTCAACCTCTCGACGGCTCACGCGGTCGTCAACCACCTCCTGCTGCGCCCGCAGGTATCCGAAATACGCGCGCACGACGGGGCCAAACTCCGCCTCCTCCTGCGCCGTCTGCGCCGCCGCGCTGCCCGCGAGGGCGACACACATCGCCGCCAGCAGCAAGCATGCGCGAAGCCGTCCGTTCCCTTCTCCGTTCAATTTTTTTCGTGCCTCCGCATCCCGTGTGGCCCCTCATCCCCGCCGCCCATCGCGTCCTTGCACTCTGTCCTTACATTGTGTCCTTCGAGGTTCTCTTGAATGGAGAACCGTCGGAAAGTTTACCACAATACGACGGTCGGGTGCGCGTCAGGTCAGGCGCGGGGGAGACTGACTGCTGTTTGC
>DATLMV010000139.1:0-4293 GCA_035537095.1 Pyrinomonadaceae bacterium
TAGTTGAAGCGCATCGGGCACGCGCATCATGCGCTTGACCGTCACCAGCGTGCCGACATCGTAGAGGTCTGCGGGCGGCGTCGCTTCCGTCTCAGCCGCGCGGCCTTCGCGCACCGTGACGCAGGCGACCAGTTTCTCCTCGGTCGCCAGAGCGGCCTCGACCGCCGCGACCGAACGCGCGCGACCCGCCGCGAGCGGAATCACCGTACTCGGAAAGACCGTCGTGTTCTGCAAAGGCAGGACGGCGATTTCAAACACGCCCGCCTCGGCTGGCCTCGCCGAAGGCGGCGCGGCGGACTGCTCGGGCGTCGGCGGCGCGTCGGCGGCGACTGCGGGCGGCGTTGGAGTCGAAGGCTTCGCTTCGGGCGTCTGCGTGGATTTCGCTTCCGGCGTTTGATTGCTCTTTGAAGTTTCTTCAGCCATCACGTTTAAAAAGTTTCCTGAGAACCGATGTCAAAATAGCCAGCGCGAGACGCAGAAGTTAAAACCTCTCGTGAAGCGACGCTTGCGCCCTTCACGCTTCCGCTGCAACTGATTGAAGATAGCCTGACACAAAGATGTTCCGGTGACAGTCCGGCGATAGTCCGGCGAGCCGCAACGCGTCCTACTCACATTCCTGCGGGCTTCGCAGGCGCAGGATCAAAAGCCCGTCGCGGTAGTCCTGCTCGACCGTCGCGCTCTCAATCGGGCAAGGGAACTGTATCGTCTTCTCGAAGCGACTGTAGGTGATTTCGAGTTGATGACAGTAGACGGTCTCCGTGCACAGGCTATCGCGGCGGCAGCCTTCGATGAGCAAGGTCTCGCCCTCGATCTTGATCTCAAGCTCGTCGAACGAGACGCCCGCCAACTCCACCTTGACCACCCAACCGTCCTGCGTCTGATACACGTCCGCCGCCGGATACCACAGACGCCCCACCGGACGAAACCCCTGCGCCTTCGGCAGCAGACGAAAATATTGCTGGATTGATTTTGCCATAAGAGAACGGTGACAAGTGACGAGTGACGAGTGACGAGCAAGTCGGAAGAAGTTCAAAGTTATAAGCCCAAAATCGGAAGTCAACATCTCAAGTCAAACGCCTTGTCTCTCGACTTTGGACGTTGGACTTTCTGACTTTGGACTTCTTCCGGCTTGTCACTTATCACTCGTCACTTGTTACTGCTTTTTTCATCCGAAAACGCGATTCCAGAACGACGAGCCGCTGGAAATCTCTTCGAGGGCGTCGGCGAGTTCGCGGTCTTCTTCGGTTTCGAGGGCCACGTCGGCCATCGAGATGATGCCGCGCAGCGTGCCGTCGCGGTCAACGACGGGGATGCGGCGCACCTGCTTGTCGCCCATCTTGCGAATCGCATCGAGCACGCGGTCGTTGGGCTGCGCGGTGTGCACTTCGGCGGTCATAATCTCCTCGGCGCGCGTGCTGCGCGCATCCTTGCCTTCGGCGATGGCGCGGACAACGAGGTCGCGGTCGGTGATCAGCCCGACGAGTTTGCCGTTGCCGGAGACGTTCGCCTGCGTGCGGTTCATGTCCGGCCTGACCGTGCCCAGATCGGTCTGGTCTTCCGCCGCGCGCTCGACGACGGGGATCACGCCCGTGTCCTCATCGCGCATCATCTTGGCGACATCTTCGAGCATGGTCTGGCGCGTCGCCACCGTTACGTCGCGCGTCATGATGTCGCGGCAGCGGACGTGTGAACGCGTCGCGCCGCGCGTTTCCCGCCCGCGCCCGCCGAAGGTGCGCCGGAAGTATTCGCGCCCCTCGTCGAGCAGCGAACGTCCCTCGCGTTCGTCGCGCTCGTAGCGTTCGCGCCGTTCGTAATCGTCGTCGTCGCCGCGCCGCCCCGCGCGCCTGCCGTATCCGGCGTCGTCGTAGTAACGCTCTCGTTCGCGTCCCGCGAAACCCTCGTCGCGCCCGCCGCCCCATCCGCTGCGACCGCTGAATTCTTCGGGGCGTCCGCCGAATCCGCCGCCGCGACCGCTGAAGCCTTCGCGGCGTCCGCCGGAGCGGTCGTCCGTGCGTTCGCGCCGGTAATCGTCGTAGTCGCGCGGGCTGCCGCCGCGCCCGTAAGAGTCGCCGCGCGCAGCAGAGTCGGTGTCGTAGCCGCCGCGCTCGCGCGCGTCGCGGTTGCCGCCGTGATAATCGTCGTCCCGGTCGTTACGGTATCTTGACATGGCTTCCTCCTGAATCGGTTCTCCGTCTTAAGATAGAGACGCCGGACAGGCGCGCACACTCCAACGCGCGCATTCCTCAAGCGTTCGACGCCGACGGCTCAGACCATTTCACGCACACACACGCGCCGCCGCTTGCCCGCGCATCTCTTCCATGACTTCAAGGGGAACTGCGAACGATTATACTCACAACGGATGAGATTGCGAAGAGACCGGCGCGCGCCAACGGCTCACACGGGACGCGCGAAAACAGGAGAGACGCGTGCTAACGGGAGCGACAAAGCATCTGCTCTATCGCTCCCGTTCGTACGCGTCTCCCGCTCGCCGCGTCTCGTGTTTCTTCGCGGCTTCTCTTCCGGTCGTTGGCCGCGTCCTCTTTTCAGTTCATCGCGGCACTTCGATCTCGGCAACCAACTGCACGTGCGAACTGATGGTCAGCGTCCCGACCTCAATCGGCGTCGTCGCGGCGGCCATCGTGGCGCGCGCGGTTTCAAAGTCGCGCTGCATGACGGGGATGGGACGGATTGCGCCCGCTTCCTGCACCTCGATGATGCGGACGACGCGACCGCCGAGCACCTGCGCCATGACCTGCGCTTTGTCCAACGCCTCGCGCGTCGCCTGCGACAGAGCCTCGTTGCGCGCCGGACGGTCTTTGCGGAGCGTGAACGAGATGCCGTCTATGCTGTTGGCCCCGGCCTGCGATGCGGCATCAACCAGCGCGCCCACGCGATTGAGTTCGCTCATCGTCACCGTGATGGCGTTGCGCGCGATGTAGCCGGTAATGGTCGGCGGCAGGTTCTCTTTGTATGCAAACTGCGGCTGCAAACTGTAGCCGCTCGTTTTGATCTCTGCGCCCGTGCCCGCCGCCGCACGCACGGCGCGCACGACCGCCTCGGTCTTCGACGCGTTCTCCGCCTGCGCCTCCGACGCGTCGCGGCTCTGCGTCACGACGGCAATCGTGACGATGGCCGTATCCGGCTGCGCCTCGACGAGCGCGTCGCCCGACACAGAGACGCGCGTGTTGCGGTTTGGCGTCGGCGTCGGCGTGGGACTCGCCTGCGGCGTCTGTCCGCCCTGCGCCGCGTCTTCCGCTGCCGAAACATTACCGCCCGCCGTGAAGATAAAACACAGGGCCAGTACTCCCGCTAACGACATGAATTGCTTTCTCATAATTCCTGCTCCTTCATTGTTTGATTAAACGCGCTCTTTTAAGGAGAGATGTTCGGACGGAAGCGGCGCGCGTCGCTCCCACACATCGAACGCACGAAGGCGGTCAATCTTGCATCGTTGCCCAACCGGCGCGCGGTTTGTTAGCATGCGAGACGCGATGCAATCTTTCAAATCCAACCTCGATAACACGAAGCGTCCCATCCGCACGGGCGAACTCGTCACGGTCGGGCGCGTCGAAGACCTGCCCGAAGGACGCGGCGCGACGGTCGAACTCAAAGACGGGACGGAACTCGCGCTCTATCACGTCGGCGAAGAGTTTTACGCTATCGAAAACTTCTGCCCGCATCGCGGCGCGCCTCTCGCCGACGGCGCGCTCTGCGGTCACACCGTCGAGTGCGACTGGCACGGCTGGCGCTTCGACCTCCGCACCGGCCAATGCCTCACGCGCGCGGGCCACGCCGTCGAACCTTACACGGTCGTCATTCAGGACGGCTGGATAAAAATCGAAGTCTAGCGTCCCGCCTTTATCTCCCGGAAAAACTTCAGCCGCAGGTGAACTCCTTAGAGCATTCACATGCGGCTTAAACTTTAGGACGACGTTTGCGTCTGTCACGCGTGCGCGCGTCGCTTAACCGTCGTTGCCGATGGCTTCGACGGGACAGGCGGCGAGGGCTTCTTCACAGAGCGCGCGTTCGTCGGCGTCCTGCGGTTGGCGGTAGACGTATGAGTAACCGTTGTCGTCCGAGCGCGTGAAGTTGTCGGGCGCGGTATCGCGGCACACGTCGCAGTCAATACAGAGCGTATCCACGTAATATTCGCCGGAGACATTCTCCGGCACGCGGTCGTTCGGGTCAGCCAATCGAAACCTCCTAGTGAATGGTGAATAGTAAATGGTAAATGGAAACCGCTTTTATCTATTCACCATTCACTATTTACCATTTACCTTTTCATTTAATAGC
>DATLMV010000140.1:0-7098 GCA_035537095.1 Pyrinomonadaceae bacterium
AATGGTCTCAAGCGTCCCTTCGTCCGTGCGCGTCTCTGGCGGCACAGTTCCCTGTATGAGCGACAAAATACATGGCAAGGCCCGTGCCTCTTGCGTCGCCGATCCCGACAAACACGCGCGCCAGCCCTGCGGCGACGCGCTCCGTTCAATAACAAAGACGCGCGCTTCACGCGTCTTTAGAGCCTTTCGCGCGCTCACGCTACCGCGCGACAACGCACGGCGTCAACGCCCGCAAAAAAGTTCTCTGCCATCTTCCAAACCGGATTCCGACATCTCGAAACGCCGCTCCTGTGGCGCGCACGCCACACCCGCGCACTCCGTCTGCGGCGCATCCGCAACAAAAAGCCCAAAGTCATACAGAAGTCCAAAGTCACAAGTCGAAAGTCCAAAGTCAAGAGCTTTATCTTTAGTCAAGCGCATTGTCTTTCGACATTGGACATTGGACTTTCAGACTTTCGACTCTTTTAGACGTTGGACTTTGGACTTGTGACTTGTGACTTCTTTTCTTATCATCAAAATCAACATGCCGTCGAAAAAATCTACGAAGCCCACAGAGCCGACGGGACGGGTCTTTCTGATTGACTCGTTCTCGCATATTTTCCGTGCCTTCTTCGCCCCGATGGGCGGACGCATGGAGCCTCTGACGAACAGTCAGGGACAGGTGACGCAGGCCGTCTTCGTCTTCACGAACATGCTGCGCAAGCTGCTCGCCGACGAAAAACCGCAGTACATCGCCGCCGTCTTCGAGTCCGAAGTGCCGACCTTCCGCCACGAGATGTCCGCCGACTACAAGGCCAACCGCGCGCAGATGCCGGACGAACTCGAATCGCAGATTCCGTATATCAAACGCGTCTGCGATGTCTACGGGCTGCCGATTTTGAACGTCCCCGGCTTCGAGGCCGACGACGTGATCGGCGCGCTCGCCGTGCAATGTGCCGCCGAGGGTTTGCAGGCCGTCATCGTCTCGAATGACAAGGACATGTGCCAACTCGTCCGCGACCCTTGGATCGTCTGCATGCGGCAGAACTCGCAGAACGTCAAACGCAAGGAGCCCGTCCCGCCCGTCGAATGGTGCGACGAGGCTTGGGTCGAGACGAAGTTCGGCGTCCCGCCCGCGCAGATAGTTGACCTTCTGGGATTGATGGGCGACTCGGTTGACAACATCCCCGGCGCGCCCGGTATCGGCGCGAAGGGCGCGGTCGCAATCGTCAAGCAGTTCGGCTCGATAGAGCGTGCGCTTGAGGGTTGGGAGGAGGTCAAGCACAAGACCTACCGTGAGTCCTTGCGCGACAACGCGCAGTTGATAATGCAATCGAAAGAGCTTGCGACGATTAAGACCGATGTCAACATCAATCTCGATTTGGACAAACTGCGACATCACCCGCCCGACCGCGCCGCCGCCTATACGCTCTTTCGCGAACTGGAATTTCAGTCGCTCACGCGCGAGTTTGCCGACGCCGCTTCGAGCGTCGAGGGGGCGGGCGCGCAGGCGCGCAACTATCGTTTCATCCGCAAGCCTGCGGAACTCGAAGGACTGCTCCGCAAGCTCTACGACACAGACCATTGGAGTTTCTCCCTGAGCGACTCGACCCCCGCCGGAGCCGGACAGCAAGCCTCCACGCGCGAGCAAGCGCCGCCCTCCGGCATTGCCATCTCGACCGCGCCGAACGTCGCCTCCTTCATAGACCTCCAGAACTTCGAGGGCGGCGCGGAGGCAGCCCTTCCGCCCCTGCGCGACGTGCTCTCGAACGGGCTGCTTCAAAAATCCGTCCACGATTTGAAGCGCACCGTCGCGCTCCTTGCGCCGCTCGACATCGAACTCGAAGGCGTCTCCGACGACACGCTGCTCGCCGCCTACCTGCTCGACCCCATCCGCAGCCGTTATGATCTGGGCGACCTCGCGCGCGAAGCCCTCGGCATAGACGGTTGGACGGAAAGGCTCGACGACACTTGGACGGACGAGCAATGGCGCGCCGCCGAGACCGCCGACTTCACCGCGCAAGTCTCCGACGTGCTGCACGGGCGCATCCTCGAACAGGGACTCGAACCCATCTATAACGAAATCGAGTTGCCGCTCGCGCCGCTCCTCTATCGCATGGAGCGCGCGGGCTTGCGCGTTGATACCGCCGTGCTCGGCGAACTGTCGGCGGTCTTCGGCGCGGAGTTGGCGAAGCTCACCGAACAGATTCACAAACTGGCGGGCCGCGAGTTCAAAATCAGTTCGCCCAAGCAGGTCGGGGAAATCTTCGAGGAGTTGAACATCAGTTCCGGACGCAAGACTTCGACCGGGCAGGTTTCGACGAGCCGCGCCGTCTTGGAAGAGTTGGCGCAGAAGTACGAACTGCCGCGACTCATCATCGAATACCGCGAACTGGACAAACTAAAGGCCACCTACACCGATTCGCTCCCGCATCAAATCGGCCCCGACGGTCGCATCCACAGCCAACTCAACCAGACCGTCACCGCCACGGGACGCCTGAGCAGCAGCGAGCCGAACCTGCAAAACATCCCCATCCGCACAGAGCTTGGCCGTCGCATCCGTCGCGCGTTCGTGCCGGAGAAGGGACACAGGTTCGTCGCCGCCGATTACTCGCAGCTTGAGTTGCGCCTGCTCGCGCACATCACGCGCGACGAGAAGATGCTCGCCGCTTTTCAGAACGACGAGGACATCCACGCGCAGACGGCCCGCCTCGTCTTCGGTGCGAAGACGCCGGAAGAACTCAAAGACAAACGACGCTTCGCCAAGATCGTCAACTTCGCCATCGCCTACGCCGTCGAACCCTTCGGCCTCTCGCAGCGCGTCGGCATCTCACGCAAAGAGGCGCGACAGGTGATAGACGACTTCTACAAAACCTACACGGGCGTCCGCCGCTTCATGGACGAAGTCCCCGAGAAGGCGCGCGAAACCGGCAACGTCCGCTCCATCTACGGGCGCATCCGCCCCATCCCCACCATCAACGACCGCAACGGCCAAATCCGCGCTCGCGCCGAACGCGAAGCCATCAACATGCCGATTCAGGGCTGTCTGCCTTACGAAACCAAAGTTCTGACATCCGAAGGCTACCAGCCTATCGGCGAACTCTATCGCAGCGGAAGCCTTGGCCTGAGAGTTTGGACGGGAACAAGATTCGCAAACTTCGAGGTGTTGAATCGTGGTCTTTGTGAACTGGCGGAACTACACCTGAGTAACGGGCAGGTTTTGCGTTGTGATACCCGACACGAAGTTTTGGTGTTGACGGATGAAGGGTATGTCTGGAAGCGTTACCCCGACCTCGAAGCCGGAGACCGCGTCTGTCTCAGCCTGCCGCAGGAGATTGAGTTCGGCTCGGTTGGCGGCTTAAAGGGTGTCCCACAAACCAACGCCGGTAATGTTCTGCCTTTCGCTATCGGAGAGTTTGGGACGGAGTTCTTCTACTGGTTGGGATATTACGTCGGAGACGGGTGGATTACGCATAAACCTCAGGAGCATCGCTGGTCTTTAGCTTACTCGCTCGGGATGGCTAAAGCGGAACGACGCGGCGAGATTGTCGCCAGAGCGGAAGAATGTAACGCATATTTCGGAAGCTTGGGATTGCGTACCAACTTCCGCTGGCAGTCCCGGCAGAAAGGTGAACTCACGATCTACTCGAAAGGTCTGGTCGAGTTCCTGTCGAGAATCGGAGTCAACACCCACGCGAAGGCCGCGACCAAGCGAGTCCCCGACTTTGTCTTCCGCAGCCCGTTGTCCGCGCGCAAGGCTTTCCTGCGCGGAGTCTTGGACGCAGACGGTTATCACGGCAGCGACGGCGCGACCAATCCTTCCATCCATTTGTGCCAACGCGATCTTTTGGACGACCTCCGTCTGCTCTTCCGCACCGTCGGCGTAGAAGGAAAACTGCGCGGGCCTTATACGTATCGAGAGCATGTCTCTTATCGTTTGGATTTGGCTGGCGGAATGTTGGGCAGAGCAGTTCGTTTCAGTAATTGTCGCTCCGTGCGGATGCCGGGGATGCGCGCTCTGGGCTTCATCGTCGAGGCTTTCCTTCAAGAAGTGTCGCCTGCGCAACTCGGCAGACATTCGCATAGAGTCCTCTATAGTCGCCTGAAACACGGCGGGGCGGTATCAATCTACACTCTGGCGGAGATGGTCAGGGCCAGCGGGAAAACGCTCTCGATTCCGTTGTACGCGTGGAGTCGTATTCGCGGGAAGCGGGCTCTAGGCATCGTGGAGGAAACATACACTCTAGCGGTTGACGACCCGCAGCATCGCTTCGATTCAGAAGGCGTCATCTCCAAAAACACGGCGAGCGACATCGTCAAGATTGCGATGCTCAAGGTTGAGGAGGCTTTGCGGCGCGAGGGTTTGCGGGCGCAGATGGTGATGCAGGTGCATGACGAACTGCTGGTCGAGTCGCCGAAGGACGAGGCGGAGCGCGTGGCCGAACTGCTGCGCCGCGAGATGATGTCTGCCGTCGAACTCGACGTGCCGCTCGAAGTCGAAGTCGGCATCGGCGACAACTGGATGGAGGTGAAGTAGTAAATCGTGAATCGTAAATAGAGAAAGCATCTGTTATTTCTATTCACGATTGACGATTCACGATTTACTAATGACGATTTGCTGTTCACGACATGAAAGAAAAGAAGCCAGCGGCGGGGGGGAGGAAGGGCACGGCGGAGGGGCGTGTCATCTATAGCCGTGTGCAGGCGGACGAGCGCGAGCGTGAGGATGAGCGGCGGGCGGGGAAGGGGCAGGGCGGCGGCGCGCAGGAGCGTGTGTCGTTGGCTCCGATGCTCGCGCCGTTGCTGATTGGTTTCGCGCTGCTCGTCGGGTTGGTCATCGGGCTCGGTTACATGAGCAGCCGGCGTTTGCAGTCCGTCAGCAACGACGCCCTTGAGCGCGAGCGGCAGATGGCGGGCAAGCTGCGCAACCTGCTCGCGCTGCAAGTCGGACTGACGCGCGTCAACAACGAGGCGCGTGCGCGGGCGCGCGTCGAGGGCACGTCGGGTTTGCAGCCGCCGCTCAATCTTCCTCTGCGTAACGCGCGGCGTGAGTTGGCCGATGAGATGAAGACTTTCGACCATCTGCCGGTCGCCTCGTCGGAGCCGGGACAAGCGTTCAAACGCGATGTCGCGGAGTTTCTTGCCACGACCGAGAATCTCGACCGCTATTCGCTCGAAGGCTTCGCCGCGTACACGAAGGTGGAGAACGCTCTGGACAAATTCCTGTTCGACACCAAGCGCGAGCAGGAAGAGATTCCGGCGATGATCGAGGAGAGCAAACGCGCGGCGCGCAAAGACATTCTCTTTCTCACGCTGCTGTCGGTACTGACCGGCTCCATCGTCGCCTTCGGGACGACGTGGGAAGTGCAGCGACGCTTCCGCGAGATTCGCCGGACGCTCGAAGACGTGCGGCGCGAACGACAGTTCAGCCGACAGATTTTGAAGGGCATGGTTTCGGCCATCGCCGCCATTGACCGCGACAATCATCTCCGCAGCGCAAACGACGCCTTCTTCAAAGTCTTCCCCGACGCGAAAATCGGCGCGTCAATTCACGCGAGCATCGCTTCGCCCGAGGGCTTGAAGATGCTCTCGGCGGCCATCGCGACGCGCGTCCGTCGCGCCACTTATCGCGGGCGCTGGAAGATCGCGCAGGGCGCGGACGGCGCGGCGCGGTCAACCTTCGATGTCTATTCGTCGCCGCTCCAACTCGGCGGCGAGCCGGGCCAGTTGATCACGCTCGTTGACGTGACGGAGGCGGCGCAGGCGGAAGAGGAGTTGCGTCGTCAGGAATCGCTGGCGGCGGTCGGGCAGGCGGCGGCGCAGGTCGCGCACGAAATCAAGAACCCGCTCGGCAGCATCCGTCTCGGCGTCGCCATGCTGCGCGACATGACCGACAACCGCGAAGCCATCTCGACCATTGATCTGGTCGAGCGCGGCATTGACCACTTGAACAAACTGACGCTCGACGTGACGCAGTTCTCACGCCAGAGACAGTTGAGCATCTCGGCGGTTGACCTGCACGAACTGCTCAACGCCAGCCTCGACCTCGTCGCCGACAAGATTCGGGAGAAGCGGACGCCCGTCGAGCGACAGTTCAGCGCATCTCCCCTGAGCGTCGAATGCGACGCCGACCAGATGCGTCAGGTCTTCGTCAATCTCTTCGCCAACGCCGCCGACGCCAGCCCGCCGGAGTCGCCCCTCATCGTTTCAACCGAAACCGTGACGGGCGAGAAGGCCGACAGCAGCAAGGCCAACGGCGAGGGCGGGCGTCAGATCACCTTCGCGCGCATCAACATCGCCGACAAGGGCAGCGGCATGGACGACGCCACGCGCGCGCGCATCTTCGAACCCTTCTTCACCACCAAAAAGCGCGGCACGGGCCTCGGCCTCGCCATCGCCAAACAGATCGTCGAGCAACACGGCGGCCACATCACAGTCAACTCCGCGCCCAACATCGGAACCCGCTTCACTATTGACCTGCCGCTCAAACAGTCATAAGTCCAAAGTCACAAGTCCAACGTCCAAAGTCAAAAGCTTGTCTTCAGACGTTGGACGTTGGACTTTGTGACTTCGGACTTCGTGTCTTGACTTTGGACTTTGGACGTTCAGACTTTGGACTTCTTCCCGACTTCTTCCGGCTCGTCACTCGTCACTTGTCACTCGTCACTTCTTTCAACGCTTCGCGTGCGGCTTCGATGGTTTGGTCTATCAGTTCGTCGGTGTGTGTGATGCTGATGAAGCCCGCTTCGAATTGGGAGGGGGCGAAATAGACGCCGTGCCGGAGCATGGCGTGGAAGAATTTGCCGTAGGTGTCGCGGCTGGCGCGCGCGGCTGTCGTCCAGTCATGGACGGGTTGACCCGTGAAGAAGGTCGTCCACATCGAGCCGACGCGGTTGGTGACGGTCTCGACGCCCGCTTCGCGCGCGGCTGCGGAGAGTCCGGCGCAGAGACGCGCGCCCGCCCGTTCGAGTCGTTGGTAGACGGAAGGGTCGCGGAGGCGTCGGAGCGTGGCGAGTCCGGCGGTCATGGCGAGGGGATTGCCGGAGAGCGTGCCCGCTTGATAGACGGGGCCTGCGGGCGCGACGTGCTCCATGATTTCGCGGCTCGCGCCGTATGCGC
>DATLMV010000141.1:0-8847 GCA_035537095.1 Pyrinomonadaceae bacterium
TCGCGCTGCCATTCAACTCTGGTTTTCCCCACACGGGAGCTAAACCATTGAATCAGCAACGACATTCAATGGGCGCGAGCGGCGCGTCGAACGTCAAGCAGTCTCGCATCCACTTTTCAACTTGCCACGCGACATTTAACGTCAGTTATCTATACGGATGTCGTCGGGCGTGCCGGGTTTGCCGTCGGGGCCGTCGGAGGCGAGCGTGTAGCGGGTGGTCGTGCCGTCGTACTTGTAGGGTCTGTGCCAAGGGTCTATGCGGAGGATGCGCGAGAGATAGCGCGGGCTGAGATGGTCAACGAGCACGGACTGGTCTGCGGCGACGACGTAGAAGCCGCGCTCGCGCCGGAAGGCTTCGAGGGCGGTTCTGATTGTCTCCAAGTCGGCGCGGGCGAGCGCGTTCTTCTCGGCGTCGAGGGCGGCGACGAGCGCGTCCGTGCTCTGCCAAGCGCCCGCGCCGACTCTTATCTCCGCGACGCGCCAACGCCCCCCCTCCTTCGTGAAACGAAATCCGGTTTCGACTTCGGCCTCCAAAATCGAGGATGAGAGCAGCGCGGAAGAATCCTTGACGAGGACGCCGTCTCTCCGCAGTTCGTTGGTGTTTTCCGCCTTCTCGTCCTGCTTCTTCTTCTTTTCCTTCTTTCCCTTGCCTTCCGTTTCCGGTTCACTCTGTTTCCGCTGTTTCTCCTGCTCGGCGCGCGCACTCGCGGCAAACTCCGCCGCCAGCGTTTCGAGGACTGTGAGCACGGGCGCGCGCCCATCCGATTTCAGAGCGCGCGAAAGGAGTTCGACATCCTCCCATTGCCTGTCGCCGACCCTGACCTCAACCACCGTCCATGCGTCCGCTGCGTCCTGCCTATTTGTCTCGTCGGTTTTTGATCTCTTGAAACGGAAGGCCGTCCCCACGTCTGCCAGAGCCTCGGCGGTCGTGCCCGTCGTCGCAATCTCTCTGACGCGCACCGCGCTCTTATTCAACTGCACGCCCGGCAGCGCGAGAATCAACTTGCGCGCATCATTCGCGCTCAAGCCCTTCTCTGCTTTAGCGAAACCAAACGGCGACGAGACGACAAGCGCGACGAGGCACAGAAGTGTGAAAGGGAGAAGTTTGAAAGAGAAAGAGGAAAGAGGAAGAGGAACGGAGGACGGAGAGATTCGCCCGCTCGCTTTCGCCGCTTTGATTCTTTGCGTTCCGCTCATGCTCGCACGCGTGTCCATGAAAATTCAGCGACGCTCGGGTGGGATGTGGATGTCGAGCGCGGACATGATGCGTTCGGCTGCCTCGCGGCCCGCCTGCTCGAAGGCATATTCGACGGGGAGACGATTCGTGCGCGGTGTCGGCAAGGGCACGCGCACGCCGCCGACGCGCGCCGAAGCCTGATACGGACGCATGTAGACCTGCCCTTGCAGTTTGAGCGTCGCGGTCGTCGGCGCATAGACGTAGTAGCGGACGACGAGGCTGCCCAAATCGGTCGGTCGTCCGGTCGTGGGCGGTCGCCCGCCCGTCGTCTCCGCGTCAAGCTGCACGAGCACGGTGAACGCGTCGCGCTCGATCTTGGCGTGGTCGTGCGCGCGCTTGCGGTCGCTCTTGCCGCCCGCCGCCACCGAGACGTTCGGCGAATCTTGCAGGCGCGTGATGAAGCTGTTCATGACGAGCGTGTGGGTCGAGGACGGGAGGTTGAGGAAGAGGTCTGTGTTTTCGTCTTCGAGCACGTAGAAGGAGAAGAGCGGCGCGCCGCTCGGGTCGGTCTTCGGCTTGCGCCGCTCGTCGGAATCGGAGACGCCGCTCGCGGAAGACGAGGGGTCGGGCGTCGGAGTAGGAGCGGGGACTGTGCTGCGCGGCTCGGGCCTCTTGCGGCCCGACTGCGCGTGCGACAGAACAAGCGCGCCCGACGCGCACACGGCGCAGAGCAAGAGAAACAACACGCCGCGCAACGTCAACACGCGCCTGCGCCCCGACCGCGAGAGTTGAAGGTTCGACATAAAATCTTTCTCCCTTCCGGCATCCTTCGGACGACACGGACGCCGCCCCGTCAGTTCGAGCCGGACGCGCCCGCTTTGCTGATGAGCATCCGCAGCATGATTTGCAGTTGCGAAGTGGTGAACGGCTTGGGGAGAAAAACGACTGCGCCCGCCGCGAAGCTGTCGGAGGAGAGTTTCGGGTTCTGCTCGGCGGTCATCATCATCACGGGAATCCGCATCAGGCGTTTTTCCGTCCGCATGAAGCGCACCAGTTCCGGCCCTTGAATGTGCGGCATCATCACGTCGAAGATGCCCGCCAGAAAATCGGAATCCGCTTGCAGAATCTTGTATGCCTCGCGCCCGTCGCGCGCGGGCACGACCTCGTAGCCTTCCTTCTCCACGATGGCCGTCACCAGACGCAGGATTGCCGGATCGTCATCCGCAACGATAATCCGACGTGAGGCAGGTGTCGTCTGCGTACTCATAGCGAAAGATAGATGTTAGATGTCGGAGGTCAGATGTTAGATGAAAGCAAGGCTGTCTTTATCTAACATCCAATATCTAACCTCCGACATCTGCTTTTTCATCCTTAAACGTCCACCGCTTTGCCGCTCTCGTCGCGGCGCGCGAGGCGTGCGGCGAGCAGGATGGCGGCGACCATACTGGAATGCTCGGCGATTCCCTTGCCCGCGATGTCGAAGGCCGTGCCGTGGTCAACCGATGTCCGGATGAACGGCAGCCCGAGCGTGACGTTGACGGCTTCGCCGAAAGAGAGGCACTTGACCGGAATCATCGCCTGATCATGGTAACACGAAATGACCGCGTCGAACTCGCCGCGCGAGGCGCGCAGGAAGACCGTGTCGGCAGAGTAAGGCCCGCTCACGTTGATGCCCTCGGCGTCGCGGCAGGCGGCGACCGCCGGAGCGATTTCCGCCGATTCCTCGATGCCGAACAGCCCGCCCTCCGCGCCGTGCGGGTTCAAGGCCGCCACCGCGATACGAGGCCGCTCGATGCCCCAACGCTTCAACTCGCGGTCGGCCAGACGCGTGACGCGCATGATGCGTTCGCGTTCGACGAGACGAATCGCCTCGGCGAGCGGAACGTGCGTCGAGATGAGAACGATGCGGAGATTGGCGGCGACGAAGGCCATCGCCGAGTCCTCCGCGCCGGTCAGGTGCGCGAGAAATTCCGTGTGACCGGGAAAACTGTAGCCGCCGAGAAAGAGCGCGCGCTTGTTGATGGGCGCGGTCGAGATCGCATCCAGACTGCCCGCCGCGCATAACTCCACCGCCGCCTCGATATACTGCGCCGCCGCGCGCCCCGCCGCGCCCGACTCGACACCGGGCTCGGCCATCGTCCCGATGTTGTCGAGATGATAGATGGTCGGCGCGTCGAGTTGTTCGGGAAACGTCTCGTCGCGCCGCACGATGTCGTAGCCGCATTGGAGGTCGAGCGTGCGGGCCGTGTGCGCGAGCAGTTGCGCGTCGCCGACGATGACCGGCACGCATTCGCGCAAGACCTCACTTTCGGCCACCGCCTTGAGGACGACTTCCGGGCCGATGCCCGACGGGTCGCCCATCGTGATGCCGATACGCGGTCGCCGCTCGCGGCGCAGAGACACGCCGGACGTTGAAGTTGAAGAAGCGTCAGTCATTGTTAAGTGCCGCTAGAACAGGTGAGGAGGGTTGAGGACTTCCCAGAGGCGCGCGCTTTGTCTCCGGCTCTCTGCCTGACGGGGAGGGCGCGGAGACGAACCGTCAGGTTCAGCTTTCACTTCCGTCAGAATCGCGGTCTTCGGACTTGTACATGTACTTGATGTTGTGTTTGAGCAGCATGATGTTCGGCCCCGACTTGCGGTTGATCTTCAAGGCCGCGCGGTCGTACCACTCGATAGTGCCTTCGACCTCTTCGCCGTCCAAGAGGACGATGGTCATCTGCGTGTGCGCATCCATCTGTTTCTTGTAGTAGAAGATCTCGGCGTTGGTCTCCGAAGGCGGGATGCGCTTGCGTCCCTGCGCGGCTGCCGACATGGCGGAAGATGAAGAACTGCCGCCGGATGATTGCTGCGAGCCGCCGCCGCTGCGGTGCGGGATGTGCGAGCCGCCGCTGCGATGAGAAGAGGGTTCTCTTTCTCTTTCCCTGTCGCCGCCGCCGCCGCTGCTGCTGCGTTCTCTCGTCGGCGGCGGCACGGTGTCGTTGCGTCCTTTAACTTCTGCCAATGTTGTGCGAATGAGTTTGCGGTTCACCTTAGTTACGTTACCTCCAAACGGTCTCGTGGGAATATTTGAGCGCGGGGTTGATGACTTCGGACATGGTTTCCAGTCCGGCCACGGCACAGACGTTCAGACCGATGAAAAGCTGCTGCCAGCCGTGCGCCCGCAGCATCGGCCTGCCAATGAGAAGAACTAGAAATGGTCGAAGCCCGTGATTGATTGACAATCCTGTCAGGAATGGGCGACATGCTACACGACAAGATGTCCAAAGTCAAAACTTAAAGTCGCAGGCAAGTCCAAAGTCTGAAAGTCGAATGTCCAAAGTCAAAGACTGTTGGCAAGTCGAGTAGTTTAACAGTCAAGATTGACTGAAAGACTTAGTAGTCGGGGAGCGGTCGAAGCTTGATTGACGGTTTGAAACGTCGAAATCTCGAAAGTCCAAAGTCAGGAGATTATCGTTACTTCCTGACTTTGGACTTTGGACTTTCAGACTTCAGACTTAAACCGTCAGTCCGCTTTCTTGCGGATGAAGGTCGGCACGTCGAGATCGTCGGTGCGCGTCTGCCCTTGAAGGGGGCGCGGCGGGATATCGTCGCCGGGGGGGCGGGGAGTGTAGCGCGGGGGTTGCGGCGGTTGCGGCGCGGCGGTCGTGTTCGTGCCGAGAGCGGGCATCTCTTTGTCGAAGCCGGTGGCGATGACGGTGATCTTCATCTCGTCGCGCATGGATTCGTCAATCACCGCGCCGAAGATGATGTTGGCGTCGTCGTCCGCCGCCTCGCGGATGAGCGAACTGGCTTCGTTGACCTCGTAGAGCGTCAGGTCGGAGCCGCCCGTGATGTTGATGAGCACGCCCTTCGCGCCCTCAATCGTCGCCTCTTCGAGCAGCGGCGAGGAGATGGCCTGTTGCGTCGCTTCGAGCGCGCGTCGCTCGCCGCTGGCGCGTCCTGCGCCCATCAACGCGAGTCCCATGCCTTGCATGATGGCCTTCACGTCGGCGAAATCCAGATTGATGAGGCCGGGGACGGTGATCAGGTCGCTGATGCCCTGCACGGCTTGACGCAGCACGTCGTCGGCCAGTTTGAAGGAGTCCTGTAGCGAGACGTTGCGGTCAACCGTGTTCAGCAAACGCTCGTTCGGGATCGTAATGACGGTGTCAACGCATTCGCGCAACTCACGTAAGCCCTGATCTGCCTGCAACATGCGGCGGCGACCCTCGAAGTGGAAGGGCTTGGTGACGACGGCGACGGTCAGGGCGTTCAACTCGGTGGCGAGGCTGGCGATGATGGGAGCCGCGCCCGTTCCCGTGCCGCCGCCGAGCCCCGTCGTGACGAAGACCATGTCCGCGCCTTCGAGGGCTTCAATAATCTTTTCGGTGTCTTCGAGCGCGGCGTTGCGTCCCATGTCTGGGTTTGCGCCCGCGCCCAGACCTTTCGTGAGTTTACTGCCGAGTTGAATCTTGATGGGTGCACGCGAGCGTTTCAAGGCTTGCAGGTCGGTGTTGGCGACCAAAAACTCGATGCCCTCGATGCCAGCTTCAATCATGCGGTTGACGGCGTTGCCACCTCCGCCGCCGACTCCGATAACTTTAATGCGCGCGCCTGTGATGGGCGGATCATCATCTATGAAAATATTGATGCCGCTTCCCGGTTGACGGCCTTCCGGTGTCATATTGAATAATTCCTCTCTCGCTCGAAGTTTTTCGGCTTCGTGAGCGCCTCTTGCGGTTATCTTGGGCTGTGCGCGCCGACCATACCAATATCTTGCGGACTACATCTTGTGCCGGCTGGCGCGGCAGCATACAACAACTTGTCAGAAAATACTACTAAAACGATTGCGAAATTTTGAGACGAGGGCCGTCAGACCGCCGCTCGTTCCACGTCGCCCGTTGGCGGCGCGCATTTCTGAGTTTTGCGCCCTTTGCGCCACCAGACAGAGCCCTGCGGCGGCGGCCCACGCGGGGCTTTGAATGTCTTCGATGAGGCCGCCGAAGCGGTCGCGTTCGGGGTAGCCGAGGCGCACGGGCGCATCGAAGACCTGCTCGGCAATCTCCACCATGCCGTTCAAGAGCGCGCCGCCGCCCGTCAGCACCACGCCGCTCGACAACTGCCGCTCCCAACCCGACTCGCGTATCTCGTCGGCCACGTGCATCAAGACCTCCTCGGCGCGCGGCTGCAAGATGTCGCAGAGGATTTGCCGCGACAACTGGCGCGGCTGGCGGCCTCCGACCGAAGGCACTTCGACCAGTTCGCCGCGTTCCATCTCGTTCAGACTGCTGCTGCACGCGTTGCCCGCGAAGCGTTTGATTTTTTCGGCTTCGGGGATGGGCGTGCGCAACCCGAAGGCGATGTCGTTGGTGAAATGCGAGCCGCCGAGGGCGAAGACGGCTGTGTGCTGCACCGCGCCGCGCTGGTAGATAATCAAACCGGTAGTCTCCGCGCCGATGTCAACGAGCGCCGCGCCGAACTCCTTATCCTCCTCCGTCAGCGAGGCTTCGGCGGCGGCCAACTGTTCGAGCACCATATCGGCGACGAAGAGATGCGCGCGGTTGACGGCGTTGATCGCGTTCTGCCGCGCCGTGACGGGACTCGTCACGATGTGCACCTTGACGGCGAGACGCGCGCCGATCATCCCGACGGGGTCGTTGATGCCGTCCTGATCGTCAACGATGAACTCCTGCGGCAAGCGGTCAACGATCTCGCGTCCGGCGGGCAGTTGAATTGCGCAGGCGGAGGCGATGGCGCGGCTCACGTCGTCGGAAGTTATCTCGCGGTCGCGCCCCGAGACGGCGACGATGGCCTGACCGTTGAAGCCCATGATGTGCGAACCGGCGAGATTGATCGTCACTTCTTCGGCTTCGAGGCCGCTCATGCGTTCGGCATCCTCGACGGCGCGCGTGATGGCTTCGACGGCGACATCCGGCTTGACGATGACGCCTTTACGCAGCCCGCGCGCTTCCGCCTCGCCGATGCCGACGATGTCCACGCGCCCGCCGTCGCCCGGCTCGCCGACGATACACGTCACGCGGCTCGTCCCGATGTCGAGACCGATTGTGTGCGACGCGCGTTTAGCCATGCATCCTTATCCTTCCAACCGACGCCTTCTGCAATCCCTGATAAACGGGAGAAACTATCTCCTCCAAAACTTTTAGCCGACTCAAACGGCTTTAGCCGACGCGGCGCGGCCTTTCAGCCTGTGCGGCGGGCGGGCGTTCCTTCGGCTGATTCTCCCGCGCGCCGCGAAGCGCCTGCTTCGCCTCCCGCTGCTCTCGCCGCTCACTCTTCGGCTCCGTCCGCCCGGCGCGCTTGACCTCCCGCGCCGTCTTCTTTTGCTTCGCTTCGTCTTTCGCCCGCTCGTTCTTCAACTGCGCGGCGGTGTCATTCGACGCTTGTTGCGGCGCGGCGTCGGCGGGCGGGGCGTCGTCGCTGTTTTGACCGGCAGACTGCGCGCCCGAACTGAAACCGACGATGACGCGCTTCTCCTGCGTCGCGTCGAGACGCACGACCGGCCCGCGCGGCGAATCGCGCAGGTCGTCGAGCACTTTCAGAGCGCGCGCGAGACGCTTGCCGAAGTCGTCCTTGCCGAGCCTGACTTCAATCTGCGAATCATTCCCCGCAAGCTGCGCGCGCACGTCGCGCAGGTCGTCTAAATTGACCTCGCTGACGCGATTCGCGACGCCCGCCGCCTCCCACTCGTTCGTCAGTTCGAGCGCGCGACGGATACGCGCGCGGTTCGCGCTGCGGGCGGCGTCGGTCGGCGCTTCGTCAAGGCCGCGTATGAAGAAGGGCGGCATCTTGTCGGAAGGCTGCGCCGTGCCGAGCAGCACGCCTTCGTCGTCCACCCAGACGAAACGCCCGGCGGAAGTCCGCACGACGAGGCGCGGCTCGCGCTCCCGCACGCGCACGCGCACGCCCGAAGGCAGCACGCGCGAAACTACGATGGAGCGCACCCACGGTTGACTCCGCAACTCCGCGCCGAGCGCGTTGAGGTCTGCGCGCCACACGCCCGTCGGCGCGACGTGGCGGCGCACAATCGCCTTAATCTCGTCCGGCGAAGTGCGCGCCGCGCCCTCGACATCCACCGCGCTCAACTGAAAGAAGGCAGCCGAAGCCGCCGCGCGATAAGTCCAGAAAAGAGCCAGCCCGAGACCGACGGCCAACGCAAACTTGAAGACCAGCGGCACGTAGCGCAACGCGCCGCGCCAAGACTTCGCGCCGCTCTCGCCGCCGCCGCGCTGCTGCTGGCCGCGACGCGCCGGACGCTGCACGACCCCGCCGCCGCCCGCTGCTGCGCCGCGTCCCTTCTCCCCCCGCGCCGTCGCACGACCCGCGCGCGGTGTGATGACCTGCTCTCTCAACTTTTTACTTCTCCGTAAGAAATCATTTATTCATTTGCTCATTTGTTCATTGACTCATTGATTCATTGGCTTAGTTGTTTATTGATTCTTTTCAATGATTCAATGAGTCAATGATTCGTTGATTCAATCTCTTTCATTCATCATTCTTCGTTTCGCGTTCCTCGTTTTCCTTTACGTCCGCGCCCCAGAGTTCGACTTCGTACTCCAACTCGATGCCGTGTTCGCGCCGGAAGCGTTCGCGAATCTCTTCGGCGAGTGCGAGCGCATCGGCGGCGCGCGCGTCCGTCCCTTCCGTGACGATGAAGTTCGCGTGAACCGGCG
>DATLMV010000142.1:0-31183 GCA_035537095.1 Pyrinomonadaceae bacterium
AACGAGGCGTGCGAGATACGCTGGCTCAACCCGGTCGTCGTGTTCGCGTCTGCGCTTCGCGCGTCTTCCCGCAAAAGATTCTGCGAACGAAAGATGCTCAACGAACTCAAAAACGACTCGCCCCATTCGCCGCCGCTCGACGGACTTGCACTCCTATCGTTAGCTCCCCGCCCGCGCTCTGACCTTCGCACGGACACAAAACGCATCAACCCGCGCTCATGCTCCGGCGTCCGTCCCTCCGGCGACATCCGCGCGCCGTCGCTCAAACTCTTGACCGGAATCAACACGCGCTCACGCCCGTGCGTGCGTTCAAGCATCAACGACCGCTCACGCGCGCCGCCCGTAGTCTCTGCCTCCGTTCTCGCGCGCACGTCGGCGGACGACAGCCGACCCATCCGCGCCAGCGTCTCCCGCTCCGTCAGCGAAATCATCCGCTTCAACAAAACAAGCGGCTCACGCGATGCGAACGACGCGGACGCATCCGACGTGTAGGCATTGAACACTTCAACCGGCGTCAGGCGCTGCGCAATCGGTGTCAGATGTTGCGCAACCGTTGTCGGCGGCCCCGTGCGTTCTCGCTCGAAGCGGTCTGTGCGCTCGCCGCGCGTCGTGAACGTCTCGCCCTTTTCAGTCGTCGCATTGCCCGCAGGTCTTTCGTCTCGCGCTGCACGCGTGACAAAAATCCTGTCGAGCGTGCGTCGCAGAACATTCTCGCTCAAGAGGCCCGCCGCCGTGCCCGTCGTCGCGTCGCCCGAGTTTGCCAGCGCGCGTGCGAATCTCTCCGCTACGGCAGGCGCGAACTGCGCACGCAGCGGCGACATGTCGAATCTTTCCGCCGCCGCATCGAAGACGGCGTCTGCGCCCGTTTGTGACGAAGCTGCGCGCGCACGCGCCGCCGACGGCGTCTCGACGCTTCTCCGGCGCACGAAGATTTCTGGACGGACGGCAAGCGTCTCCAAAACTTTTTGAGCGAACTGCTCCGTCGTGAGCGGCGCGCGCGTGTCAACTTCACGACGCGAAATCTCTTGCCGCGAAATCTCCGCCACCTGACGCAGGAACTCCGCGCCCGCATTCGGCTCCGGCGCGCGGGGCGGCGCGACGAAGGGCATCGGCAAGCGTTCGCGCGTCGTGCTCTCCTTCGAGATGAAAGTCAGACGCGCTTCCGGTTCGCGCGTCTCCGTCGTTGCAAAGGGCGGGCGTGCATCGGCTCTGTCATGCGCGACGAAGACGCGCGGCAGGACGACAGGCGACCATGCCACGCGCCCCGCGCCCGACGTGACGCGGCCCGGATGGATGAATCTCCGTGGGACATTAGCCAGCGACAGCAGAAACGTTTCGAGCGCGCTTCCCTCCGCAACCCGCAAAAGTATCTGCCGCGACGCGCTTCGCAGCGCGGGCGAGGCATCCCGCCGCGTCGTCGCCGTGCCTGTTGTCTCGCCGGACGCGCGGCGGCGCACCGTCTGAAATGTTTCACTTCGACTTCTTCCCGCGACAGGAACGACTGTGAAAATCGTCTGCTGCGGCGTGCTGCCGGACGCGTGCTGTAACGCGTTTGGTCGCTCCGCGTGTGCGAGCGTCGTATCCGTTCGCAGATGCCTGTGCAGGTGCGCGACGGCATGCTCGAATTGCGACGCGTGCGCGTCTGCGCGCGTGAAGAGATAGGAGCGCGCGTCGGGAGGCGCGTCGAGTGCGTGCGTGAACAGCGTTTGAGAGTTTGCCTGCGGCGCGGGTAAGACGTTGGCCGCGTGCGCGTGCGCTGACAGGTAAGGCGTGATGCTTTGAGGGAAACTTTGTTCGCGTCTGCCGCCTCGCACGTCACGCGCGTCTCGGCGCGGGGCGACGAGCAAGTGCAGGGATTGATTGATTGCTCCCCAGAAGTTCGTTTGCAGCGTTGACGCGGGGAGAGCCTGTGCGAGTTGGGAAATATTTGCGAGCGCGTCGTTTGAATGAAGGCGCAGGTTGACGTTGAGGATGCTGAAGAGTTTGCTGACGAAAGCCTGTTGTGCGCGAGATTGCGCACGCGCGCGGCGCGGCGTCGTCGCTTCGGGCCGGACGTGCGGCGAGAGTCGGCGCGTCGAGTCTTGGAGGAGTCGTTCGAGTTGCGCGAAGAGTCTCTGCGAGTCTTCGCGCGTGTGCGTGGCGTGTTCAAAGGGCACGCGCCCGACGAGTTCTCTCGTCAATCCGACGCGCTCGCCGTGCGCGGGCCGGAGAGATGTGGAATGACGGTTGACGAGAGCATCGGAGGTTTGCAGAAGCGCGCGCGGCGTCGGTTCGGTTGTGTGCGTGATGAACTGCTGCGCGAGCAGGAGCGGTTGATTGATGAACTGCTGGATGGTGAGTTGCGTGTGCGAGAGCGAGAAATCAATGGCGGCGAGCCACTTGAGATAGATGCGCGCGAGCGCGGGGCCGAGCAAGCGGTAGAGCATCGAGAGGTCGGGCAGGCGTTCGGCGTCGGCGTTGGAATATTTCGCGGCGAGTTCGTCGAAGAGTGACGCGCGGCGTGGAAAATCCGCGACGTAGCGTGCGCGCCCGCCGCGCACGCCGGAGACGCTCGCGGCGAACCCTAGATGATTCGCGCCGGGCCGGAGAACGGCCCGCGATAAACTCTCACGGTCGAGCACGCGAAATGTTTTTGGCGTCGGCGAATCCATCGGTTAAGCCTGTGCGCGGGTTCTCGTCAACTGGTAGAGGGTGGTCGCGCCCGGCTGCGTCGCGGCGGACGCGTCGAGCGTGTTTGCGTTTGCGGCGGACGCATCTTTCGGGAAGAGGTTTTGCAAGTCGGGGCTGATCACCTTGTTGGCGAAGTCTGCCCAGATGCGTTTGTCTTTGCTGCAATCGTAGGCGCGGCAGACGATGGGGCGATTGTCATAGACGGTGCAGCGATGCGTGTCCGGCTCGTTGTGATGGCAGTAGCCTTCGGCGTTGTGGCGGATCATGTAGGGGTGTCCCAAATCCCACTTGACCTTGCCCTCTTCCAAATCCTGCACGGAGAGCGCGAAGCGCAGGCGGCAGCACGCGCCGCGACAGAGATGCATCCGATTCTCGCAGTCAATCGTGACCTCGTTTTTATATTCGTACTTGTCCTGTTCCTCGCTCGTCAGCGCGACGCCCATCCCCTTCTCCGTGAACTTCTCGACGAGACGCTGCCCGACCTGTTTCTTGCGCTCGTCCAACTCCGCGACCGTGATGACGCCGCGCTCCGTCAGCAACTCGATGAGCGCATAGGAGAAGGCGGCGACTTCGAGCACCTTGCTCGTGTTGGCGTTCTCGCGGCTGTGCGAATACATAAACCCCTGCGCCACCTGCTCGCGCAAGTCTTCGGTCTCGCTCACGTGCGCGGGCGGCGCGAAGCCCGTTCCGGTTTCGATAGTCTCGACCGCTTCTTCAGGCGGGAGATTGAACGCTGGCGTCGCTTCGTTGATCTGCATGCTCATCTTTTATTGACTCCTTCCACGGGGAACGAAAACAGTTACGGGGTGTGCGCGCGGCGACGTATGAAACGTCTCTCCGTCAATCTTTCAATCGGACGCGCGCGAGCTTAAGGAGCGCGCGCCGTCCTGCTCAATCAACTCGAAATACTGCTCGAAGTCGGAGCGGACGCACATCCGCCCCATCTTTTGAAACTCGCGTTTGGTGGCGCAGATGATGTGTTCCATCTCGACGTGGCCGGACTGTTCGGCGGCGAGAAACGCGGCGTTGAGCGCGATGTTTTTGATGTTGCCGCCGGTGAGCTTCATCTTCTGCGAGAGAAAATCGAAATCAATGTGGTCGTCGAGCGGCGTTTCGCGCGGGAAAACTTTCTTCCAGATGCGGCGACGATAATCGGCGTCGGGGAACGGAAACTCGATGATGAAACGAATGCGACGCGTGAAAGCCTCGTCAATGTTCTTCTGAAAGTTGCTGGCGAGAATCACGATGCCTTCATACTCTTCCATGCGTTGCAGCAGGTAGTTGACTTCGATGTTCGCATAACGGTCGTGCGCGTCTTTCACCTCCGAACGCTTGCCGAAGATGGAGTCCGCTTCGTCGAAGAAGAGAATCGCGTTGCTCTGTTCGGCCTCCGCGAAAATCCTAGAGAGGTTCTTCTCGGTTTCGCCGATGTATTTACTGACGATGGATGAGAGGTCAATCTTGTAGAGATCGAGATTGAGTTCGCGCGCGAGGATTTCGGCGGCCATCGTTTTGCCCGTCCCCGAAGGGCCGACGAAGAGGGTACTCAAGCCCTTGCCGAGCGAGATTTTTTCGTTGAAGCCCCACTCGCCGAAGACCATCTGCCGGTGCTTGATGTGTGTGCAGACTTCGCGCAGGTGTTGAAGGCTGTCGGCGGGCAGCACGATGTCGCGCCACGTGTAGAGCGGGGTGATTTTGCGCGCGAGCGTCGAGAGCTTGCGGCTCGATTGCGCGCGGCACGCCTGATAGAAATCCTCCGCCGAAATCTCTCCGGCGTCGGGGTCGCGCATCGAGGCACGCTGTCCGGCTTCCGTGATGGCGGCGCGAATCTTTCCGGGCGTGAAGCTGAACTTGTCGGCGAGCGCGTCGGTGCTCACGTCGGCGGCGATAGCGTGTTCGGCCTCGGTTAAGAAGTCGTCCCAGATTTGTTTGCGCGTCGAATAATCGGGCGTCGGCAACTGGACGCGGACGAACATCGCGGAGGCGTCGTCGGCGTTCGTCTGCCAGACCTCGCGGCTGCCGATGAAGACGATACCGGCGAAATCTTTGAGCGAGTTGAAAAGGATATTGCGCGCGTTTGCTTCGCGTTCGGATTCGCCGAGCAGGGCTTCGGCGTGGTCGAGAAAGAGCGCGGCGGAACGCAGGCGGGCCTCGCGCAGGAGACGCGGGAGCAGCGTCTGAATGTTCGGGCCTTGCGCGAGCAGTCGCGGCATGTCGGCGACGAGAAGATTGAGGCCCGCCATCTTGCAGAGGGCTTCGGCGGTGAACTTCTTGCCGACGCCCGCAGGCCCGTCGTAGAGAAAGACGCGCGCGCACGCGCGTTCGTTCTGAAGCATCGCGCCGACCTGCGTTTGAAAGAAACGAATCAGGCTTTCTTTAGCGTCCGCCGGAAGGCGCAACTGTTCGGGCGTCGCCTGCGGCGTGACCTGCGTGGTGAAGAGGGCGAGTTGATCGTCGGGCGCGTCAACGTCCAAAATAAAATTGAGGATGCGTTCGTCTATGACGAGATGACGCGCGAGCAGCGACGGCTGTTCGTTGTTCGCTTCGGCGTAACTGAGCAAACGATTGACGACGAGCGGCGACGCGCCGAGCAGCCGTTCGCGGGCCTCGATTTTTTCGGCGAGCGTGTGGCAGAAGAGGTTGAGAATCAGGTTCGCGCTCGGGCGCTTGCGCGTGATGTCGTTTTGCAGGTAGGCGTAAAGCTTCTCGTATTTGATGTCGAGTTCCGTCACGACGCAGACGAGCAAGGCGTTTACGTCGAAGGCGTTGAGTTGAAAGAGTCGGGCGAGACGCGGCAGCGCGAGGGCGACGCCGTGCGCGAGCGAGGCGGCGGCGCGCGTGGCAATCTGCTGCTCGATCTGCACGATGGAGTTGACGAGCGTTTTTATCCCGGCTTCGTGCTGCGCGTTGCCCTTCGCGCGCTCGCGTTTGCCTTCGAGCAGACGGTCAATCTCTTCTTCGGAGATAAAGAGGCCGCGAAACTCGTCGAAGTTGACGTGCGCGGGGTCGAGACGCTGCCGCTCGATGTGCAGGTTGAGCACGAGGTCGAGACGGCGAATCTCGTCGAAGAGATGTTCACGGCTATGCCTGTAGTAATCCATCGAATTTAACGGAGAGCATTTGTGTGAAGCCAAAAGTGAAAAGGTGAAAGGTAAAAGAAAAGACTTACACGAGGCGACCGCAGCCGTGCGTTGCCGCCGATACTTTTGCCCTTTGCCTTTTCACTTTTGCCTTCATTTTTGCCTTCTCATCCTCTTCTCACTTGTTGCGCAGGAACTCGAATTGCGCTTCGGTGACGCGCTTGACGTTGCGTTCGACGACCGAATCAATCGAAACCATCCGTATCGCGTAGCAGACGGAGAGCCTGTAGGGTTGGTCGAGCGCGCCCCAGATTTCCGACAGGTTCTCCATCGTGAACTGGCACAAATCCACCTTCAATTCCTCCGCCGTGTTTTCCAGACCGCCGCGCAACGCCGCCGCCGGGATGATGGAATTGTCGTGCAGCACGCGCATCGCTTCGCCGAAGACGCGCTGTTCGTCGAGCTTGTTTTCGGCGAAGGGCGTGAGCACGTAGTAGAGATTCAGGACGAGCGGCGGATAGCGTTGGGCGTCGGGGCCGAGCGTGCTCCAATCCTGATTGCGCGCGAACGGGTTGACCTCGACGCGGAAGAGAAACAGGTTGACCTTCGGGCGCATCGAGGGCTGCACCTTCTCGTCGGCGGGCGACTTCAAAGACACGTCGAACGTGTTCTCGGGAAGTTGCTGCGCGACGAGCAACTCCTCCAAAGTCTGTGTCACGTCGCCGATAACGGATGATGCGCTCATGTCGAATGCGGGAAATAAAATCTATGTGATTGAAAGTTGGAACGCCTGTGCTCAACGTCGAGCATTGCGTTCGTTGCGCCGCTGTTACACGCAGGCTCGCTCCGCGTCCCTCAAGTCTGGATGCCTTCGTGAGCCAGTTCGAGAGTTTCGATTGCGACTTCCGCCGAGCTGGCCTTCATGCTCGGGCCGATCCATTTGACGGGGAAGGCGCGAATCAGGTTCCAACGCTTGACCGGCTCGCCCAGTTCGTCTTGCAGGACGATGGCGACGTTGTTGTTCATGTCCCGGTGGTTGATGGAGAACGTGCCGTTGGCGACATCCATCTGCCAGTCTATGAGTTCGGTGGAATTGGTGACGCCGCGCTTGAGCGTGATGTTGCTGAAGGTGGCGCGCTCGGGAAACTTGAGGCTCGTCGCGTTGTTACCGCCCTCTTGATACTCGAAAACTTTGGTTTCGATCTGCAAGCCGCTGCACTCGGCGAAACCCGCGACTTCAACATCGCCGAGTTCCAGCACGAAGCAATAACTTCCGTAGGGGTCTATGTCTCTTCTTGGCATCTTCGCGTGTGTGCTTCGAGTAGTCAGCCAGTCCGGCGAGCCTGAAGGACGGCAACCGGGTCGCGTCTTCTATCCTTGCTCGCGTACCGTGACCGATTCGGCGGTGCGCTTGATGGTCACGAGGATAAACTCCGCGGGGCGCGCGGGAGCGAAGCCGATGAGCGTGATGACCTGCCCGCGTTCGACCACTTCGGGCGGGTTCGTCTCGGCGTCGCATTTGACGAAGAAAGCCTCCGAGGGCTTCGTCCCGGCGAGCGCGCCGCGCCGGAAAAGGTCGCGGAGAAAGAGCGAGAGCGTGGCGACAATCTTGTCCCAGAGGGCGCGCGTGTTGGGTTCAAAGACAGTCCATTGCAGGTTGACGAGAATCTGCTTGATGATCGCCAGACAGACGCGCCGGACGTTGACGTAACGCCAGTTCGGGTCGGCGCTCAGGGTGCGCGCGCCCCAGACGAGCAGCCCGCGACCGGGAAAACTTCGCAGGCAGTTGACGCCGCGCGGATTCAACATCGCCTGCTCCGCATCCGTCAGGCAAAACTCAAACTCGACGACGCCTTGCAGCACTTCGTTGGCGGGCGCGCGCCCGATGCCGCTCGCCGTCTCCGTGCGCGCGTAGATTCCGGCGACGTGCCCGCTCGGCGGGATGAAGAGGTCGCGCCCGTCGAAGTCCGCCGCCTTCTCGCGTATCCACGGATAATAGAGCGCGCCCCATTTCGCGAGCGGCGAGAGATGAAACTGTTCGGGCCATTCCTCGATCCGGTTTTTGCCGCGACTCGTCTCCGCGCCGCGCGGCGAATCGAGCAGCGCGAAACGGTCGCCCATCCGGGCGCAATGCGCGAGCAGTTCGCGCTGTCCGGTGTTGAAGTTCGGCAGCGTTTCGGCGTTCAGAGACGCGACGGGAATCCGGCTGTAGATAACCTCGTCGCTCCCGGCGGCGACTTGCTGCGCGAGGGTGAAGTAGTCGGGAATGATGAGGTCGGGGATGGCGACGAGGCCGATGTCGCTGACAAGCTCGAAGTTTGCCAGACCGCGCAGGGGCAGTTCGTCTTTCGCCTGTGCGGGAGTTTTCACGGCGAGGGAATGACGGAAATATTCGCCGTTCTCATAGCCGGAAAAGTAGCGCACGTCGAGCAGGCGCGGGTCGTCCGTGCCGCCCTCCAACTTCTGAAACTCGACCCGAGCGGGGCGCGAATTGCTCGCCGTCGTCCCTGCCGATAAATCCTCGACGCGGACGAGGATGGAATTTCCGGCGCGGATTCGCCGGACGTAATCCGCTTCTTCGGGTTCGCCGTTGACGACGCTCGCGAAGTAACGCTCGTGCGCGGGGTCGAGCGAGAGATTGTCGAAGACCTCCTCGCGCAGCAGACGCCCGAGCGGTTGATTGCGGACGATCAATTTAAAACCCCTGCCGAGCACGCCGCTGCCCGAGGGGAAAAAGTTGGGCGCGGTCGGCGGCGCGTCGAAAGTGACAAGCTGATTTTTGTAGTCAACTGCGGCGACGGTCAGTTTCTCGCGGACGGGGTCGCGCGGGTGGACGAGCGTGAGCACGTCTCCCGCCGCGAGACCGGCCACCGATCTGAATTTCACCGTCTTCTCTTTGCCGCCGAGCGCGGCGTCGAGTTCGGTCAGAACAAGGTCGCGCGACGACTGCTCCTCGACCGAGACGTTGAGGCCGTTGCCCCAACGTCCTGCGTTGACGGCTTCGACACGGAAAGCAGGCTGTTCGCCCTTGTGTTGAAGCGAGCGAGCGGCCCGCGTCGCCGTCTCGTGCGCGACGCGCACGACGTAGCAACGCTCGCCGCCGTTGAGAAAAAACCCGAACACCGCGAAGGAGAGATAGCTGTAGCCGACGAAGTCGCCGTAGATGTCGCGGAACTGTCCCCAACTCGTCAACTGCTGCGGGTAGTCGAGCGGGCCGCGCTCCGCCTGTCCGACGAAGCCCGTCACGCTCATCCGCAGCAGCGGCGCGGGCGCTACGTCAATCTCCCTGAGATAGACCCCCGGTGTTTGGAAGTTTTTCATAACGTGTGCAGCGAATCGGTTTCGCCCGACTCGTTGATTTCCTGATTGATGCGCGAAATTTCCCGCACCCAAGCGTGACGCTCAAGATGCGACATCTCGACGATCTCTTCTTTCGGCCAATGGAAATGATAGGCAATGTACGCTACCTCCTGGGATAACTGCTCCAGGGGGTAGCGCACTATCCCTCCGGGATTTGCCCTCCGTTGAGCACGGAATCGTCAACCTCGAACTCGCTCTCGCACTCGGGACAGGCGAGCTTGACGCGGGAGTGGCCGTTCGAGTTGATGCGCCGGTAGAGGTCTTGCAGGTGAGCTAAATCGGCGGAGAACAGGTTCTCGATGACACCCGTGTTAACGTCGGTCAGTTCGCCGAGTTTGGTGACGACGCGCGAGAGCAGAATGACGACCAGATAAGCCTTGTTGCGCTGCACGCGCGGGTCTTGCAGAGGCGCGATCTCGTCCTTCGCGTTAGCCAAACGCATCATCCCTTGACGGTGCAAGTTGCCGTCGCGGTCAATGTAGCCTTTGGGCAGCGTGAACTCGTACTCGGTTTGCAACATCACGCCCTCTCCAATCCTTCATGCACGATTTCGACCGACTCGATGCCGACCTCGTTGGCGCTCGCCTTCAAATCCGGCGCGGTGTACTTGCTCGGCCACGCGTTGATGATGTTCCAGCGCACCACCTCGTCGTGCTTCTCGTTGTGCAGAATGATGGACATGTTCTTACGCTCGATGTCGCCGTCTACGACCGTCTTGCGCCAGTTGTACATCTGCATGTCGGGGCTGATGCCCTTCTTCAAGGTGATGTTGCCGAACTTGTTGAGGCCCGGCAGCTTGCGCGGGTGAATCTCCTCCGTGCCTTCGCGGTAGTCAATCACGTTGGTTTCCGTGTTGAGTCCGGTGACTTCCGAGAAACCCGCGATGGTGATGCCGTCAATCTCGACGCGGTAGTTGAAAGTTGCGAATGGGTCTATCGCTCTTCTTGGCATACGCTTTCTCCTCGTGAGTGCTTCTGTGGGAGGGCGACAAAGCGGGGCGGGCGGCGGGCCAAATCAGCAGCGGGCCGCCGGTCGAGCCGCTTCGGCGTCTCTCCTTCCCGGTTGTGGTTTCAGGCTACTCTTCTGCGCCGCCGCCGGAGCGTGTCTGCCTGATGCGGAAAATGACGAACTCTGCCGGTTTCGACGGAGCGACGCCAATCAAGGTGATGACGCGGCCCAGATCAACCGACTCGGGCGGATTCGTCTCCTCATCGCACTTGACGAAGAAAGCCTTCTCCGGTTTGTCGCCGACCAGTTTGCCCTCGCGCCATTGGACGCGCAGAAACGCTCCGACATCGCGCTCGATGCGCTTCCACAGGCTGCGGTCGTTCGGCTCGAAGACGACGCCCTGCGTGCCCTTCAAGAGCGACGATTCGAGGAAGATGAAGAGACGGCGGACGTTGATATATTTCCATTCGGAATCCGCCGAGACCGTCCGCGCTCCCCAGATGACGACGCCCGCGTCCGCGAACTTGCGAATCGCGTTGACGCCTTCCGGATTCAGCACGTCGTGCTCGCCCTTCGTCAGGACGCGCTCGACATCCACGGCGGAGTTGAGATAACCGTCGTCAATTCCGGCGGGCGCTTTGTGCACGCCGACGCGCACGTCCGATGCCGAATAAGAACCGGCGACCGCGCCCGAAGGAGGCAGCAGTTTGCGTTTGCCCGTGAGCGGGTCGGTGGCGTAAATCCACGGGTAATACAGCGCGCCGTACTTGGAGTTGAACGCGCTGCCGAGATTCGTGCCGTCGGGCGCAACGCCCCGCTTGTAGCCGAGCGCGCCGAGCGGGCTCATGCCCTGCGGCGTGTCGGCGACGAAGAAGCAGTCTTTCCGCAGTTCGCAATAACCGAAGCCCGCGAGCGTGGCGCTGCGCGCGTCGGCCTGTGCGAAGGCCGGGTTGACCAGTTCGGGGATGGCGACGATGTTGATCTCCTCGATGGTATCGAAGGCGTGGAGGCCCGACGCCGGAGTCGAGGCCGAGGAGACGCTGCCGATCAGATCGGCGGGCAGCATGTTGGTGCTCTGGGCCGAACCGGCGGGGAGGCCGTCCGTGCCGAGCGTGAGCGGGGTGGAGGTGTTGAGGAACGTCGGCGGGTCAATCTGCGCGGGGTTGGTCGAAGCGTCAACGACCGTGATGTATTTCGAGACGCCGTTGATGCGCATCTCGACGTGGTTGGGATTGGGCAGGCCCGTCGCGCCGTCGAACTCGGCCATCGAGAGCCCGTCGAAGACTTCGACCGGAGCGGGGTCGCTCTTGTAGAAGACTTCGAGCTTGAACTTCTTCGTCGTCGCCGGATTCGTCTCGTTCGGGTCGAAGCCCGGTTTTCCGGCGCGCACGGAGATGCTGTTGCCCCACGCGCCGACGCTCGCCGCGCGCACCTGCATGACGTTGGCGGGCGGGCTGCCGCCCATCATATTGACGCGCGCTAAATCTGGCGTCGGGTCGCCGCCGCTCGGCGCGGCGCTCGGTTTGAAAGCACGGACGACGAAACAGCGCGTGCCGCCTTCGGTGAAGAAGTGCTGCACGGCGTAGGCGAGATGGGCTTTCGGCAGGAAGCCGCCGAAGGTGTCGGTGAACTGCGTCAGGTTGGTGATGAGTTGGGCGCTGTTGATGGGGCCTCGCTCCGCGATGCCGACAAAGGCTCCGGTCGAGGTTCCAACTCCTTCGATGGGTTTCGGGCCGGAGAGTTCTTCGACATAGACTCCCGGCGACAGGTATTCAGGCATAACCTACGACCTCCATTTACTTTGAAAGTGGTTTCGGGCTTACTCGGGAAGCGGGATAGGTTTATTCGGCGGTTGCTGCTTGTTGGGCTTCTTTTCCGGCGGCTCGTCGCCCGAAAGAATCACAATCGTGCCGTCACGAAAATATCTCTGGACTCCTTCGTTGTCGAACTCCTTCTCCGAGATGTTGATGGTCTCACGCGGGCCAATCGTGAGCGGAACGTCGTTGTCCCTTTCGAGGGTAATCGGCCCGTAGTGGAGATTCTTCAATAGTGGCATGGCGCTCTCCTTCAGACTTTGGTTAGCGGGAAATCGGCACGGTTGCGGGCACGTGCGATGAGGTTTTTCGTCTGCGTCGCGGTCTGAAATCCGTTGAGACTGGTTTCGACCGTGACGCTGAGAATATCTGCGCGGTTGAAATAGAGACAGTAGTCGCCGTTCTGATTGACGAAGGTCATCAGGTCGCGCTCGGTTCCGAGGATGATTTTATTGTTGCCCGTGCCGACCGTCGCCAGTTTGACGCCCGCGACCGTTTCCAGCGCGACGTTCGCCGCGTTGACCTGCGTGATGCGCGCCTTCGCTCCGGCCAGCGCGCGCGCCTGCTGTCCGGCGGTGATGACCTTGCCGACGACGCTCGTGATCTCGGGCGGGGCGGGATGATAGGGGTCGAAGCGGAGGCGGATGGATTTGTTGCGGATGATTCTGACAATCGAGCCGTTCGCCAGTCCGGCGACTGTCAAGAGGTTCGCGGATTTGACCTTGCCCGCGTCGAGCGACGCGGCCAGTTTGGTGTTGAAACCGGCGGGGCCGATGACGGTCGAGCCTTTGCGGATACCCTGTCGAAGACTGACGGCCTCGTTGAAGTTGATTTTATTGACGCCGCCCTGCGTGCTCGTGTTTTTGACGACGACCGCCAGTTCATTATCACCGGGCTGCTCAAGCACGACCGGAGCGAAGGGCAATGTGACGTTGAACTCCTGCCGCTGGTATCGCTCGCCGAAAATCTGCAACTTGTAGTCTCCGGGCAATAGATCGTTGAAAACGAAGAACCCGCCGTCCTTGTAGCGCGGCTCGCGGCGCGAACCCGCGAGCGCCACCGCGTACTGCGAAGGGTTGAGCCCTTCAAAGCTCACGTCCTCGATGATCTGTCCGGCCAGCGAAGCTTTAAGCGTCAGGATGTCGGGCATCTCTCTGCACAAACGGGGCGGGAGCGAGAAGGCGCGTGCCGCCTGCGTGGTCTGCTGAATCGCAAAGGGGCTGAACTCGTAGAGCGGTCGGTTTGAATCACTCGCCTGTGAGGATTCTATCCACGGGGACGATCATCCGTTGTTCCATCCCATCCACTTCGACAACCGCGTAGGCTTCTTCGGTCGTCCCGCTGTCGGACATATCCACCACCCGCCCCCGCAGCAGTTCCTTGCCGTGCAAGCGATAGAGCACAATCAACGGATCCGGGATATAGATGTCGGAAATCTTGAAGCGCACATATTGATTTCTTAAATCCACGCAGCTATTATGTTTCAACTTCCCCGTTCTTATTTTGACCGGCGACGCCACACGAGCAACCGACATGCCACCCGCGCCGCGCCCTCCCTTTCCTTGATTCCCGCGCTCCCCGCACCCGGCGACACACGCCGAACGCTACCGCGCAACGTCTCCTCCGGAAAACTTTTGCCGGAAGCCCGCGCGCCAAAACCGGAAAACTTTTGCCGGTTCACGACGAAGCACAAACGCGTGCGCGATGAAGCAGAGAAGCACGCGCGACAAAGCACGGACGCGTAAGCGACAACGCTCCAACGCGTGAGCGGCTAAGCACGAACGCGTTATCGGCGTTTCGCAGTCGGGGGCACTAGCGACGCGCAGACGCATTCCGCTCGTGCCGTCGGCGCGGGCGTAAGGCGTGCGCTTGCATCGCAGGTGAACGGGTTAATGGATGTGGTGCTTGCGGAGTTTGTTATAGACGCTGCGCGGGGTGATGCCGAGGAGTTTGGCGGTCTGCGTCTGGTTGCCCTGAGTGTGTTGGAGCGCGGACTCGACCATCAGACGCTCGCATTGTTCGAGCGATTGCGAGAGGTTCCACTCGTTCAGGTCGAGCAGGTTGAGCATGTGTGTTTGCAGGTCGGATACGGAACCGGCGACGAAGGATGACGACGAGGACGACGTTTCCTTTGCGATGCTCTCGCGCGTGCCCGCGAACGCCGCCTGCGGTTTCTGTTCCGACAATTCCTGCCAGACTTCGGGCGGCAGGTCGCTCAGGTTGAGCGGCGAATCCGTCTCTTTGTTGACGAGCGCGCGGCGCACCAGATTCTCCAACTGTCGCGCGTTGCCGGGCAGTTCCACCTGTGCCAACGCCTCGACAAATTCCGCGTCCACCTGAAGATTGTCCGACGGGCTGAGGGCGCGATATTTTTTCAGGAAGTGTTCGATGAGCGGGCGCAGGTCGGCGGGACGCTCGCGCAGAGGGGGGATGTAGAGCGAGAGCAGGTTGAGACGATGAAAGAGGTCTGTGCGAAAGTTTCCGTTCTTGACGAGTTCCTGCAAGTTGCGATTGGTCGCCGCGATGACGCGCACGCTGACCGGCACTTCCCTCTCCTCGCCGACGCCAAGCACGCAGTTTTCCTGTAACACGCGCAAGAGTTTCGCTTGCAGAGTGGTGTCGAGGTCGCCAATCTCGTCGAGGAAAAGGATGCCGCCCTGCGCCGAGCGAAACAGCCCCTTGCGGTCGCGGTCGGCCCCGGTGAACGCGCCGCGACGATGCCCGAACAGTTCGCTTTCGGCGAGCGCGGGGCTAATCGCGCTGCAATTGAGCGCGACGAGCGGGCCTTGTCTGCGCTTCTCGTCGAGTTGGCAGATGGCGTTGACGAGCAGTTCTTTGCCCGTGCCCGTCTCGCCGATAATCAAGACCGGCAGGTCGCTCAAGACGCTGACGCGCAGCACCCAACGGAAGACCGAAATCATCGCGGGGCTTTCACCGATGACCCCGAGACGACGCATCTCAGACTTTATCTGTTCTTCCTCGTCGAGCCTCACGGCAGCCGCGCGCAACAACTGCGCGAGCGATTGCTGCAACTTCTCCGTGAACTCCGGCGCGGCGCTGTCGTAGAGGCCGAGCGCGCCCGCGAGCAGCGGTTGGCAACGCTGCCCGAGCGGCCACGCCGCCGTCCGTTCTGCGAAGCAGAGCACGCGGAAGCCCCTGCGTTTGAGCGTGCGAATCACGTCGAGCACGGGCGCATCGGAGGCCGGGCATTCGTCCAGAGCAATCAGCGCGACGCTGCAATCGGCTGCGAGCGCAACGCTTCCGGCGGCGGCGTAATCATGCACCCAGACGGGCGCGGCGGCGCACGACTCGATGATGCGTTTGAGCAACTGCGCGCAACGGCTCCGCCCGTTCCAGACGAGCACGCTTTTCCGGCACGCGTGCGCTGTCGTCTCCACGTCGGGTTTCGAGTCCACGGGCGCGTCTGTCTCAGCCTTCAAGTGGGAGAGCGGCTGCATTTCGCTGACAAATCCTTACTGAAAAGAGTCGGAGAACCCTTGTTGCCCTGTGATTTGCTGATTGGTGATTTAAGACGAACGGCGTATGAGATGCCGCGTGTGCAGACGGCGCGCGGCGTTTGAGGAAAACTGACTCAAGGTTGTCTCTGCGTGGAGCATCTTGCGACATCTCGACGACGGCGGGCGGTGAAGCCAGCGCGAGTGAGTTACAACTGACACTAACAGGTGATATTCGCTGCGGTCTTCCCTGAGATCGGACGAGGACTAAAAAGCGGAATCAGCCGTGGGCCGCTTACCTTTTTGGCTGCGAGGACTGTAGCACCGAGCGAACAGCACGGCTTATATAACGAGATGGCGTGCCTTGTCAATTCTGAACTTTGGCGCGCACGTTAAATTTCGCCGGAGCACTCCGAATAGGCGAACGAAACCCCGCCGGACGACCGGAAAAACGTCTCTGCCCATGCGCCGCAAAACAAAAACGGGAGAGAGAATTTATAGTTTCTCTCTCCCGTCCTAATTTTCTCATGCGGGCGGATTCTCAAAAGCTTCGATGCCCGACCGCGTTTAACTTTCGGCGTCGCTTACTGTTGCACGCTCTCGATGAACGCCTTCAACAAGCGCGCGCGCGACGGGTGTCGCAGTTTTCGCAGAGCCTTCGCTTCAATCTGGCGGATGCGTTCGCGCGTCACGGCGAAGTTCTGCCCGACCTCTTCGAGCGTATGCTCCTCGCCCGTCTTGCTCAGGCCGAAACGCATCTTGATGACCTTCTCTTCGCGCGGCGAAAGGGTCGCCAGAACCTCGTCGGTTATCTCGCGCAGGTTCGACGCGACGACGGCGTCCGCCGGATTGACCCTCGACTTATCCTCGATGAAGTCGCCGAGATGCGAATCCTCTTCCTCGCCGATGGGCGTCTCCAACGAAATCGGCTGCTGCGCCAACTTGAAGACGCTACGAACCTTCGAGACGGGCATCTCTAGCCGCTGCGCAATCTCCTCGCTCGTCGGCTCGCGCCCGAGTTCTTGAACCAGCGTGCGCGAAGTGCGGATGAGCTTGTTGATAGTCTCGATCATGTGGACGGGGATGCGAATCGTCCGCGCTTGGTCTGCAATCGCGCGCGTGATGGCCTGTCGAATCCACCACGTTGCATACGTCGAAAACTTGTAGCCGCGTCGCCACTCGAATTTGTCCACGCCCTTCATCAAGCCGATGTTGCCCTCTTGAATCAGGTCGAGGAACTGCAAGCCGCGATTCGTGTATTTCTTGGCGATGGAGACGACCAGACGGAGGTTGGCTTCCGTCAGTTCGCGTTTGGCCTGCGCCGTCTCGGCCTCGCCGATGACGATTGACTGATGCGAGCGTTTGATCTCGACGACCGAGATATGCGAGTCAATCTCAATCTGCTTGAGCCGACGCTTGGCCGCGCTGATGTGTCGTTTGAACTCCTTCTCCTGCTCCGGCTTGAGACGCTTGTTGTTGAGCTTCTCCGAATACTTTTCGATCTCGCGCTCGGCGGCGCGAATCTCGCTGAAGACCTTGCCGATTGCGCCGATGAGACGCTGGCGTGTGGCCTCTTTCAAGTTGAGCAGTTTGATCTCGTGTGAGATTTCCAGACGCGTGCGCGCGAGTTTGCGGCGCAGGCGCACCTGCTTTTTCGACTGCTTGCCGCGCGTCACCTGCTGTTCGGCGCGCAGCTTGTCCCACTCCTTGAAACCGCGTTGGAAAAACTCGCGGATGCGTTCGAGTCCTTCGAGCGTCCAGCGCAAGTACTCGTCCGTGCGCTCCTCCTGCTCGTTGAACTCGGCCTGCTCCGAGAAGTTGACGACATCGCGGATATTCAGCAGCCCGCGCTCCAACTCTTCGCCGATTCTGAGTATCTCGAAGATGGCAATCGGCGAACGCGTGAGCGCCTTGTTGGTCTTGATCTGCCCGCGCTCGATGCGCTTGGCGATGACGACTTCGCTCTCGCGCGTCAGCAAAGGGACGGTTCCCATCTGCCGCAGGTACATCCTCACGGGGTCGCTGGTCTTATCGTCCACGCCGACGGAGAGGTCGAGTTCGTCTTCGTCGTCAAAGGCTTCCTCGCCCTCTTCGGCGACCGCCGCCGAGGTGGTCTCCTCAAGCAGCAAATCTTCGGAATCGGTATCGGTCAGGCTCGCGCCGCCGAGTTTCTGCAAGACATCCTCAATCCGGTCGGTCGAGACCGCGTCCTCAGTCTGCTCTTCGCTCAAACCCTCGAAAGGCATGTATTCGTCGTCGGTCAAACCGAGCCGCCGAAGTCCATCCTTGCCCATATCCTTCTCAACCATTTTCAGACTTTCCCTTTGCGCAAAATGAGTCCCGCACAGCTTTTGCGCCGTTTGCGTTTATCCCGTCATTCGTGAGCCGCCGGACGCATGTCGCGCGTCGCTGACGGCGTGCTCCGCAAAGATATATACGTGCAAACGCATAGAATAAGATAAGAAATTTTGATTCCCGAACCTTCTCAAATCCACTCCCGAAACCTTGTTAAACTATCCCCTCCGGCCCCGCAAACTTCGCCGGAACGGCTCCCACCCTGTTTAGATGACAAAACGACCGGACGGGGCATCTGCTCCCGCCGGTTTTTCTTCCGTCCCGATTTTTTTCGACAAAGTAACTCCTTAAAAAGCTCTTTTGTCCACTCCCGAAGGCCCGCGCCGGTTCCTAAACCTCGTTCATCTTGCCCGCGTGGCTCGTCGCGGCCTCACGCAGTTTTCGTCCCGTCGTGTTTAGATGCCTTTTCGGGGCGTTTGGTGTCGCAGAATCATAATTTTGCAACGCCGACACGACCTTGCCCAGAACCTCCACGACCTGCCCCTGTTCCTCGCGGCTCAGGTGCGCGAGCGCGCCCCGGAAAATCTCTCCCCGGCGCTGGCGAAACTGGTCAACGAGGAGGCTGCCGCGCTCCGAGAGCGCGACGATGACCGTGCGCCGGTCGTTCGTCGAGGCCCGTCGCTCGATGAGTCCTTTGAGGCTCAGACGGTCGGTCAATTGCGTGATGGCGGGGGCGGAAATCTTGAGTTGGGCGGCGAGATGTCCGGTCGGCAGGGGGCCGCGCCGCAGCACGCGCAACACTTGCGCCTGCGGCAGCGTCAGTTCCAGTTCCGCGATATGCTCCTGATACTGGTCTATCAGCAACGAAGACATGATCTCGGTGAAACTGTTCAAAACTTCCTCAACCCTCGCCGTCGTCACACCCGTCTTCCTCTCTGAGCCTACTTAACTAACTTGAATATTTAAGATGGATTAAGTATAATATTTAGCGTCTTAAAGGTCAATAGCAAACAAGGGGGTTTGGGCCGGAAGAAGACGTGGCTTTATTTGCACGGATTTCAAAGAGATGACGATTACTGAAACATATCCCAACTGGTTGAGCGTCGGGCGCGGCGGCGAGGCGGAGCAGGAGTCTCCGAAATCCTCCGACCACGCGCTGGCGCAACGCGCTTCGGGCGGCGACATGGTCGCGTTCGAGGAGATTTACAAACGACATCACCGGCGCGTCTATTCGCTCTGTCTCCGCATGATGCAAAACGTCTCGGAGGCCGAAGATTTGGCGCAGGAAGTCTTTATCCAACTCTTCCGCAAAATCGGCAGTTTTCGCGGCGAGTCGGCTTTCTCGACGTGGCTGCACCGGATGACGGTCAATCAGGTCTTGATGCATTTTCGCAAGCGCAGCGTCCGCGACGAAAAGACGACCGAAGAGGGCGAGACGCCCGAACAGACCGTGCACGGGACGGAGAACCCGAACCACATGCCCGTCGTGGACAGAATCGCGTTGGATAAAGCCATCGCACAACTGCCGCCCGGATACCGCACCGTCTTCGTCCTGCACGACGTTGAGGGCTACGAGCACGACGAGATAGCGCGTCTGCTCGGCTGCGCCACCGGTACATCCAAATCGCAACTGCACAAAGCGCGCATGAAACTGCGCGCCCTGCTCAAACAACACACCGCGCCCCGCCTCTACGACGAACCGGCGCACGCCGAAGAGTTTTAATCCTCAAACGCCAGACGCGACGAAATCATAAACGTAATCGAAAGCGAAAGGGCGGGGCCGGTAAGCTCCGCCCTTTCAATATTTAGAGTTATCCCGTCTTTCTTGCGCCATCGCTCCAACTAGCTGCTGTGTCTTAACTCGAACGACGTGCGGACTTCGCCGACGCGCTCGCCGCGACGATTCCTCAGGGTCGCACCGGAGAACTGCGCGAGCGCATCTGCGTCCGCCGCGCTCAGGACGCCGAGTTGGCGCAGCGTCTCGACGACGACCGGAGAACGCGCGCGGCTGCCCTTGTCGCCGTCCTCGATTTTGAAGGCCAAGCCCAGACCGCGCGGCCACTCCGCCGAAGGCAGCACAGCCGCCGCATAGACGCCCTCCGCGCCCACCTTCGAGACGATGCGCCCTTTCAACCGTCGCATCAACTCCGTGTCCAGTTCCCCTTCGCCCTCAATCATCTCCGGGTGCTCGGTCATCGCCGCGATGATGCGTCGGCAAGCGTCGCGCGTCTCCGTCTCCCAATCTGCGAGCGGCGCGGCGAGACGGACGAACATCGAGGCCATCGCGCGCACGGTCATGCCGAAGGTCGGCACGCCGCAGCCGTCTATCCCGACGGCGATGTCTTCGACGGGCACGCCCGACAGCAGCGAAACCGTGTGCGCGATTTGAATCTGGACGGGACTCGCGGCCTCGAAATACGTCTCGACGGGCGCGCCGAGATGCAGGGCGAGCGCGAGCATTCCGGCGTGCTTGCCGGAGCAGTTGTTGTGCAGCGCGGTCGGCTCCGAGTTCTGCGCGCGCAGTTCGTCGGCGGCCTTCGTGCTGTAGGGTTCGTGCGGGCCGCAGCGCAGCGCGCTCTCGTCGAGTTTGATTTTGCGAAGCATCGAGCGGACGGTTTCGGTGTGCACCGGCTCGCCGTTGTGTGAGCCGCAGGCGATGGCGACCTCGGCGTCGTCCAGACTGAACCGCGCGGCTGCGCCGGAGGCGACGAGCGGAATCGCCTGTTGCGGCTTGGACGACGAACGCAGAAAGCTGACGGTTTCGGGCGCGCCGAGATGCGCGATCATCTGCCCGTCGCCGTCAACCGCGACGACGTGGCCGCGATGACGTGATTCCGTGATTGCGCCCCGCGTCACTTCCACGAGCGGCGCAGGCTCGGGAATATCTTGATTGAGTTTGTCTTGATTCATTTAAAAATCGCCGGAAGGGGAACGCTCTCAAAGCGAATCGCCTCGATAAGCAAAGCAGAATTAAACAGGGATAGACAGGATAAGAAGAAAGGGAAAAGGGTGAAAGGTTAAGGGGAAAAGGGCGGGAGTTAAGCGCGTGCTTGACTTGTCTCCCTTTCCCCCTTTTGCCCCTTTCCCCCTTTCCCGCTCTCTGTTCATCCTGTTAATTTATTTCGGGGTTTTGTTAGTTGCATTCAGCCGGTGATGTCGCTCTGGCGCAGGAACTCGGCGAAGCGCGGGTCGCCGCGCAGGTTGTCGAGGTGCGGGTCAACCTGCACGTAGGTCAATCCGACGGCGTGCTCTTGTTCGGCTTTGGCGAGCCAGTCGAGCGCGGCGTCCGTGTCGCCGAGTAGTGAATAGATGATGGCGATTTCGTAGGCCGTCACCCAATGCTCGTCGCGCTCGGCGAGAATCTCTTGCAGAATCTCGCGCGCCTCGTCAGCGCGCCCGCAGGCGGCGAGAACGTGTGCGCGTTTGGCGCGCGTGGTCGGCGTGTCGCCCGCGAAGACGCTCTCCTGTTCATAGACGGCGAAGGCTTCGTCGTGCATCCCCTTGCGTTCGTAAGCCCAGCGCAGGATGACGTGCGCGGCGACGGAGCCGGGGTCTAACTCAAGAGCGCGCTGGCATTGCTCGATGGCTTCGTCGAAACGGCGCGCGAGGAAGAGAACGTTGGCGACCGCCGTGGCGATGACGGGCGAGCGCGGCGAAATCTCCTGCGCGTGTTTGATTTCGGCGATGGCCTTGTCGTGCCGCCCCATCGCGGAGAGGCTGAAGGCGTACCAGCGATGCGCGGGGGCGTTGTCGCGTTTGAGTTCGATGGCGCGACAAAACTCCGCTTCCGCGCCCGCCCAATCGCGGTCGTAGTGAAACTTGACGAAGCCGAGCGACGCATGAGCTTCGGCCAACTCGTCATCCGCCTCGACCGCCTTGAGCGCGGCCTGCTTGGCGCGCGCGAAGGCTCCGGCGGGCGGCGGCTCGACGTACCAGTTGAGAAGCGCGTAACAGTCGGCGAGTTCGGCGTAGGCGAGCGCGAAGCGCGGGTCGCGTTCGACGGCGCGCTCGAATCTTTCGATGGCCTGACGCAAACCTTCGGCGGTTCGCTTGGTCGAGTAGTAACGTCCGGCGACGTAGAGCTTGTGCGCCTCCTCGTTGTGGGTGCGACGCGGTTCGGCGAGGGTCGAGCCGCTGATGGTTCCGCCGCTCTGCGGGGTGGAGATCGTCGCGGGCATCTGGGTCGCGGCGTGGTTCTCCGCGCCGCTCGCGGGCGCATCGCCGGTCGTCGCGCTACTGAGCGTCAGGATGGGATTTCCCGTCCGGCGGAGCATGTCTTGAAAACGAGGGTCGGCGCGCAGGGGGTCGAACTGCGGCTCGACACCGAGCCAGACGATCCACGCGTCTCGTTCGGCGAAACCGCGCTCAAGAAGCGAGAGCGCCTGCTCGTTTTCGCCGAGATTGCAATAGACGAGCGCGAGATGAAAGGGCGAGACGCTGCGCTCGGCGGGTAGCTCAAGCAACTGCCGCAGGAGCGAACGGGCTTCGGTTTCGCGTCCGGCTCTGGCGTAAGCCGAGGCGAGTCCGGCCTTGACGAAGGGGATACCGCCGCTCATGTCAACAGCCTTCTGCGCTTCGGCGACGGCCTCTTCCTTGTAGCCGCGCTGCCTGAGCGACCAACTGTAGGAGAAGCGCGAAAGGATGTAGTGCGGGCTGGCGCTCAGCAGTTTGCGAAATTGCGCGATGCTCTCGTCGAAGCGGCGCGCGTGATAGAAGCACCAAGCGAGATGATGCTGGCTGAAGAGATTGAGCGGGTCAATTTCCAGAGCGCGACGCGCCTCTGTGATGCCTTCGTCGGAGCGTCCCTCCATGATGAGCAGGAGCGAATACCAGAGATGCGCGGTCGCGTAGTTGGGATTGAGTTCGAGGGCGCGCCGGTGCAGTTCTTCGGCGGCCTTCCAGTCGAAGTCGTACGCGAGGGAGGCGAAACCGAGCGCCGTGTAGGCTTCGGCGAGCGTGTCGTCGAGTTCGATGGCTCGCTTCGCGGCCACGCGCGCGGCCTCGTAACACTCTTCGCAGGAGCGCACGCCGTAGATACCGAGCCAGATGTAATAGTCGGCGATTCCGGCATAGGCCGCCGCGTATTTGGGATCGAGCGCGACGGCGCGTTCGTAAAATTCGATGGCGCGGGCGAAGCCTTCCTCGGTGAAGGTGTTCCAATGATAACGACCGCGCATGTATGCCTCGAAGGCTTCGGCGTTGTCGGTCGCGCGTTTGGCGAGGCGCAGGCGTTCGCTGCCCGTCAGGTGCGGCAGAATCGCTTCGGCGACGCGCATCGAGATGGCGTCTTGAATGCTCAAGACATCGGTCTGACGCTCGTCGAACTGTCCGGCCCAGACGGTCGCGCGCCGCGACACGTCGAGCAGTTGAACGGTGACGCGGAGACGTTCGCCCGCAATCGTGATGCGTCCATCTAAAACATAGTTTGCGCCCAGTTCGTGACCGGCGGCGAAGGGGTCGGCGTCGCTCGCCGTGTAACGCAGGATGCTGCCCGTCGGGCGCACGGGGAAGCGGCACAGACCGCTCAGGCGCGTGATCAGCGCGTCGGCCAGACCGATGCTCAGATAGTTGTCTTCGGTCGAACCGGCGGGCGTCAGGTGAACGATTTTGAACGGCAGGACGGCGACCGTATCCTCGCCCGTAGCGATGGACTCGAAGCCCGACGGGCGCGCGATTTTGAGGGGCGTGAAAGAGTATGCGGGCGCGAGCACGGGACGCCCGTCGAGATAACGCGCGATCTCCTCGCGCAGTTGCTCGACGGATTCATAACGCAAGCGCGTCTCTTTTTGCAGCGTCTTGAGAATCACGTTATCGAGGCTTCCCGTCAACTCCCGCCGCAGCAGTTCGGGACGCGCGCCGCGCGCTTCATGGAGAGCGCCGAGCGTGACGTTGCCGCTCACGGAATAGCTGAACGGCAGCACGTCGTTCGGGCGCATCACGGCGATGCTCGGGCGTTCGGGGCTGACCTCGCAGATGACGCGCGCGATTTCGTAGGGCATCCGGCTGCGGATGCGATAGGGGCGATGTCCGGTCAGGAGTTCGTAGAGCATCACGCCGAGCGAGTAGATGTCGCTGGCGGGCGTCATCGTCAAGCCCTGCACCTGTTCGGGGCTGGCGTATTCGGGCGTCATCAGGCGCATCGCGGTTTCGGTCGGAACGAGCGTGTCGTGCGCGAGTTCGGGATTGAGTAGTTTGGCGATGCCGAAGTCGAGCAGTTTAGGCGTGCCGTCGCGCGTGACGAGGATGTTCGAGGGCTTGATGTCGCGGTGGATGACCTGCTTCTGATGCGCGTAGGCGACCGCCGCGCAGATTTGCTGAAAGAGCCGCAGACGCTCGCGCAGCGAGAGCTTGACGGCATCGCAGTATTGATAAAGCGGTTGGCCCTCGATGTACTCCATGACGAAGTAGGGCAAGCCGTCTTCGGTCGTGCCGCCGTCGAGCAGGCAGGCGATGTTTGAATGTTCGAGCGCGGCGAGAATCTGTCGCTCGTTGCGGAAACGACGGATGATGAAATCCGTGTCCATTCCTCGCTTGATGAGTTTGATGGCGACGCTGCGGCGAAACTCGCTGTCGGCGCGTTCGGCCAGATAGACCGCGCCCATGCCGCCGCGCCCGACCTCACGCACGATGCGATACGAGCCGATACGTTTGCCCGTCATTGAATCGGTGGCGGCATCTGTCATGGGGGAAGGCGTTTCCGGTTTGTCCCTGCTTGTCTCGGCGTTGGTGTCGGTGGCCGGGCGCGTCTCGTCGGTCTGGGCGATAAGGGCTTCGACGCGTGCGCGCAGGCTCTCGTTGCCCGCGCAAGCGACGGAGACGTACAACTCGCGCTCGTCGGGCGGAAGGTCGAGCGCGGCGCGCGAAATCTCCTCAACCTGCTTCCATTGTTCGGGCAACATCTCGCTTGAATCTCTCCGGCACGTCCGACCAAAACACACGTTCGCTACATCATAACGGAATCAACTTGCACAACTCCAACACGCGCGCCCCTCACGCAAACTCGGCCAGTTCCGTCCAGCGTTCGAGGTCGCGCGCGAGTTGCGCGGCGAGCGTCTCCTGCTCCTGATAGAGTTGGTTGACGAGATGCGCGTCGCTCGCGTTGGCGGTCAACTCGCGCGCAATCTCCGTCTGCCGACGCTCCGCCGCCGCCACGCGCGCTTCGAGTTCTTCCAACTCCCGCTGTTCCTTAAAAGATAGTTTGCGTTTGACGGTCGCGGCGTTGCCGTCCTCTGTTTTCGCGGCACGCGCCGACGGCGGCTTAACGGGCGCGGTTATTTTCTCCTCCGCTTCGCGCGCTTCGAGAAACGCCGTGTAGTTGCCCGGATACTCGCGCACGCGCCCCTCACCCTCGAAGCGGAAGATGTGTTCGACCGTGCGGTCGAGAAAATAGCGGTCGTGGCTGACGACGACGAGCGCGCCGCCGAAGTTGTCGAGATAGTTCTCAAGCGTGACGAGCGTCGGGATGTCTAAATCGTTCGTCGGTTCGTCCAACAGTAAAACGTTGGGCGCGCTCATCAACACGCGCAGCAGGTAGAGACGACGACGCTCGCCGCCCGACAACTTCCCGACCGGCGCATACTGCATCGCGCCCGTGAAGAGAAACTTCTCCAACATCTGTCCGGCGGTGATGAACGTGCCGTCAGCCGTCTCAAGCTGTTCGCCGACTTCGCGGATGTAATCAATCACGCGCTGCTGCTCGTCGAGCGCGCGGTTCTCCTGATCGTAATAACCGAAGCGCACGGTCTGCCCGACGGCGAGCGAACCCGTGTCGGGTTTGACGCGTTCCGTGATGATTTCCAGAAGCGTCGTCTTGCCCGCGCCGTTCGGGCCGATGATGCCTATGCGGTCAGACGGTTTGAGCGTGTAGTTGAAATCCTGAATCAACGCGCGCCCGTCGTACGACTTCGAGATGTCGCGCAGTTCAAGAACCTTCTTGCCGATGCGGCTCGTGCTGACCGAGATGTCGAGCGCGGCGCGCGCCGTCTCCTTCGGCTGCGACATCAAACTCTCGGCGCGGTCAATGCGTGCTTTTGATTTTCGCGTCCGCGCCTTCGCGCCGCGACGCAGCCAAGCGAGTTCGCGTCGAATCAGCATCTCGCGCTTCTGCCCTTCGGCGGCGCGGGAGATTTCCTGTTCCTCTTTGCGCTCAAGATAGTATGCGTAGTTGCCCTCGAAGGTCTGCACGCCGCCGCGCTCGATTTCGAGGATGCGGCGCGTGACGCGGTCGAGGAAATAACGGTCGTGCGTGACGAGCAGGAGCGCGCCGCGATAGCGTTCGAGATAGGCTTCGAGCCAACTGATAGTCTCGGCGTCGAGATGATTGGTCGGCTCGTCGAGAATCAAGAGCGCGGGGTTGCGTATCAGCGCGTGTGCGAGCGCGACGCGCTTGCGTTGGCCGCCGGAGAGCGTGCCCATCCGGGCGGCGGTGTCGCGGATGCCGAGTTTACTTAAAACAGTCCGCGCGTTCGTCTCCAACTCCCACGCGCCCGACGCCTCCAACTCGTGCGCCAGTTCCGACACGCGCTGCAACAGGCGCGGCTCGTCTTCGCCCCTCGACGCCAACTCGTGACACGCGCTCTCGTAATCGCGCAACAGCTTCATGCGCGCATCGCTCGCGGCGAACACGGCGTCGAGCACCGTCTCCCCGGAGGCGAAGGGCGGGTTCTGCGGCAGGTAGCCGACCGAGACGCCCTCGGCGAAGACGACGCGGCCCGTATCGGGCGTCTCCGCGCCCGCGATGAGACGCAGGAAAGTGCTCTTGCCCGAACCGTTGACGCCGACCACGCCGACGCGATCCTGCGAATCCAGCCCGAGACTCACACGTTCAAAAAGAGGCCGCAGCCCGTAGTTTTTGCTGACCCCCTCGACCGAAAGAATATGCATCTTCTCTTCCGCGTTCCCCTTCGCACGCGCCGCCCCTTCGCCGAACGCGTGCGCGCCCCTCTCATATCTGCGCCACGTTTTTGATTATCGAACAGACGCGAACTTTGCACCACATCCGACGCCTCGCGCGCGTCGTTTCTTCGATAACAACGCGCGCCCGCCCGGCACAAACTCCGCCATAACAAACTTTGACGCCTTCACGTATATTACCGTCCGTTGTGAACGCATCCGAAACCGGGGTTGACCGCCGCGCGCACGAGGAACTTGATTCGACATGCCTTTGCCCGTCGCACATGGATTGGTCGGCGCGAGCATCGTCGCCGCGCTTCATCCCGCGCCCGCGCGCAGGCGTTATCTCCCGCTCGTCGCTGGCGCGCTCTTAGCCAACGCCGCCGATTCAGACTTCCTGCTCGTCTTCACGCTCCACTCCCGCGCGTGGCATCGCGGCCCGACGCATTCGCTCATCTTCGCGCTCGTCGTCTGCTTGCTGCTCGCGCTCGCCTCCGGCAAACGTCGGCTCAGGGAGGCTCTCGCCTACGGGCTGGCCTACGCCTCTCACGCCTTCCTCGACTACGCGACGACCAAACACGGCGGCGGCGTGGAACTGCTCTGGCCCTTCTCGAACGGCAGGCTGATGCTCGGCTGGGTCGGGCTCTCCGAACTGCCTTCGAGGCTTCCGGCGACAACTATCATCAAGTGGTTCGCCTTCGAGTTGCTGCTCCTCTCGCCGCTCTTAGCGTTCGTGCTCTTTTTGCGCCGCTCGGTTCTGCATTGATATTCGAGAGACACGGGCTGAAGACGGGCAAGTCGCTTAACATAAACTTCTGTGCGTTGCTGTGTGGAGTTGAAATGAGATGATGCTCAAGCGTCGCAGATTTCACCGCGCGGTCTTTTGCGCGGCGGGCGCGTATAACATCCTGTGGGGCATCTATTCGGTGCTGAATCCGCAATGGTTGTTCGAGTATTCGGGTCTGCCTCTGCAAAATCACCCGCAGGTTTTCGCGTGCATCGGAATGGTATTCGGCCTCTACGGCATCATCTATCTGGAAGTGGCGCGCAGGCCGGAACGCGGTTGGCTGCTGGCGGCTGTCGGGTTCGTCGGCAAGGTGCTCGGCCCCATCGGTCTGGCGCAACTCATCTGGAGCGGCGCGTGGCCCGTCGCGACAATCCTGCTCTGCCTGACAAACGACCTCATCTGGTGGATTCCCTTCGCGCTCTATCTCTACGACGCGTGGCCCGCGTTTCGACGCGACCTCTCCTCCGACTCACGCGCGCCGCTCGACTAAGAGCGTCTATTGACTTGCATCCAAAGCAAAGGCGACGAGGCGCGAGTCCTGCGAGACGTAGAGCAGGTTCGCGGCCTCGTCGCTGATGAACCTCTCGTCGGGATTGCTCAAGCGCACGGCGCGCTCAGACACTCCCGTATCGAGATTGACGCCGAGCAGCCCGCGCCCGCCGCCCTGTCCCTTCAAGTCGGTATAGAAATACATCCAACGACCTTGCAGCGAGGCAAGCCGCCTGCGTCGCCAGAGATGGCGCGACAGCTTTTCGAGTTGCGCGGCGGGGTCGAGCCGGTCGAGCAGACGTTCTTCAACCTCCGACGTGACGCGCGGGCGCACGTTGACGCGCAGGTTCGGCGTCTGCCGCACGCGCGACAGCACGCCATAGGACGAGAACCTTTCGCGCACATAATCGCGCGCGTAATTCTCCGCGAGGCTCGTCAGGTTCGGCACGGTGGCGTGCGCGGCGAGTCCCGACCAGCGGAGCGAGGTCGCCGTGTTGAGCAGTTGCGCGCCGCGAAAGACGGTGGTCGCCGCGCCGCCGTAGCGGAAGTAGAGCGAGGCGGCGCGCGCGGCGATGGCGGCGACCGTCCGCAGCACGCCGCGACCGGGCGGTTCGTGCTTCGCGCGCCAGATGTTGCGACCGTCGCCCGCGTCAAAAGCCGCGACCTCCGATTGTCCTCCGACCACGATCTGCCCGCGCTCGTTCAACAGGATGAAGGCCGCGCGCTCGACCTTGTGCGAAGCTTTGGCACGCCGCTTCCCCGTCGCGGCGTCGAGCATGATGAGGTCGTCGCGGTCGGCCAGCACGACGGTCGAGGCATCCGGCAGACCGATGTTCGTGATGCCCTTATCCGCGCCCTTGTATCGCCAGAGAACCTTCCCGCTCGCCAACTCAATCGCGCTCACGCCATACGGCCCGCGCTCGACGCGTTCACCGTCCTCAAGGCGCGTGAACTGCCCGCCCGTCCGCACGTAGAGCACATCGCGCGTCAGAATCATCTCGGGCGTCAGCCCCAAGTCCTTCGACTCCCAGACCTCCTCGCCGCTCGCGCGCGAGATGGCGCGCACGCGACCGCGCCCCGAAACATAGACGTGCTGCTCGTCCATCAAAGGGTCTGCTTCGGTCAACGCGAGCCCGTCCTCGTTGACGCGAAACTTCTCGCGTCTGCGCTCCTTGCCCGTCTCCATGTCGAGCGACGTGACGCCCTCGTAGAAAAGATACAGACGCCCGTCGAGAAACGCGGGCGGGCGATAATTGTCGAGCGTGTAGGGCACGTCGCCGTCGCCGCCCCAACGCGCGGGCATCATCTCGATCTCGCTCTCAAGCTCTCGTTTCCAGAGTTCCCTGCCCGCTTCGAGGTCGAATAAATGCACGACCGGATGCCGCTTGTAACCCTCGCGCGCGCGTCCACGCGCATCGCGCACGAGCACGACGGCGAGCAGGTTCGCGCGCTGGTCTAAAGCCATCTGCATCACCGCGCCGCGCACCTTCTCGCTCCGCCAGAGCGCATCGCCCGTCAGCAAATCAACCGCTTCCAGACGTGACCTGTCGCCGCTCTCCAAACTCAGCAGCAGGATGTCCGTCCCCGGCACAGCCGCCACGTCCGTCTCGTCCAGCCGCGCGTTCTTGCGCCGCCAGATGACCGCGCCCGACTCCGCGTCAATCCCGTAGAGCGACTTCTCCGTCCCCACCACGACAACGCCCAACTCCGTCGCCTGATAAAAACCGACGCGGCTATCCAGCTTCGCCGACCACGGCTGCGACGCCGCGACATCGCCCGCGCCGAAACCAACCGACGCCAGCAATGCCAACATGACTAAAGCACGCCTGAGCGCGCGCCTAATCTGCAAACTGCTGTCCATCCCTTTGTCTTTCATCATGCCCCGAAAATAATCCTTGACCGCAATCTCAAACGCGTCCGTCCGTCGAAATCATTCACGCGCAAATCTTCAAATCACTTTTCACACGCCAAAAGCATCCGGGTTTTTCACACGCCGATTCTCAAACGTCATCAGTCGTACTCGCTCGAACCCTGCACCCAGATGAACGATTGAATATCAATCATGTCGCGCGGGCGCAGGTCGCGCAGGTCGCGCCGCACGACGGCGGCGAACTCCAACAGGTTCGCGTATGTCTCCCAAGACGGGCGCGACTGGTAACGGAAGTCGAAACCGTATGCGCGCGCGGCGGTGCGCGTGACGTTCGGTTTGAGAAAGACGTGTTCACGCGGCAGCGCGCCGACCGTCTCACAACAACGCTCGAACTTCTGCTCCGCCGTTCCCTCGCCATGGATAAACTCAAACAGTCCTTCGGCGAATGCACGCGCGCCCGCCGGAGACTTCGACGCGTCGCGCAGCGCCATCTTCTCGAAGGAGAACAGCAGGTTGGTTTTAGACTCGATTCTCACGGCGCGCGCCGCGACCTCCGCGAACTTGCCGTCGCGCAGAAGCTTGCCGTACGTCTCCCGGTCGAGCGTCGCTTCCCAACGCTCGTGCGCCTCCCACTTGTAGCCGCGCTCCCACGCAACGTATTTCGCGTCGTGAAAACCTTCCGGGAAGAAGCGCAGAAACTTGCGTCGGCAGTCTGTCGCACCCTCGTGTTTGGTTTCGCGTGGCATAAACGTTTTGCACAACCCGAACTGCGAAAAGCATCTTCACCCGAACTGAAAGAATCATCTTCCAAAAGCACCCGATGCGATTGTCTGACACTCTTCGAGCGAATTGCGTTCGCCGCGTCCGCCGGAATTTCGCCGCCGGATTCAGACCGAACTGACGAGTTTGCTGTGCGGGCATTTCGTCACGCCCTGTTCGATGCCCGACGGATACCAGAAACCCGTGCCGCGACAATCCGGACAGCTTTTGATGTCGAGCGCGAGCTCGCTCCCCTTTTTATTAATTTCTTTTAAATCTTTTTCTTTATTGGTAGCAGATTTTTCTAGCCTGGCAAATTCTGCTAGGCTGGCAGAAATTGCTACCCTCCACTCGATTCCCTGCGCCTTGCCCGCGCCCGTCACGATCTTCAAACGCTCGATCAGTCCCTTCTCAACGAGGCGCGCCGTCACGTCCTGCGCCGCGCGCGAACTGATTCCGCAACGCGCCGCGATTCCCGCATAACTGATGAGACAACTGGAGTTACGGAAGCCCCAACTGAGCCTGTAGAGTTGCAGATAGACGATTGCCTCGGCGGGTTGAAGCTGCGGAAGCAGGTGGTCAATTAGTTGATAATGGAGTCGCAGGTAGCCTTTGACTTCGGGCAGGCTGGCGTTCAAATCCGGCTGCGGACGGGCTATCTGGGTGGCAGAATCTGCTAGGCTGGCAGAATTTGCTAGCCTAGCAAAATGTGAGGCATGCGTACCCTGATTTGCTAGCCTAGCAGAATCTTCCAGCCTAGCAGA
>DATLMV010000143.1:0-44282 GCA_035537095.1 Pyrinomonadaceae bacterium
GCGAGTTCGAGACCGCGACCGACCAGTTGCGAGCCAACTTCAACTCGCGGAATGCCGCCGCTGCCGACGTGCAGCGAGTGCTCGATCAGGGCGCGCGCATCAACAACTTCCTCTCGCGCAACGCTCTGACGCCGCGCGTGCAAAATGATTGGGCGACCGTTCGCACAGACCTCGACGCGCTCGCCAATGCTTACAACGTCTCTTGGGACTGGCAGAACACTCGCGGCGGCATTCCGCCCGTCGGCGGCGGTCTGGGCACGGCCTATGGCATGGATGCGCGCCTGACCGGCACGTTCCGCCTCGACCCTGCGCGCAGCGACAATGCGCGCACCATCGCGCAGAACGCCACGCGCGGGCTGCCCTATAACGAACGCCAGCGCGTCTATGATGCTCTGGTCGCCCGTCTCGAATCGCCCGACATGCTCGCCATCGAGCGTCGCGGCTCGAACGTCACCATCGCTTCGTCGCGCGCCCCGCAAACCACCTTCGAGGCGGACGGGCGCGAGCGCACGGAGACGCTGCCGAACGGCGTCGTCGCGCGCGTCGCGGCGAGTTTGGCCGGTGATGCTTTGACCGTCAGTTCGCAAGGCTACAGGGAGAACGATTTCAGCGTCACCTTCGACCCCGACGACAACGGTCGCACGCTCACCGTGACGCGCCGCATCTACTCCGAACGTTTGACGCAACCCGTCGTCGTGCAGAACACGTACGACCGCGTCGCCGACATAGCGCAATGGAACAGCGTGGGCGGCGGCGGCTCACTCGGTTATCCGTCGAACACGACGGCGAGCGGCGAGTTCATCATCCGCGACGGCGAAACGCTCGTCGCCACGCTCGACAACAACCTGACCACACGCGACTCGAAGGACGGCGACCGCTTCACGATGACCGTGCGCTCGCCCGTGCAATACGAGGGCGCGATCATTGACGGCACGGTGCGCGGCGTCGAACGCGGCGGACGCATCACAGGCCGCTCCGGCATGGCGCTCAATTTCGACACCATCCGCCTGCGCAACGGCCAGACCTACAGGTTCGCCGGTTTCATTGACAGCGTGCGGACGGCGAACGGTGAAACGGTGCGCGTGGATAACGAAGGCAGCGTGCAGGATAACGAGAGCCGTGGCAACACGACTGCCCAGCGCGCGGCCATCGGAACGGCGGTCGGCGCAATCATCGGCGCGATTGCCGGTGGCGGCAAGGGCGCGGCCATCGGCGCAGTTCTCGGCGCGGGCGCGGGCGCGGGCTCCGTCTACGTGCAGGGCCGCGACGAACTCGAACTGCTGTCGGGGACGGAAGTGACGGTGCGCGCGAGTGCGCCGAACAACATTCGCTGAGCTAACAGGGTGAGATAAACGAGCAAGGGGTTTGCAGATGTCCCGCGTCTTTCCCGGAAAGGCGCGGGACATCTGCGCAGGGTTTCAAACGCCTGACAAAACGCCATACACTCAAACGCCCCGCCGTTGACGAACGGACGACACGACCCAACCTCGCATTGAGTTGTGCCGCCCGACATCAACGGCGGGGCTTTTTGCGTCTGCGTCGGCTAAACGGTGACGCGGCCAAACTGTGATTTAAAAACGCTACTCTAATCTTTTTGCAGGAAGATGGTGTCGTAGTTGCTGCGCGTGCGAAAGCCCGCGCGGGCGTAGAGTTTGAGGGCCGGATGATTGCGTTCGTTGACCAGCACGGTGAGCGAGCGCGTGCGCGCGAGCAGGTTGCGGCTGAGTTGTGAGAGGCAGCGCAGTCCGAGGCCGCGCCCGCGCATCTCTTCCTGAATGTAGATGCCTTCGAGATACATCACGTCGGGCGCGTCTGTGATCACGTCCGCCTTGAAGACGAGGCGACCGTCTTCGACCAGAACCCAGACGCGCCCCTGTTCGATGCGTCGCGCGCAACGCTGCCGGAATCCTTCGGCGTTCGTCTCAAGCGGATTGACGCCGCTCTCTTCAAAGGCCATCTGCGCATGAACGGGCACGACGAGCGAGAGGTCGTCCAAAGTCGCCTGACGCAGCGTGGGAACCGCTTCGCAGACGGCGACGGGCCACGTCTGTTCCAAAAGAACCTCGCGCGCCAGCAGGCGCGGCGACTGTCCCGCGCCCGCGTAGTAGTGCCAGAATCGTTCGATCTTCTCCTGCTCGCCGAGCAGCATGTGTGCCGCCGCGTACTCTTGCGCGAGGCGCGCGAAGCTTTCGAGGGCCGCTTCCGTGTGCGCCTCGAAGAAGATGGCGTGGCCGATCAAAGCCACTCCGGCGAGCGCGCCCTGTGTATCGCGGCAGCCGTAGAATGTGCCCCGGTTGAGCGGGCTGACGACGCCGTTATCGCGGATGAGGCTGGAGAGATAAGCGGTGTGGAGCGGTCGGCGGGCGAGAAATTCCAGAGCTTCGGCGGCGTGTGCGGCGTTCAGCTTTTCGCTGGCGGCGTGTGTCGTCTCACGCGTCGAAGGGTTGGCGTGCGGCGCGCATCGTTCGTTGGACGCAGTTTGAGTGTGCATGGTGTTCATCTCGACGAGTTTTAGAAAGTGCTGTCGCAGGAGCAGGCCGTTTCTGTCGGGGCTGCACCGCACGGGCCGGAAAGCGAGTCAGGCGTGCTTCGCCTACTTTCGGCTCGTATCTACAATCACCTTCATCGAGTTGGTATTGTCACCATTGACCTGCGCGCTTTGCGCCAGATAGTTGAAGTCGGCTTGGAGAGTCGTGTCGGCGACGAGGACGCCGTCGCTGACGAGGACGCCGTCGGAGAGGAGCGTGCCGTCGGTGAGCAGCACGCCGTCGCTGATGAGGACGCCGGTTCCCATAAACGCGCTGCCGTCGTTGATGAGGACGCCGTTGCTGACGAGAATATTATCGCTGACGAGCACGCCGTTCGACATGAGCGACGAGTCCATGACCAGCACGCCGTTGCTCTCGACCGTGCCGTCGCTGATGAGCACGCCCGTCGCATAAACCTTCTGGTAGTAGTTCATCAGCGCGCTGCCATAGACGAAAGTCTGATCCATGATGCAGCCTTGCGACCACTCGAAGGATTGCTGCGCGATGACTGAAGCTTGCGGGGAGGGAAGCGCGCCGTTGAGCAGCATCGTGCCGGTGGCGGTGGTTGCCCAGTTGAGGTCTGTGCGGACGAGTTTGGCGATGTGAATCGCGCCCTCGATGTTGAGTTGGCCCGCGCCCTGCTCGAAGTGGTTGAAGTTCGGGAGTTGCTGCGCCGTGTACATGAGGATGGCTTTGATCATGTTCGGCGTGAGCTTCGGGTTGGCCTGAAACATCAAGGCCGCCGCGCCCGCGACGAGCGGGGCCGCCATCGAAGTGCCGTTGAGATACATCTCCTCTTTGCTGGTGTTGCCGCTCACGTTGGCGTCGAGCGAAGGGTTCTGCGTGACGAGCAGGTTGTTGGGCGACTGCGCGTAGATGACTTTGTTGCCGGGGGCGGCGAGGTCGGGTTTGACGAGGTTGTCGTAGTGTTTGACTCCCACGGCGTCCGTCTGGTAACTGCGAGTGGGCCCGCGCGAACTGAAGGTGGCGACCACGTCGTCGCCGCGCGCGTCCGTGCCGATGGTGTTGGTTGCGCCGACGGTGATGGCGGAGGGTTCGTTGCCGGGCGAGTGTATCTGTCCGTAAACTTTCTGGCCGCTCGCGTCCTTGCCGTTGTTTCCGGCGGCGACGGCGACGACGATGCCGCTGTCAACGAGACGGCGCACGGCCTGACACACGGGGTCGTCCTTGTAGGAGGCGACCGCCGACTGGCCGAGACTGAGGTTGACGACCTTGATGTTATAAGTGGTGTTGGTGCGGTTCGTGAGCACCCAATCGAGCGCGGAGAGAAGCGTGGCGGTCGTGCCCTGACCGTTCCTGTTGAGCACGCGCAGGTTGATGATTTTGGCGTTCGAGGCGATGCCCTGATATGCGCCTGCGGAGACGGAAGCGTTGCCCGCCGCCGCCGATGCGACGTGCGTGCCGTGGCCGTAGGGGTCGCCCGTGATGTTCTCGCCCGTGAAATCAACGTTGGCGACGATGCGGCCCGCGACTGAAACGTGGTTGGGGTCAACGCCGGAGTCTATGACGGCGATGCCGATGCCCGTGCCGTCCAGTTTTCCGAGGGGGGCGAGCGAGCGCACGGCGTCCGCGCCGGTCGTCTGCGTGATGTGGCCGGTGGGGGTCACGTCGCGGTTGAGGCTGATGAAGGAGACATCCGTGCGCAGCGCCACCGCTTCCACGTCTTTCGCTTTCATCTTGACGGCGCGGGCGGCGAAATTCTTGTAGGGCGCGTTGACGACGGCGTTCTTGTTCTTGAGGTCGGTCGTCAAACCGGCACTCCAAGCACCGTTAGGCTGGACGACGACGTTGAGGAAATTTTCGGGCGGGCTGTTTCGTACCCGCTGGTTAACGTCGTCGCTTTTCTTCACGTTGCCGGTCGCGGCCTGTGCGTTCTCGACGAAATTCGTGTTGCTGGTGAGCACTCCGGCGGTGAGTGAGATGATTATGCCGAGCGACACAAGACAGCGTGTAAACTTGAAAGGGGGGGGGGTCTTCATCTTTTCCTCGAATATTTTTATCAATTTTTTGCGGGGCCGAGCGGCGCGTGATAAAAGGGGTTGATGCGCGCTCGACAGGCTTTATGGCAACAGTCATACCGCGACCGCGAAACCGCGCGGGAGTATGACTTTTCCGCGAAAAACGGGCTAAATGTCAACTTTTGAGGGTGTTGGGCGAAATGGACGGGACAAGCGAGCTGGTCAACCTGACCGGGGAATTTCGGTCAAAAAGGAGAGATACCGTCAGGCGTCCGGTCAGGACGGCGCACAGACGGTCGGCGGCACGCGCGCCCATAAGTGATAGATTCAACTGTACTTTCAGCGTCTTCCGAAGCTCATTGCGAAGTAAATCGTCAATCATAAACAGACAACTACATTAACCACACATCTATTCACGATTTACGATTCACGATTTACGAGTAAATGTATGACAACAGAGAGTTTACCGGAAGAAATCGAGGCTTACCGTGACCGCGCTTGGCGGCGCGAGGAGGAGGCGCGCGTCGAGTCGGCGGCGGAGGCGGAGAAGTTGATCGAGCGCGTGGGCTTCTGCGCGGCGATGACGGACGCGCGTCGGCCCGGCCCTTCGCTCTACGTCGCCGTCTGCGGACGCCGCGACGCGCACATGCCGCGCAACGTCCAGAAAGACCCCGAAAGCAGCCTGACGTGGATTATCAAGGACGAACTGATGCGGCGCGGGCGCGTCTATTACGGCAAGCTGACGCGTGCGCGCACGACCTTTGTCGCGCCCCGCCTCGTCCCGCACTTCAACGCGCTCTGGGGCGTGCCGCGACGCGCGGAGCCGGAGTTTTTGTCTGAAGAAGCGCGCCGCGTGCTCAAGGTTCTGCGCCGCGAGTGGGAGATGGCGAGCGCAGACCTGCGTAAGGAATCGGGCATCGAAGACCGCGCACGCTTCACCCGCGCGCTCGACGAATTGCAGCGCACGATGAAGGTCGTGCCCGCCGAAGTCCTTTACGAGCCGTGGTTTACGTACATCTGGACGCTGCCGGAGGCCCGCTTCGCCGAACAACTACGCGCGAAAGTGAAACGCGAAACCGCGCTCCGCGAAGTGGCCCGCGCCTTCCTCGACGCGGCGGGACAGACTTTGCGCGGCGAACTCTCGAAAGTCACCGGCCTCTCCCGCCCCGACGCCGGTCTCGGCAACCGCGCCCTCGTCAAAGAAGGCTACGCCGAACGCCTCGCCGAAGGCGTCTATCGCCTCACGAACCTCAAAGGTTAAGGAAAAAGTGAAAAGGTAAAAGGCAAAAGTGAAGACAGACAATGCGATTCTGCCTTCTACTTTTGCCTTTTACAAGTAAATCGTGAATAGATAACTGCGCTGAGCACACTATCTATTCACGATTTACGATTCACTATTTACTCTTATCTTTTGCTTCGCTGGCGCGTAACATGCGTTCGATGTCTTCGCGGGCCTTCTGTTCGCCGCGCGCGGCGTGGAGGGCGTAGGGTTCGTGTTCGCGCGTCATGTTGAGACGCAGGAGGGCGAGTTCGGTTTCGGATTCGCTGAGCTTGCGCCGCGCCGCCGCTTCGATCATTTGCAGGCGCGTCTCGACCTCCGACTGGTGCTCGCGCGCCTCTTTCGAGATGCGTTCGAGACGCGCGCGGTCGGCGTTGAGCGCGGCCTGCAATTCCGAGCGGTTGGCGGTCGCATCTGCGGGCGACGCAGCGCGCGCGCTGCTCTGAAAAGCGTTGATCTGTTCCAGACGCCGCTCGACCGTCAACATCTCGCGCTGTGCGCTGTTGAGCACGTGCGACGCTGTCAGACGTGCGGCGAGCGTTTCGCGGTAGGCGTCGGCGAGCAGAGGGTTCTGCTGCTCCATCTCTTTGAGCGCGCTCCGCTCTGCTTTGGTCAAGTCTTTTTGGAACCAGACGAGTTCGTCGGCGGTAATACCGTCGGTCGCCAGCCTTTCGCGCAGCCGCTTCTCCCAGCGGCGACGGTAGAGCACGAGCAGGACGACCACCCCGAGCGCCATCAGCGAACTGACGCCGAGCGACGCCAGCACAAACAGCAACCAGACGGCAATCTCTTCCGTGGCCGTCAAATATCGCCAGAGGAAAAAGAGCGGCGCGGGCAGCGCGATGATGAAGAAGGCGAGCCACGGTGCGCGCCGCAGCATCACCGCCGTGAGACGTTCGCCGCTCGTCAGTCGGATTGATTTCTCGGTTGCGTCCATAAAACTTTCGGCCCCATCCGGCTCGCAGCAGAGTTGGGAGAGCAAGGCAACCCGCGCGGGAGTCTCGCCCTTCTGAACATTCAACAGGTTCGCCAACGACTCGCACTTTACCCTAACACGGACATGGATTCGAGCAAAGCAACGCGCAAAATATCGCCCGGCGGCCCGCGACAAGCTATAATCAAAAACCTTCGAGCCGGAAGCGACGAAAGTTTAGGAGAAGCGATGAAAGCAGGACTGAACAGAACCCCGACGACGCTACTGCTGCTACTGCTCTGCGCGCTCGCGTGCGCTGCGGCGGTCGTCCCCGCGCAGAAACGCGAACTCGACAGCATCCGCAGAGACCGCCGGAGCAACGTGCGCGCCGTGACCATCCCCGTCACGCTGCGACTGCGCGAGCCGAAGCCGCAGACCGAGATTCAGTCCATCGAATATCTCACCGTCCTCGAAGACGGAGCCGAGCAGGAAATCCTCTCGATGCGCGGCGGCGTCCGCTCGCCGCTCTCGCTCATGATTTTGATTCAAGACGACCTCGTCTCATCCGTCAGCAACGAAATCAGCGGCCTTGCCGCCTTCATCCGGCGACTCCCGCCGGGGACGCGCGTCCTCGTCGGTTATCTGCGCGGCGGTTCGCTCCAAGTCCGGCAGCGTTTCACCGGCGACCTCGAACGCGCCGCGCGCTCTTTGCGGATTCCGTTCAGTTCGTCTTCGGTCGCGCCCTACAATCCGTTCGTGCAGACGCTCGAAGCCCTCCGGCGTTTCGAGTCGCAGCCGACGGGACGCCGCGCCGTCCTGCTCGTCTCCGACGGCCTCGACACCTCGCGCGGCCTCGATAGCTCCACGCCCACGCAAAGCATTGACCTCCAACGCGCCATCAACGAAGCGCAGCGTCGCAGCGTCGCTATCTATTCGATCTACGCGCCGAGCGTCGGGAGCGGCGGCAACTCTCTGCTCGCCAGCAACGGTCAGGGCTCGCTCCAACGTCTCGCCACCGAGACGGGCGGGCGCGCCTTCTTTCAGGGCTTCGGCGCGCCCGTCAGCTTCAATCCCTTCCTGCGCGAAATCAACTCGCTGCTCCCCAGACAGTTCGCCCTCACGTATCTCTCGACGCACGCCGACAAAGGTTTCCACGCCATCAAGATCATCTCCGACGTGCGCGACGGCGAGATTCTCTATCCCGCCGGATACACGCGCTGATGCGGACGATGGACGATGGACGATTGATGAGAGGGAAGCTTTCTTCCTGTCCATCGTCAGTAGCGATTAGTTTAAGCAACAGACGTTAGATGAGAGGGAAGCTTTCCTGCCGTCCATCGTCTATCGTCCGCTATCGTCCATCGCCCGTCGTCTGCGTTTGTTCCAGATACTTGATGAGCACGACTTCGTTGTGGCGTTCGTTGTAGATCATCTCGTCAACCATGTTGCGCGCGATGAGGATGCCGAAGCCGCCGGGCCGGAGGCCCATCTCTTCGCGGATGCGCTCGTGTTGGATGGGGTCGTTTTCGGGGTTGAGGATGGCGGCGTGATAGAGAGCTTCCATTTGAAAACCCTCGCCGGGGTCTTTGATGCGATAGAGGATGAGGCGCGGCGAGCGCAGGTAGCCAACTTCGACGCTCTGCGTCGGGTCGTTTTTGCCTCCGTGCTCGATGGCGTTGCGGAGCATCTCGCGGAAAGCGTAGGTGACGCTGTCGCGCGCTTCGGCGGGCAGGTCGGTCTTGAGTTGCGTCATCAAACGCTCTAACGGTTCGAGCGCGGACAGCGAACACGGCACGCGCAACTCGATCCATTCGGGACGCGCCGAGAGAACTTCGATGTGAATCTCCTCGGGCACGAGCGCGAAGGCCGACTTGACGGCGGAGAGCAGTTGCTGCATATCGAAGGGTTTCGCCAGAAAATCGCACGCCTGCTCGCGCATCGCGCTGACGACCGTGCTCGGCGTGGACATCGCCGTCATCACGATGACGCGCAACTCCATGTCGTGCTCGCGGACGCGCGCCAGCAGTTCGAGGCCGTCCATGCCGGGCATCATCACGTCGAACAGAGCCACGTCCGCGCCCTCGCGCGCCAGCACCTCCAAACCCTCGAACGCATCCTGCGCGTGCACCACCTGATAACCCTCACGCGTCAGCGCCACCTGAATCAACTCGCGCAACTCCGGATCGTCGTCAACCACTAAAACCTTTCCCAACATATACACCTCGGTTAAAAGTCAAAAGTCCAAAGTCTGAAAGTCCAAAGTCGAAAATCCAAAATGAATGACTCCGACTTTGGACTTGCGACTTTCCGACTTTGGACTTTATTCCGCCATTGAAAGCAAGAGCGCGTCGGCGGCGACACGGCGGTTGATGTTGACGGCGAGTTGAGCGCGCAACTCCGCGATGCGCGCGAGCCAGCGCGCGGGACGGCGGCTCTCGACGCGCTCGCCGAGACGCGCCAGACGCTCGCGCACGTCTTCGTTGACGAGAGCGGCGGCGGGAGCTTTCTGCGCGAGCAGCCACACGTCGTGGATGAGCGTTTCCAGCATTTCGAGGCGCGGCTCGAAGTCGTCTTTCCGCTTCGCGTCGCTCAGGTCTTCAGCCGCTCGCAGGAGCCGCATCCGGTCGGCGGGCGCGACGAGGGCTTCGAGCGTCTCCAGCATCGAGTCGCGCTCGGAGCGGTATTTGTCGAGATTGAGTTCGAGCGCGTGTGCGATGCGCCCGCGCGAAAGGAGCGCGGCGAGACGCGCTTCTTCGCCGGAGCGGCGATGCTCCCTGACGAGGTATTGCTCGATTTCGGCGGCGGCGACGGGAGCGAAACGCACCGTCTGACAGCGCGAACGAATCGTCGGGAGAAGGCTCGCGGGACGCGACGTGACGAGAATCAGGTGCGAGGCCGGGTGCGGTTCTTCGAGCGTCTTCAAGAGCGCGTTGGAGGCCGCTTCGTTCAGCCTGTCGGCCTCTTCGACGATGAAAACCCGCGCGCGTCCCTCGAACGGACGAAAGTTCGACTCGCGTTCGAGGTCGCGGACAGCATGAACGACAATCAAGCGATTTCGCGGAAGCAACAACCCTACGTCGCCGAAGTCGCTCCAGATAACTTTTTCGTATGCGTCCCTAACATCAGCCGCCGGATACGCGAACTTTCCGATGCGTTCGCACACGGGGCAATGTCCGCACGCTTCGACGCCGACGGGCGAACGGCAGTTGAGCGCCTTCGCCAGTTCGAGGGCGAACAGTTTTTTGCCGACGCCGTCCGCGCCCGCGAACAACAACGCGCCGGGCACGCGACCGTTGGCGAGCATCCGGCGCAAAGCCTCCTGCGCGCGTTGATTTCCGACCAGTCGGGAAAACATAGATCACTCAAGAGCCGAAAATCCGAAGTCACAAGAGAGCTTAAACTTCAGGCGTCGGGCTTTCGACTTAAGACGTTGAACTTTCAGACCTGCGTCTTCGGGATTCCTTTCGACTCCAAAAAGGGCACGACGATCTTCATCACCTCTTGATGCGTTTCGGCGACCGAGCCGCTCCCGTCAATGACGCGGACGCGCGCCGGTTCGGCGGCGGCAATCTGTAGATAAGCATCGCGGACGCGCGCGTGAAAGGAGAGGTCTTCCGAATCCAGACGGTCGCGTTCCTGTCCTTTTCGCTCGCGTCGTTTGGCGCGGTCGGTGCTCTCCTGCGCGGTCAGGTCGAAGATGAGGGTCAGGTCAGGTTTGAGACCGCCGGTTGCGAGTTCGACCACCTCTTGCACGAGCGCGGGAGGAAAACCGCGCCCCGCGCCCTGATAGGCGACGGTGGCATCCGCATAACGGTCGGAGAGAACGATGTGGCCCATCTCAAGCGCGGGACGCACGAGCGCGCGGACGTGCTGCGCGCGGTCGGCGGCGTAGAGCAGGAGTTCGGCGAGCGGGTCAATCTGTTCCTGCGAGTCGAGCAGCGCGGCGCGCAGGCGCGTGCCGAGCGGAGTGCCGCCGGGTTCGCGCGTCGAGACCACTTCGTTGCCGCGCAGGCGCAGTTCGCTGGCGAGCATACGCAGTTGTGTGGATTTTCCGCTCCCGTCAATGCCTTCAAAGGTGATGAATGCGGCGGCCAAATGTCGGAGTCTCCGTTGGGTCTCTGGATGGATGGGATGCTTCAGCCTTCGGACTGTCCGAAGCCGTCGGGCGGTTCTGGCGCGGGCGATTCCGGGTGATGCGGGGGCGGGCGCAGGTCGCCAGACGGACGCCGCGCATGGATGATGGTGGAGATGGCGTGCTTGAAGATCAGTTGTTCCTGCGAGCCGGATTCGAGCAGCACGGAGAACTTGTCGAAACTCTTGATACGTCCCGACAGCTTCGCGCCGTTGGTCAGATAAATCGTGACCGTGTTTCTCTCGCGCCGCGCCGTGTTGAGAAACGCATCCTGAATGTTTTGAGGAGAAGATTTCGTATCCACGACCGTGACCCGTACCCTTTGTCGAAGGAAAACTAGAAGTGCTGCCAGATTACACCACCGAGCGAGACAGAGACAAGCCAAAGCACGGAGAAGTCCGGCAGCCGGAAGACAATGCTTTTGACTTTCGACATCGGACTTTTGACTTTCAGACCTGTTTTTGACTTCGGAAGCCGGATTTTCAGACTGTGGACTTCTTCTCCGCCCCGTCACTCATCACTTGTCACCCGTCACCTCTTGAAGGTATTCGATGACCTGCTCCCGGACGTGCGTTTGGTCGCCGAAGCCCTCGAACCATTGCGTGCCCGTTTCACGTCGAAACCATGTGAGTTGACGTTTGGCGTAGTGGCGCACGTCGAGCTTGCTCTGTTCGACCGCGCTCGCCAGCGTCCGCTCGCCGCGCAGGTATTCGACGACGCGACGATATGCGTGCGCGCCGAGCGCGTTGGATGCGGCGGGCACGCCCCGTTCAAGCAGCGCGCGCACCTCCTCGACGAGACCGGAGCGGAAATGCGCCTCGGCGCGTTCGTTGATGCGCCGGTAGAGTTCTTCGCGCGGGGGCTTGAGCGCGCAGACGCGCAGCCTTGCGGCGACGGCGGGCGGCGCGGGGCGCACGGGCTGTTGTGTGGAGAGCGCGCGTCCCGTTTGCAGTCGCACTTCGAGCGCGCGTTGAACGCGCGACCAGTCGCGCTCATGGAGACGCGCGGCGGATGGCGGGTCGAGCCTTCGCAGCAGCGCGTGCAGGTGCGCCGCGCCGCGCCGTTCTCTCAATTCAGTCAGGCGACGGCGCAGCCTCTCATCCGTCGGCGGGCTGCGGAAGAACGGCTCGCGCAACGCGCGCAGGTAAAAACCGGAACCGCCGACGAGCAGCGCGATGCGCCCGCGCGCCTCGATCTCTGCAATCTTTTCCAGCGCGTCGCGCGCCCATTCTCCGGCGGTGTAGTTGGTTTCAGGCGGGACGAAATCAATCAGGTGGTGCGCGACGCCGCGCCGTTCCGCGAGGGGGACTTTCGCCGTCGCAATCTCAATCTCACGATAGACCTGCACCGAATCGCAGTTGATGATCTCCCCGCCGAAGCGCAGCGCGAGCGCAATCCCCAACTCGCTCTTTCCCGAAGCGGTCGGCCCCACGACGGCGACGACGGGTCGCTCTTTTGTGTCAGGTAAACTCACGCGCGCGACATGAAGAGACGGATGATGACAACCAGCCACACCAGCAGCAGCAAAGCCAGCGCGCCGACCACTTGTGCGCGGGAGAAGATAGACGCGCGTCGCAAAACTGAAACTCCTTCGGGTGCGAGAGAGTGCATTTTAGAACAAGAATCGGCCACCGCGTGCACCGGGTTAAGAAATCAGGGCGAAAATATAGTTTCCTCGCCCGGTCTTTCACCCGTTATGACGCAGAAAACCTTCAAAATGCCGGACGGCAAGTCATGTGTTTGTTCCCTGAATTGATTGGTGCTTCGTCACCAGCCGGTTGAGCGTATCGGGAACAAGACGTTCAGCAAAACCAGCAATGAAAGACCAGATAATGAGTAGGGCATAAGCCTTGTTGTCCTGCGGGACAGTATCGGAGAAGGGTAGACCCGTCAGTCTCGTTTCAGGCTGCGGAGACAGCATGGGCGTGGGAGCAGGAAGCGCGGATGTCGGTGGCGACGCTGCGACAGCCGAAGTTTCCTGCTTATTTGAGTTGGTTGTTGATTTTGCTTGCAACGCTAGTCGGCTTGCCTCACGTTTTTGATTACGTTCCTCCTGCGTTACTATCTCCGGGAAAACTGTTCCCTGCAAGATGCCAGCGGTAAACAGCACATAGAGCAGCATGGCGAAGATTACGCCATAGAGGGGCGACAGCGAAATTCCTTTCCATCCATGTGATAGTGCCGCGAGATTGTAGAGAGCATCGCCCTCATTCGGGGTGCTCTGGATGCGTTGCAACATGCTCACACAGCCGCCCATAATGCCCGCGCAAACCACCCACCAAACCGGCCACGCGACCGCTTCCTTGAGTATCGCTAGCCTTCCGGCATCAGATGGCGGCGGCGATGATTGCGTCTGTATGATGAGAAACAAGATTGAGAGTAAGCTAAAGACACCCATGAAGATAAATGTCCATTTACGGGCGAGTCGAGTTAGTTCGTCACGTAATCCCTCGCGCAACGGCATCATCGCATAGTGCAGGTAGAACTGTCCGAGTAAGTATCTGATGTCAGCGCGCAGAACCTCGGTGGCAACCGACTCTTGAATCTCAGGCTTTTTGATTGCTTCAAGTTGCAACGTCGTCAGGTCAGGCGGTTTTGAGGCGATGTAAGCATCGTAATCTCTGGCTCCGGCGATGCTGCGATACTTGGAGCGCATGTCATAGGCCTTACGCACCAAATCTTCATCAGAGAGAAGGTCTAACATCTCCAGGTCAAAAACATATACATCATGCCATGTCAACTCCCCCTTTTTCCGTCGCTCAATCAGCGTGCCCATCCGTGCTCCGAGCATCTGGTTCTTTTTATCGTCAATCGTGGAAGCAATCCTGACATATTCACTATGCAGGTGGTCGAAATAGGCGAATGTATATTGGCTAACGATTGTCTCTGAAAATGTTTTCTTAGAACTATTCTTACTGTTGTTTTCCATTATCAGTCTTCTCCATACAGAAGTCCTCACAATAGATAATGTTTAAAACCGTGAATCTGTTTCATAGCGTGAGCGATAAGCCTTCGACCTTAAATATAAATTGGAGGTTCACTTTTCGGCTTCCGGGTTTTCAGTTGTACCCTTTCGCTGTAGCGGTCTTCAATAGAGTTTCGTCAAAGTGATGCCGGTGTAGTAAGCCTGCAAGATTTTGTCGTAAGTCCAACCGGCGCGGGCGAGGCCGTATGCGCCGACCTGACACATGCCGACGCCGTGTCCCCAACCGCGACCCGTTAAGACGAAGCCCGTGAGTTTGCCCGTCTCGTCCTCGCGGCGCTGGATGACGAAGAGTTGCTCGCGCAGACCGAGCGCGGAACGAATCCTGCCGCCGCGCACGTGTGCGACGCCGTTCGTCCCCGTCACCTCCAAATCTAACGCGCGACGCGAAGACCCGCGCGCGGCGACGCGCAGATTGACGATTGAGCCGATGCCCTCCGTCCAACGCGCGAGTCGCCCGGCGACTTCGGCGGGCGTCAGCGCGACCGTCCAGTTAGTGTATTGAGAAAAGCGGTCGGAGGCCGCACCGTTCGGCGCGGGACGCACTTCGAGATAATCAACCGCGCCGCGCGCGTCCGTGTGAAACACGACCGGCTCGCCGCCGACCAGAGCCACCTCGCGCATCTGGTGCAGGTTGTCGCCGAAGGCGCGAAACAGGTATGCGTCTTCCGAGAGATTGAGCGTGCGGTCTGCGCCCTTGCCTTCGAGCGTGCGGACAACGAGCGCGCCGCTCGCGGACGGTCGCGCGCTCGCCTTCTGTAAACGAAAAAGACCGCGCGCTTCGACGAGATGCGCGACGGTTCCGAGTGCACGCGCGCGCGTCAAGGGTTGTCGCGGGCGGAGGGTCGCGTCAGCGTAGAGCGAGAGGTGTCCTTCGCGCATCAGGAGCGCAACGTCGGCGCGGTGTCGCGCGGGGATTTCGTCTGCGTCGCGGAAGGCGAGGATGTATTCGATGTCGGCGCTGTTCAAGAGGACGTTGCCGCGACTCTCGCCGTCGGCGGCTTCGGCGAGCGCGCTGCTGAACGCGGGCGGGCGCACGACTTCGTTTGAGACGAGCGGAATCGGGCGACGCGAGAGCGCGGCGATGCCGTCTAAAAGAGCGCGGGCTTCATCAACCGCCAGCGGCGCGGCCAGCCATTCGTCCGTGACGCGCGGCGCGACGCCCAGACGAAAGCCGTGCGTCCGCAGCAAAGCCAGATCGCGCGCGCTCGAAAGATGTTCGCCTTCGCGGAAGGCCGGCGGTTCGCGCGAAGTCCTGACGACGTGAGGCGTGAGAGCCTGCGCTCCTTCCCAACCGCACTCGCGCCCGCGCAGGTACGGAACCTGCGCGCCGCCGAAGATATTCTCCGCGTGTTCGGTGCGACCGCCGCACGTCGAAGTGTAGAGCGCGTCAATGATTTCGCCCCGGTAGGTGGCGACGCGCCCGCGCGTCTCGGCGACAGCGCGGTCTGTCAGAGGGTGTTCGGTCTGTCGCCCGCCGTAGACCTGCGAGCGCGTCGTCGGCAGAAGGTCGTAGCCGTCGGCGGCGAACTGACCTCGATGGCTGACGGCATACGTGCGCGCCGCGATGGCCTGCGCCTTCAGAGCCTCGACGGCGGGAAAGCCGCCCGGCGACAACTCGTTCGGCACGACCCCGCGCACGTAGTCTTCGAGACCGACGACGTTGACGACCGTCAGCGTCCCGCGCGTGTTGGCGAACACTTCGAGACGACCGCGATAGGCTTTCTCGTTAAACTTGAGCGGCGTCTGTAGCTCGTCGCCTGCGGCGAACGTCAGCGGCGCGCGCACTTCCAAGAGCGGCGTCGTGCCCGACGCATACACCACCGCCCCGCGCGCGCCCGCGCTCGCACGCGACGCCAGACGGATGCTGCCCGCGCCCGTCTCCCGCCTCGCGTTCGGGTTTCTCCCTCGCTCCGTGTTCGAGTTTGCAGGTGAGTTCGCGCGTTCGGTCTGTCGCCGCGTGCTCGCGTCGTTTCGCGCGGCGGCGTTCGCGTCCGCGTCGCGTGCCGACTTGGTATCGGCGAGCGTGGCGTCGCGTTCGTCCGGAAGCGTCGGCGTCGGATACTTGCGCGGTTCGATGCGCACGCGTGCGACGCCGAGCGGCGTCGGCGCGGCGTTGCTGTCGGCGGTCTGCAAGAGCGTGCCCGCGCTCGAAATCGTCACGGAGCGCGCGTCGGTCGCCAGCCCCACGCGAATCGTCGGCTCGCCCGCAAGCTCCGCGAGACTGCTCTCGACGCGGAAAATCTCATCCGTCTGCGTCGCTTCCGGCTGCGGCGTGGGGACGCCGACGCGACGCGGGCGCGTCTGCTGCACGTCGTCCTGCGCGAGCGCGAAAGTCGAAAAGATTAACGAATGAATCAGGAGGAGAGCGATGCCTTTTGAACGAACTGAAGGCTTCATACATGGGCCTCTGTTTGCCGCCTACCGCGCCCGCGCCGCCGGACGCACGCCCATCTTACTACACTTCGACAAACTATTCCTGAGCCGCCGCGACAAGCATCAAGCAATCAACCGCGACGAACAGACCGACGCACGGATGGGCTTCTTCCGATAGTCGTTTCTTATATCGAACCTCTTATCATCGTCTAAAGAAGGGAAGCGATTTACAGTTCGTTTATGTGTTAACTTCTGTTCCTAAATTGGCGGGATAATAATTGCGACGCGTCCGATAACGCCTGTGAGCGTCGGGCTTTGAACATAAAGCACAGGGACTAATCATGGCCTAGATAAAGCTTTTTATTCGCTCTATACCACGCATGTAAATCTGCAAAATCCTTTAATTGTTCATCAAAAATAACCCAATAACGTCCCAATCTGTTTCTATGTCCTTCAGGTAATTGCTCCCAAGCCTCATTAGGGCCTAAGCCTCCTAGCTGCCGTAACACGGGAAGCATCTTTAGGCCAACATGTGGGTCTAAGAATCCGTCAAGAACTCTGTGTACAAGTTCGTAAGCATAAGGGTCTAAAACAGCAGCATGTCGTTCAAGTATCTTTTCTCCTAACTGACGAAAAGAATCTTCCTGTTGAGGGAAATAGTCCCACCACGTGCGTTTCGGAATTACTGGGGCCTCCGCGTCGAGATTAATGCGTTTTAGAATTTGGGTGAAATAAGTCATGGTTAAGAACTCTTGCATTGAAGGAGCCTCCGGCGGCGGCGGTAATTCTCCTTGACCGGAGTTGTTGTATGCATTAAGCCAAAAAACAGCAAGACCATCTACAAAGCTTGCAACATCTCTGAAAGCAGCAACTTGAAGAGGAAATATTCTGCGTCGCTCTTGGTTTTTTATAATTTGGTCAACTAAGAAGACAGTCAAAATAATTCCAACTGTTTCGGTGAATGCATTCAATCCAAAATCACTCCATGAAGGTGAAGCAAATCTCCATAAAAAGAAGAAAAATCCTGCTATCACACTTAATGAGATAATGAGGAACTTGTGCTCATTAAAGAAGAATGCAGCAGATGCTAATACTTTCTTAGCATCCACAGTAGGTCGTTGGGTCATTATTGTATCGTCGCATAGTGTTGATGACTGTTCATCTGCTTTCGGTCTCACTATATATCTTAAACCAACATCACCCGAGCAATAGTCTCCGCGCGAGTCCGATTGCGCCGCCGGTGAGGACGACCCAGAGCACGTCGGCTTTGAGGTGATAGAGGGCGAGGAAGGCGGCGACGCTGAGGAGGGCGGCGAAGATGTCTGTGCCTGCGGAAAAGCCTTGCGGCCAGATGACCGCCGCGCCGAAGACGAGCGAGAGATTGAGAATCACGCCGACGACCGCCGCCGTGATGCCGCCGAGAGCAGCCGTCAGTCTCCGGTTGCCGCGCAGCACTTCGATGTAGGGCGCGCCGATGAAGATGAAGAGAAAGCACGGCAGGAACGTCGTGTAGGTCGTAACGAGCGCGCCCAGAACGGCGCTCGACGCCTGCGTCATTCCCTGCGCGTTATTCCAGCCCGCCATGAAGCCGACGAACTGCAAGACCATGATGAGCGGCCCCGGCGTCGTCTCCGCGAGCGCGAGACCGTCCACCGCCTGCGCGCGCGTAATCCACTCGTAGGGCGCGACCGTCACGGCCTGCGTCACGTAGGCCAGCACCGCGTACGCGCCGCCGAAGGTGACGAGCGCGGCCTTCGTGAAAAAGAGATACTCCCGCGCGTGCAGACTCTCGAAGCCGCGCCATGCGACGAGCGCGACGAAGGGCGCAGACCAGAGCAGGACGCCGAGCGCGAGCGTCCGCAGAGCACGCCAGCGCGTCGGGAGCGTATGCGCGGGCGGCGGCGCGTCGTCGGCGATAACGGTCGGGTGCGCGGGTTCGCTGCCGGTGTTTGATTCGGCAAGCCTCTTATCATCTGCGGTCGCTTGTCCTCCGGCGCGCAGCAGTAGCAGCCCGACGAGTCCCGCCGCGAGCACGATGACGGGGAAGGGGACGTGCAGAAAATAGATGGCGACGAAGGCAGCGAGAGCGATGAGCAGGTGCACGCGACTCTTGAGCGCGCGCTTGCCGATTTTGATGACCGCTTCGACGACGATGGCGACGACCACCGGCTTGAAACCGCTGAGCGCGCCGCTCACCAGAGGCACGTCGCCGTATGCCGCGTAGATGTAGGAGAGGCCGAGCAGCACGAAGATGGAAGGGATGACGAAGAACGCTCCGGCGACGATGCCGCCCCATGTGCGATGCATCAGCCAGCCGATGTAGATGGCGAGTTGCTGCGCTTCGGGGCCGGGCAAAAGCATGCAGTAGTTGAGCGCGTGCAGGAATCTCTCTTCCGAAATCCAGCGCCGACGCTCCACCAACTCACGATGCATAATCGCAATCTGCCCCGCAGGCCCGCCGAACGAGATGAAACCCAACTTCACCCAGAAGCGCAATGCCTCCTTGAAAGTGACGCGCGGGCGCGCAGTTGGCTCGCCAGCGATGGAGGGACGCGTCTCCGCGCTAACGTCAAGAGGATGCGTCGCGGCGTCGCCGCCGCGCGGCAACGCGGCGTCGGTAGGCGTCTGCCACGTCGCGTCGCCGCGCCCGTCTTTCGTCATCGAGCGTCTCCCGTGTCGCCTGCTTCCAGAGCCTCGACGGCGAGCGTGTGGAAGCGTCGGCGGACGCTGTTGATGTTGACGAAGGGGAGCGCGCGCGCGGCGTGTGTGCGGTTGGTGAGCAGGATAAAGATGCGCTCGTGCGCGGGGTCAATCCAGCAACTCGTGCCGGTGAAACCGAGATGACCGAAACTCTCGGGCGAAAGCGACGCGCTCGCGGTCGAGTCTTTCGTTGCCGCCAGTTGCCATGCGAAGGAGCGCGCCTCGTCGAGTCCTGCGGTCATGTTCGTGCGAAAGAGCGCGCACGTCTCAGGGGCGAGCAGACGCGTTTCGGCGGGGAGAAACTGCGCGGCGATGCGGAGGGTTTCGCGTGCGTCGGAGAAGAGTCCGGCGTGTCCGGCTGCGCCGCCGAGAAAGTGCGCGTTGCCGTCGTGGACTTCGCCCCAGATTAAATCCTCGCGCCATTGGAAGCTTTGTGCCGCGCCTCCCGCAGCGTCGCCGCACATCCCGCGCTCGTAGTTGTTGCCCCCGGATTCACAGGCGGCGACGCCCATCTGCAAGGCGCGCGCGGGATTGAAGAACGTCCGCTTGAGTCCGAGCGGCGCGAAGATTTCCTGACGCGCAAACTCTGCGAGCGAATGTCGCGTGATGCGTTCGACGAGCAGACCGAGCGTGATGAAACCCAGATCGCTATAGACGACGCGCGTGCCCGACGCATATTCGAGCGGCTGCGCGGCGATTGTTTCGAGCGCGAGCGCGCGGTCGCCGCCCGTCAGAAGATAGAGCGGACGCCACGCGGGAAGTCCCGAGGTGTGCGTCAGCAGTTGGCGGACGGTGATGTCGCGCTTGTCTTCGCGCGCGGCAAACTCCGGAAGATAGTGCGCGACCGCGCGTTCCGTCTCCAACGCGCCGCGCTCCGAGAGCAACGCGCAGAGCAGTCCCGTGACGAGCGGCTTGGTGAGCGAGGCCAAATCATAGATGGTATCGAGCGTCGCCGCGTGGCGCACGGGTTCGCGCACGGCGTCGCCGAGCGCACCCGATAAACGGGTGCGCCCTTTTTCCGCCACGACGTAGACGGCGGAAGGGAAGTCGCCCGCCGCGATGCGCTCCGCCAGCATCGTCTTGATCGTTTCGTCGTCCACGCTGTTCGTCCGCCTCATCATCGTAGATTCGCGTCCTCAACCGCGCGTGTCCACTCCGGCGCGGGCGGCGTGCTGGTGGATGTGTTCGATGAGACGGAGGGCGAGCGAGAGGGCGCGGCGTCCGTCTGCGCCGTTGACGGCGACGGGGCGGCGCTCGCGTATCGCGTCGAGGAAGGACTCGATTTCGGCGCGCAGCGGCTCGACATCGGCGACATCCAGATGGCGTATCTGCACGCTCGGCCAAGAGCCGGTCGCGGAGGGCGGCGCGAGCGTGCTGATGGAGGCGAAGCGCGTCGCATAGTCAACGGCGACGTAGTCGTGCGGTTGAAAGAAACGCATCTTGCGAATCTTCTCCGTGCCGACGCGCGAGGCGGTGATGTTGGCGACCGCGCCGGAGGCAAACTCAAGGCGCGCGTTGGCCGCGTCAACGCGATTCGTCAGGACGGGAATGCCGACGCCGCGCACGTCCGTCAACGCGACATCGTCGCCGACGAGCCATTGCACGATGTCGAGGTCGTGAATCATCACGTCGAGCACCACGTCTATGTCGAGCGAGCGGGCGGTGAACTGGCCGACGCGGTGTATCTCGAAATAGAGCGGCGAGCGGACGTGCGGGCGGAGCGCGACGAGCGCCGGATTGAAGCGTTCGAGATGGCCGACTTGCAGAAGGCTTCCGCCGCGACGGGCGGCTTCAATCATCGCGTCGGCCTCGGCGAGCGTGCGCGAGATCGGTTTCTCGACGAGCACGTGGACGCCAGCTTCGAGCAGCGCGCAGGCAATCTCGCTGTGCGCTTCGGTCGGGACGGCGAGGCTCACGGCGTCAACGCGACCGACGAGCGTGCGCCAGTCGCGCGTCCATTCGGTCTCTCTCTCGGCGGCGCGCTCGCGTCCCGCCGCCTCGTCAATATCGCAGACGGCGACAAACTGCGCCTGTCCTTCCGCCGCCAGAGCGGCGTGAATGCGCGCGTGTTGTCGCCCGAGATGGCCGACGCCGATGACGGCTGTCCGTAGTGTCAAAAGTTTCCCTCCGCTTGGCTTCCGGGCGACGGGCCATCGAACGCCTCACTCCGGCGCGTTGCCCGCACGGTTGAATGCAACTCCGACTTGGTTGATACTCGTCAGGCTCGACAGAACTCTTCCCGTCCAGACGCCGGTTGTTGACCGCTTCGGGGTGACTATACTTGGAACGTTCAAACCTTGCCAAGCGCGCCGGATGGCTGCTGCTGATCGCCGTCGGGGTCGTCTATCTGTGCGGTTTGGGGGGCTTGCCGTTCGTCGGGCCGGACGAGCCGCGCTACGCGCAGGTGGCGCGCGAGATGTTCGCGCGCGGCGATTTTGTAACCCCGACGCTCAATGGCCGGACGTGGTTTGAGAAGCCCGCGCTGCTCTACTGGATGATGATGGCGAGCTTTGAAGCCTTCGGCATCTCGGAATGGTCGGCGCGTCTGGGGTCGGCGTGCGCGGGGCTTCTGACGTTGCTGCTCGTCGGTTGGGTGGCGAACGCGGTCGAGACGGCGACGGGCGCGCAGATGCGCTGGTTCGGTGTGGTCGCGACGGCGACGGCGGCGACGATGGCGGGCCTGCTCGTCTTCTCGCGCGGCGCGAGTTTCGACATCCTCCTGACCTTGACCGTGACGCTCGCGCTCGCGTCCTTCTTCGTCTCCGAACTCCGACGCGACGAACGCAAGAGACGTTGGCTGCTCGCCGGATTCTACGTGGGCGTCGGTTTATCGCTGCTCGCCAAAGGACTGGTCGGCGTCGTCATTCCGTTCGGCGTCGCCGGTTCATATCTGCTCTTGCGACGCCGCTGGCGCGACCTGTTCCGGCTCGGTTTATGGTGGGGCTTGCCTTTATCCGTCGCCGTCGCCGCCCTGTGGTACGCGCCCGTCATCGCGCGTCACGGCTGGACGTTCGTCGAACAGTTTTTCGTGCAGCATCACTTCGCGCGTTATCTCTCGGACAAGTATCACCACCCGCAGCCATTCTATTTTTACATTCCGATTCTGGCTCTGCTGTCGCTGCCGTGGACGGTCTTTCTCGCGGCGGGAATCGGCAGCGCGGCGACGACGAGCGGGCACGCCGACGACGCGGCGAGCAAGCTGCGCGTCTTCGCTCTGGCATGGTTGCTCGTGCCCGTCCTGTTCTTCTCCGCGTCGGGGTCGAAACTGCCCGGCTACATCCTGCCCGCGCTCGCGGGCGGGGCGTTGCTCGCGGGCGAGCGGCTGGCGCGATACGTGCGCGGCGAGGGAAACTTGCGTGCGATGCGCCTGACGGGCGCGCTCATTCTGCTCGCCGTCGGCGGCATCATTTACGCCGTCAGGGCCGGACTCGCAACGCCGGTCTGCGCGCTCGTCGTCGCGCTGCCAATCCTTTTAACGGGCGCGCTCGCGCTCTTGCAGACGCACAAACGGACGCTCTGTGTCGCGGCGACGGTCTGCGCGTCGCTCGCCGTCGTCGCTCTGATTTCCGCCTGCGGTCTGGACGGCACGGCAGAGCGCGAGTCGGTGCGGGGCTTGCTGGAACGCGCGCGCGAGCGCGGCTACTCATCAACGCACGTCCTCCAACTCCACACCGTCCAGCGCACGGCGGAGTTCTACGCGGCGGGCCGCCTCGACTACGACGAGCGCGGCGAACCCGTCAAACTCGAAGGCCCGACCACGGTTCAGGCCGCAGCCGAACGCAGGGGCGGCACGGCGCTCGTCCTCGTCCCCGTCGAATACGTCTGGCAGTTGACCGAGTACCCGCCCCTCGAAGCCCGACCCGTCGCCGACAACGGCGCGGTCGCCATCGTCTTCGTCCGCGTCAGATAAGAAAGAAAAATCTTTAAGGGTAAAAGGGGAAAGGTTAAAGGGGGAAAGGAAAAGGAAAAGGAAAAAAGCATCTTGCTTTGACCCCTTCGCCCTTTAACCTTTTCTCTTTCCCCTTGAATCTTTTCTAACGGAGCGTGCGGTCGAAGAAGTCTATGACGCGGCGGTCGTAGGCTTCGCCCTGTTCGCCGGGGGCGGAGGCGAGCATGAAGCCCGTGAGCGGGAGATTGTCTTGCAGTTCGACTTGGGATTGGGAGGGGAAGCAGCGCGCGAGCGCGGAGGTGGAGGCGCGGAAGTGTTCGGCGTCGTTGCCCGCGAGCAGAAGGACGTGGCGGTCGGCGGTCGTGGCCGCAGCCGTACACGTCTCGATGTTGCGGTAGTCGCCGAGCAGGTAGAGACGCGCGGCGATGCGCGCGAGAAATTGGATCAGACTGTTATTGAAACCTGTGTTGCTTTGAATGGTTGCGCGCAGCAGTTCGTCGGGGTCGGCGGGGACGGAATCGAGGACGAGCGCGCGTGCGTGCGGCTCGCGCGAAGCGGCGACGAGCGCGGCATAAGCCCCCAACTCGACGCCGTAGAGTCCGGTTCGTTCGGCGACGAGCGGTCGCCCCTGTCCGGTCTTGAGCGCGCGCAGATACTCCTGCGCCGCGAGCACGTCGTCGGCTTCGTGCGCGCCGAGCGAAGTCCGGGCGACGGGCGGGCGTTCGCCGTGCCCGCGCAGGTCGGGCCAGAGAATCGTGAAGTTGGTTGCTTCGTTGAGCTTGACGCCGAGATTGAGCAGGTATGAGCGGTCTGCGCCGTAGCGATGCAGGAGGATGACGGCGGGCGCGCCCTCGTCGCCGCGCAGCAGCCAGCCGCGCGCGTCCGTGCCGTCTCGATTGCGCCACGTCTCCTCCGTCACCTTCAAACCGCGATGACTGAGCAACTCGAATTTATCGGGGGTGACGAGATGCGGGCGCGGCTGCGGGTGCATCGCGGTATAGACGGCCCACCCGCCGAGGCCCGCGCAGGCTAAAGCGAGCAGCAGCGCGATGGGCAGGAGAGCCTTAACGATTCTTCTTCCGGGTCTTCGTCGAGGTGACATATCATGCACGGGGGCTATCTTGAATGATGAACCATGCGCGGGGAAATGAAAAGCGCGGAGACCTCATTTTCGCCCCGCGCCAGTTCTGCGAACGCACAATCGTCCCTCCTGATTTTTGCAAGTATCTCTCCGCAAGCAAGCCTCTTTTATCCTGCCTCCGTCGCTTCGTTTGCTGCGAGCGCGCGCGCCCGCGCGTAGTCTTCCGGCGTGTTGACGTTCAGAAAGAATAGCCCCGCGCCTGATAAATCGTTCAACTCCTCGGGCAAAACCCAACGCGTCCGCACTTCGCGCAGCAGCACGCGCGGGCGGCGTTCGCCCGCTTGCAGCAACGCTCCGGCGCGCGCCAGACAACGCTCGCGCCGGTAGAGCGTGCAGAGCGGCTGCGGGCGTCCGTCCGTTTGAAGCGGCGCGACGGCGTCGAACTCCTGCACGCCTGCCGCGCCGAACGCGACGAGCCGCGTCAACAGTTCGCCCGTCACGAACGGCAGATCGCACGACACCAACACAGCCCACTCCGCCGCGCAGGCGGACAGGGCCGCGTGGATGCCGCCGAGCGCGCCCGCGCCCGCGTAAATATCGGCGACGACGGGCAAGCCCCACTCGCTCGCGTCCGGCTTCGCGCTGACGACGCTGACGCGCCGCGTGGCCGACGCGAGCGCGTGCGCGATGCGTTCCACGAACGTCTGCGCGCCGAGACGTAGACGCGCCTTGTCCGTTCCCATCCGGCTCGACGCGCCGCCCGCCAGAATAAAGCCTTCGGCGTCAAGCATACTCGCGGAGAAAGTGACCCGTGCGGGAGCGATTTGAGAACTCATTTGACGGCGCAAGTTATCACGCGCGCGCAAAGGCGGGCAAGCCAGCGAAAAGTCGAAATCAAATCTGAAGTCACGCGTCCAAAGTCCGAAGTCCGGAATTAAAAGTTCAAACTCAAATGCCTCGTCTTTTCGAGATTGAACGCCGGACTTTCAGACTTTCGGCCCGATTCCGACTTCAGATTTTCGACTTTCAGACTTTGGACTTGCGCCGGGGCAACGGGAGGCCGTTTATCTTTCATCTGTTAGCAGTACGGCGTGCTTGACCGCGATTGAAAGCGGCAGTTATAGTCGAAGGCGGACGACGCGCAATATTCTCCTGTCGCGCCCGCCCGCCGACGTTTCAGCCGCGTGACCCGCATGACTCGAACCGAGTTCTCTTTCATTTCCAGAGGAGCCCGCATGAAGAAAAGATTTGCTGTCCTGTTGATTCTGACTCTCGCGCTCGGTCTGCCGGTCGTCGCGCAACAGGCGACGCCGACCGGAAGCGTCCGAACGGGCGTCGCGCTGATGCCGCTCGAAGAGGTGCGCGCGGGGCAGAAGGGCACGTCGCGGACGGTCTTCAGCGGCGCGGAGCCGGAGGAGTTCGGGGTCGAAGTGTTAGGCGTGCTGAACGGCTACCCGCAGCCGCGCCAGTCCGTGATTATCGCGCGGCTCTCGGGCACAAACGTCGCCCGCACGAGCGTCTTCGCCGGGATGTCCGGCTCGCCAGTTTATATTGACGGCAAACTCGTCGGGGCCATCGCCTACAGTTTCCCTTTCTCGAAAGAACCGATTGCGGGCATCACGCCGATCAAGCAGATGATTGACATCTTCGAGCGCGGCACAGCCGACGCGCGCACGCCGAATGCCCGCCCGCGCGCGGCGCGCAGCGTCTCCTTCGCGCAACTCGCCTCGACCGAATGGAAGATGGAGTGGCCCAAGACCAACGCCGCGAGCACGACCTTCATCGCGCCCGTTTCCACGGGTTCGCCGCTCGTCGGACTGCTCGGCCAGCAGTTCGCGCCCATCGCCACGCCGCTCGTCTTCGGCGGCATCTCGCAGGACACGCTCGCGCATTTCTCCACGCAACTCCAAGCCAACGGACTGCTGCCCGTCTCCGGCGTCGGCAGTTCGTCGCCCATCACGCCGCTCGCGCCCGTCACCGACAAGACGCTCGCCGCCGGTACGTCCATCAGCGTCCAACTCGTTCGCGGCGACTATTCAATCGCCGCCTCCGGAACCGTCACCTACCGCGACGGCGAACGCGTCTATGCCTTCGGCCACCCGTTCCTCGGACTCGGCACGTCCGACATGCCGATGAGCGAAGCGTCGGTCGTCACCGTCATTCCGAGCACGCTCAACTCCTTCAAGCTGACGGTTCCCGGCCAGATGGTCGGCGCGATTTCGCAAGACCGTTCGACCGGCATCTACGGCCAACTCAAACACGCGCCGAAGATGATTCCCGTCACCATCAATCTCCGCACCAGCCGCGACCGCACCGAGCAGTACAAGTATGAAGTGGCGAACGACCAATTCCTGACGCCGCTTCTCTTGAACCTGACCGTCTATAACACCATCGCTTCGAGCGAGCGCAGCCTCGGCGATGCGACCGTCAGCGTGCGCGGTCAGATCAACGTCAAAGGCCAGAACACGATTCGCCTTGAGCGTCGCTTCTCATCCACCAACGCGGCGGCGATGGCTGCCGGTTCGGTCGCCACGCCGGTCGCCGCGCTGCTGACGAGCGGTTTCGAGGGCGTCGAACTCGGCGGCATCACGCTCGACATCGCTTCGATTGACGGGCGCAGCACCGGCACGCTCGACCGCATCGCGCTCGACCGCACGGAGATTTCGCCCGGTCAAACGTTGGAAGTTCAAGCCTACGTCCGCACGGATTCCGGCAAGCAGTTCGTCCAGCGCATCCCCGTGCAGATTCCGAGCGACATCCCGCCCGGCCAAGTGCTCATCTTCGTCGGCGACGGCGGCTCGCTCCAACAGGCGTCTGCCGCGCAAGGCTTCGTCCCGCAAGACCTCGGCCAACTCGTCGGCGCAATCAACAAGATTAAGAAGAACGACCGTCTCTACGTGAAGCTCTACCGCATCACTCCCGGCGCGGTCATCGGCACGGACGAGATGCCGAGCCTCCCGCCCTCGGTCGTGGCGACGCTCAACAGCGAACGCACCTCCGGCGGTTTCACGCCGACCGTTCTTTCGCCCATTGACGAGAAGGAATTGCCGCCCGCCGAGTTCGTCATCTCCGGCCAGCAACTCATCGGCATCAACGTCGTGCGCTAAACCGGACGACGCGCGCGCCGCAGAGAAAAACAGACGGGGTGAGAAGCTTATCAAGCGAATCTCACCCCGTCGCTTTATTGGACGATAGACGATGGACGATGGACGATAGGTTATTCATCCGACATTGGACGACGAGAACAAACGATAGACGATTAAAGTCAGTTGAGACAATTGGTCTGGCTTCCGGCTATGGTCTATCGTCCATCGTCCATCGTCGGACTTTCGTCTATCGTCCGCCGTTCCACGGCGAAAAGGAATCGTTGCTCGGATTGCGGGATGTGGACGGATTGAAACCAGGGCGTGATGCGTTCGAGTTCGTCGCGGATGGCGGGGCCGCCGAAGATGAGAAGCGTGCTGGCGGGCGGCGACCATCGGATGAGGCTTGCGAGCATCTCCTTGAAGCGGTCGAGCGCGCGGCAGGTGACGACATCGGCGGCGGGCGCGTGCGTCTCCTCGAAGCGCGCGGCGACGACCGACGCTCGTTCGTGTCGCCCGACGCATCTCAAAGCTTCGCGCAGGAAGACGGTCTTCTTCGTCGAGGATTCGACGAGCGTGGCGCGCGCGCCGGGGCGCTGCACGAGGCAGGGAATCGCGGGCAACCCCGCGCCGGAGCCGACATCAATCAGGCGCGCGTCTTCCTGAATGAACTGAAGCGCGACGAGCGATTCGAGCACGTGGCGGACGGCAAACTCCGGGGGCGTGCACGGCGCGACCAGATGAAGGCGCGCGTTCCAGCGCATCGTCAGTTCGTAGTAGGCGCGCAGCCGCGCGAGGTCGTTGGCGGCGAACGTCACGCTGAACTCCTGCGAGTTGAGCCGGAGCGCGTTCACAAATTCGTCGGCGGGTGATAGTTTCTGGTCGTTCATCGTGCGCCTCGTTCATACTACGACGGGACTGTGGCTTGATGAAAGTTTGCTTGACGCGGCAGAATAAAGCACCTCGAAAACTCACATGAGCGAATCGTTGAAAGCGCAGCACGAGCAACTCGGGCGACTCGTGACGGAGATTATCGCGAACTACGCCGGAGGTCTCGACACGGCGCGCGTCTGCTCCGAAGCGTCACCCGAGGAACTCGAAAAACTGTTCGACGAACCGTTGCCGCAGGGCGGCGCGCGCGTCGAGGAGATTCTCGAACGCTTCACGCGCGACGTGCTGCCGCACGCGATGAATATTCCGAGCCCGAGATATTTCGGGCTCTTTAACCCGACGCCGCTCGCCGTCGGCGTCTGGGCCGACGCGCTCGCTTCCGCCATCAACCAGAACGGCGCGGTCTGGCGCAACTCGTCTTCGGCGAGCGTCGTCGAGGCGCGCGTGCTGCGCTGGCTGTGCGCGCTCGTCGGCTACGGCGACGAGAGTTTCGGCACGCTCACGAGCGGCGGCTCGGAGGCCAACCTCATCGGCTTGAAGTGTGCGCGCGACCACGCCGTCGAGGGCGCACGCGAGCGCGGTCTGGTGCGCGCGTCGGGTGGCGGCGGCAACTTCGTCGTCTATGCGTCCGAGCAGTCGCACTACTCGTTCGAGAAAAGCGTGGACATCCTCGGCATGGGGCGCGAGAGCGTGCGGAAGATTCCCACCGACGCGCGGTTTCACATCCGCACCGGCGTGGTGCGCCGACGCATTGAAGACGACCTCGCGCAGGGCGCGACGCCCGTCTGCATCGCCGCTGCTGCGGGCGCGACCTCGACCGGAGTCGTTGATCCTCTGGACGAGTTGGCGGAGATTGCCGAACACTACAAGCTCTGGTTTCACGTTGACGCGGCCTACGGCGGCGGGCTGCTCTGCTCCGCCAAACACAGAGAACTTCTGCGCGGCATCGAGCGCGCCGACTCCGTGACGTTCGACCCGCACAAGTGGATGTTCGTGCCGTTTGCCTGCGGCGCGCTGCTCGTGCGCGGCGGCAGGCGCGTGCTCCGCGACGCCTTCGACATCACGCCGGAATACCTGAGTGAGGAGCGCGGCGGGAGCGATGTCGAGTATGATTTCTTCCGCTTCGGGCAGTTGGGCACGCGCCGCTTCAACGCGCTCAAACTCTGGATGGCGCTCAAGCATCTCGGCGTCGGCGGCTACGGTGAGATCGTCGAGCGGCAGATTGAACTGACGCGCTATTTCGCCGCGCGCGTTGACGAGTCGTGGATGTTCGAGCGCGTCGGGGAAGTGGAGACCGCCGTCTGTTGCCTGCGTTTCGTGCCGCCGGAGTTGCGTGATAAGAACGGCGCGGGACAGGATCAATGGCAGCGCGCCTTGCAGCAGCGCATCGAGCGCAGCGGCGAGGCATGGATTTCCACGACCGTCCTCAAAGGGCGTCGCGCCCTGCGCGTCAACATCAACAGCTTTTTGACGGAACAACGCCACGTGGATAATCTGTTAGAATTACTGCAACGCGAAGGCGCGCAGTTGTTGCGGGAAGGAACGGGCGGATGAGATTCACAACGCTTCTCAAGATGCTTCACAAAATGCTTCTCAAGCGGCGCAGTCTGACTGCTTGCGCCGCGCTCTGGCTGTCGCTCGCGGGCGCGAGTCACACGCACGCTCAAGTCCCCGCTCCGGCTTCCGGCAAAACCGGAGCGCGCACGACGACGACGACGCCCGCCAAGAGTTCCACGAAGACGCGCTCGCTCCCGAAGATCGCGACGCGCGCCGAGTTCGACTCGCTGGCGCGCGTCTATCACGACACGCCCTACGCGCTGCCGCACGTCATCTTCGTCATTGACCGCCGCGACAAGAACAAAATTTACTACGTCAACTCGACGCGCTATCGCTTCCATAAAGATTTCGTCAACGGCACGTATCTTTCTCTGGAGCGCGGGCGCGAGTTTTTCGAGAACAACTATCTCAAAGATAATCGCCGCTTCATCATGGGGACGCTCGCTTACCAGACGCCCGTCCGCCGCTGGACGTTCGAGTTCTGGGAGGGCGATTTGATTCCCGCCGAGCAGATTAAACTCGCGAATGAAGTCGTCAACCGCACCTTCTTCGAACGCGTGGCCTACAAGCCCAACTCGCTCAGGCAGGAGGAAGCGTCGGCCAAAATCGAGGGACTCGAACGCGTCTCGCAGAGCGACATCGCGGCGGAGCAGGAGTATCAACCGCTCAATCTGGCGCGCGGGCTTGGCCGCATCCACATCATCGAGAAACTGGACGAGCACGTGGAAATCGGCTCGAACGAAATCCTCGTCTTGAACGAAGTGCCGATCAGTCTGCCGCCCGTCGCGGGCGTTATCATCACGAAGCCCTCGACGCCGCTCTCGCACATCAACCTGCTCGTCAAAGGTTGGGGCGTGCCGAACGCTTACATCAAGAACGCCGACGAGTTGTTCAAGCAGTACAACGGCTGGTGGGTTGATTTCGAGACGATGCGCGACAAGTACACCATCAAGCGCGCCGACCTCAACCAGTTGAACGAATACCAGAAGCGTCTCGCCGAACGAAACGACGTGATGACGCCGCGCTCCGACCTCAACGTCAAACGCATCGCCGCGCTCGGCGAGCAACGCGCCCGCGACATCGTCGCCTACGGGGCCAAGTCCGCCAATCTCGGTCAAGTGATGCGCGCGCGCCTGCGCGGTATCACCGTCCCCGAAGGCTTTACCATCCCGCTCTTTTATTACGACCAGTTCGTCAAAGAGAACGGCTTCGAGAACGCGCTCTACGAGATGATGAACGATCAGAAGTTCGTCCACGACCCCGCCTACCGGCGCGAGCGTCTCGCCGCCATGCGCGAGCGGATGCAGCAGGGCAAGGTCAACGAGCAACTGAAGGAGGAAGTGCTGCGCCGGATGCGCACGCAGTACGCGGGCAAGGGGTTGTTCGTCCGCAGTTCTTCCAACAGCGAAGACCTGCCGAACTTCAGCGGCGCGGGGCTCTATAGCACCGTGCCGAACGTCAAAGAAGAGGCGCAGTTGATCGAAGCCATCAAGACCGTGTGGGCGTCGCTCTGGAACTTCGAGGCATACGAGGCGCGCGAACGCGCCGGAGTTGACCACTCGAAAGTTTATATGGCCGTGCTCATACAGGAGGGCGTCAACGCCGACAGCGCGGGCGTGATGATTACCACCGACCCGTACGACCCCGACAATCGAGACGCCATCTACATCAGCGCGAAACGCGGCCTCGGCATCAAGGTGGTCGAGGGCAAGAAGATTGCCGAGCAGATTATCTTTCGCCCGCGCTCGAACTCCGTCCGCGTGCTGACGCGTTCGGCTGAAGACAGCCTCCTGACCTTCGACGAGCAGGGCGGAGTCAAAGAGATACCGATCACGGGCGAGCGCGCCGTCTTGTCGGATGCGGTGGTGCGCCGCCTGTCGCGCGCCGGTGCGCTCATCAAACGTCTCTTCGGCGGGAAGGAGCAGGACATCGAATGGGTCTTTATGGGAGACCGGATTTATATCGTGCAATCGCGTCCGTACATCAACGGGAGTTGAGAGGGATGATAAAGGGCCAGAACCGATTGAGTGCGCGAATCGTCGCCGCCTGTGCGTTAGTCTTCTTCTTCGTCTTGACGCAGGGCGCGTGCCGCCGCGACGCTTCGCCGAACACGAACGGTGCAGCGAACGCGAACGCGTCGAACTCCGGCGCGACGGCAAACGCCGCGCCGCCCGCCCCGGGCGGGACGCTCAACACATCAAAGCTCGACGCCGAGATTGCGCGTCTCGAAAAAGAGGCCGAGCGCAATCCGGGCGACGGCGAAACGCTGAACGCGCTCTCGCAAGCCTATGCGAGCCGCGCGGGCGCGCTCCAACAGACGCAACAACTGCGCGAAGCCCTGCGCGATTACCGCAGCGCGCTGCGCAACAATCCCGACAACGAAGAGGCGCAGCAGCGCGTCGCCGAAATATCCAAACAACTCGAAGGCGAGGGAACCGGCGAGAACGGCGAACCCGCGCCCCTCCCCATCACCCCCAACGTCACCACCGGCGACGACGGCCAGACCGACAACCCCTCTCCCTCACCGACACCCGCGAGAAAGAAGAAACCATAAAAGCAGTAAATCGTGAATCGTGAATCGTAAATAGAAAGAACTGTTTTATCTATTTACGATTTACGATTCACGATTTACTAATGACGATTTACTAATGACGATTCACTACCGATGCTGATTATTCCCGCGATTGATTTGAAGGACGGACGGTGCGTGCGTTTGACGCAGGGGCGGCGGAAGGATGTCAAGGTCTATGACGGCGACCCGGTGGAGATTGCCGGAAGTTTTCAGGCGGCGGGCGCGCGGATGGTTCACGTCGTTGATCTGGACGGCGCGTTTGCCGACAGCAATTCGCGCAATCGAAAAGTGGCGCGCAGGATTATTCGCGCATTGGAGATTCCCGTGCAGTTCGGCGGGGGCTTGCGCAGCGTCGGCGACGTGCAGCAGATGATCGAGTTCGGCGCGGCGCAGGTCGTCATCGGGACGCTGGCGGCGGAGTCGCCGGAGATTCTGGAAAAGTTCGTGCAACTTTTCGGCTTCCGCATCTGCGTCGGGATTGACGCGCGCAACGGGCAGGTCTTGACGCACGGTTGGGAGCGCGAGGGAAACCTGAGCGCGACGGAACTCGCGCGCCGCGTGGCCGATGCGGGCGTAGACCGAATCGTCTATACGGACGTGTCGCGCGACGGGATGCTCGAAGGCGTCAACTGGGAACAGACGTGCGCGCTTGCGCGCGAGTCGGGTTTGCGCGTCACGGCTTCGGGCGGCGTCTCGTCGCTTGCGGACATCGAGCAGCTAAAGAGCATCAGCAGCTACGGCGTAGACAGCGTGATTATCGGCAAGGCTCTCTACGAGGGCAGATTCACTCTACAGGAGGCGCTGCGGGCAGCGTAAAAATCGAGATGGGCGAGAGCATCTTCAACGCGGGCACGCTCGCGGGACGCGTGGCTTTGATCACGGGCGGCGGCACGGGGATCACGGGCGGCGTCGCGCGTGCGTTGGCGGAGGCGGGGGCGCGCGTCGCGCTCGTCAGCCGCAGCATGGAGCATCTGGAACCGGCTGCCGCAGCGATTCGTGAGGGCGGCGGCGAAGCGTCGGCGTTCGCCGCGGACGTGCGCGATTACGCGCAGGTGGAGCGGGCCGTCGCCGCGACGGTCGAGCAGTTCGGCAAACTCGACATCGTCGTCAACGGCGCGGCGGGCAACTTTCTCTGCGCGGCTGACGAACTCTCGCCGAACGGTTTCGGCACGGTCGTGGATATTGATTTGAAGGGCACGTTCAACGTCTGCCGCGCGGCGGTCGCCGAGTTGAAGAAGGAGCGCGGGAGTATCCTCAACATCAGCGCGACGCTGCACTACGGCGGCACGCCCTATCAACTTCACGTCTCGGCGGCGAAGGCCGGAGTTGACGCGCTGACGCGCAACCTCGCCGTCGAGTGGGGCGCACACGGCATCCGCGTCAACGCCATCGCGCCCGGCCCCATCGAAGACACGGAAGGCATGAAGCGACTCGTCCCGCCGCCCGTCAAAGAGGGCATCCGCCGCCGCATCCCTCTGGGCCGCTTCGGTCGCATCAAAGACATCGAGCAACTCGCCGTCTTCCTCTGCACCGACGCCGCCTCCTTCATCAACGGCGCGGTCATCCCCGTTGACGGCGGCCATTGGCTGACGAATACTCTGGCGTAAATAGTAAATCGTAAATCGTGAATAGATAAAAACTGTCTTTCACGATTTACGATTTACGATTCACGATTTACGAATGATTAGTTTACAGCCTGCGACATTCGAGGAGTTTACGCGCGAGGCGGGGCGCGGGAACGTCGTGCCGGTGGTGCGGACGGTGCTGGCGGATTTGCAGACGCCGGTCGGGGCGTTCATGCGCGTGGCGGGCGACGCGCGTTATGCGTGCTTGCTGGAATCGGTCGAGGGCGGCGAGCGCGTGGCGCGTTATTCGTTCCTCGGCGCGCACCCCGAAATGGTCGTGCGCGGGCGCGGGGAGACGACCTTTATTGAACGCGGCGAAGAACGCGAGACTCTGCGCGGCGTGCGCGCCAACGATTTCCTGCGCGACTATTTTCGTGAGCGGCGGCTGGCGCGTCGTGCCGGTCTTGCGCCGATGGCGGGCGGCGCGGTCGGTTATCTCGCCTACGACGCGGTGCGCTGGTTCGAGCCTATCCTCGAAGCGCATGCGGCCACCCCCGAGGGGATGGACGAGGCGGTCTTCATGCTCTTCCGCACCGTGCTCGCCTTCGACCGCGTGCGCCAGCAGATAGAGATAACCTCCGTCGTCCTGACGGACGAAGCCGGGGGCAGCGCGCCGCGTCTCGCGGAACTCTACGAGGCGGCTGTCGCCGAGACGGAGCGCATCGAAAAGATTCTCTTGACGGGCGAACTCCCGCGCGGCGACGCGGAGGGCGCGGGCAGCGCGCGCGACGAACAGGCGGCGACGCAGTTTGTCGCCAACTGGACGCAGCGACAGTTTGAAGACGCGGTCGTGGCCGTCAAGGAAGAGATTGCGGCGGGCAACTGTTATCAGGTCGTGCTGTCGCAACGCTTTCGTTCAAAGGTCGGGGCCGACCCCTTGAACATCTACCGCGCGCTGCGCGCCACGAACCCTTCGCCTTACATGTATTTCCTGCGGATGGGCGACGAGACGGTCGTCGGCGCGTCGCCGGAGATGTTGGTGCGTTGTCGCGGGCAGCGTCTCGATTATCGCCCGATTGCGGGCACGCGCAGGCGCGGCGCGACCGAGACGGAAGATTGGATGCTCGGCGAAGAGATGCGCGCCGACGAGAAAGAGGTCGCCGAGCATACGATGCTGGTTGACTTGGGTCGCAACGATCTGGGGCGCGTCGCCGATTACGGCTCGGTGGAAGTTGACGAGTTGATGGGCATCGAGCGTTATTCGCACGTCCAACATCTGGTGACGCACCTGCGCGCGCGACTGCGCGAACGCTTCGACCGCTTCGACGCTCTGGCCGCATGTTTCCCCGCCGGAACCGTCACGGGTGCGCCAAAGGTTCGCGCCATGCAGATTATCCGTGGACTCGAACCCGACGCGCGCGGCATCTACGCGGGCGCGGTGCTCTATATTGACTACGCCGACAATCTCGATTCGTGCATCGCCATCCGCACCATCGTGCTGCGCGGCGGCGAAGCGAGCGTGCAGGCCGGAGCCGGGATAGTTGCGGATTCCGTGCCCGAGCGCGAATACGAGGAGACGGTCAACAAAGCGCGCGCCCTCCTGCGTGCTATCGAAATGGCCGAACGTGGTTTGTGAAAGCAACGGAATCAAACAGGGATGGACAGGATGGGCAGGATAAGAAAAATGGGGAAAAGGGAAAAAGGGAAAAGCGGAAGGGGAGACAAACCAAGCGCGCGGTTAGCTGCGGCTCTCTCGCATTTTAACCGTTCACCCTTTATCCATTTAACCATTTCCCTTTTCCCCTGCTCTCTGTTCATCCTGTCCATCCCTGTTAATTTCTTCCTGTCCTGATGTTTTATCGAGGCGGCATCGTCATTATCTTGTTGATTGTCTGCGGCGGTTGCGCGGCGCAGCGTTCGCAGTATGTCTATCCGCCGGACACGGCGCGGCGCGAGTTGATTCTGCGCGGCTATCTTTTCAAAGAACCGGTCTTCATCGAACGCGCGCGCGAGGGCGACGCGGTAGTCGTCAAACTTTTTCTCGCCGCCGGAATGAGTGCGAACATCAGGAACGAGCGCGGGGAGACGCCGCTCTTGGCGGCTGCGCGCAACGGTCACGTCAAGGTCGGCGCGGCGTTGCTGGCGAACGGCGCGGACGCGAACTCCGCCAATCTCGAAGGGCAGACGCCCTTGATGTTGGCCGTCCGCGAAGGCGCGACGGAACTCATGCGCGAACTGCTCGCGCGCGGCGCAGACCCGAACGCGCGCGCCGCCGACGGCTCGACCGCCCTGATGTATGCGGTCTGGAAAAACCGTGCGGAGGTCGTGCAGTTGTTGTTGGACAAGGGTGCGGACGTGAACGCATCCGACAGGGATGTCGGCACGGCGCTGACGTGGGCCGTCTTCTATCACCGGACGCCGTTTGTCGAGATGCTGCTCGCGCGCGGGGCTGACCCCGACATCCAGAACAGCGCGGGCGGAACCGCTCTGATGATCGCCGCCGCCAACGGTCAGACCGAGATTGCGCAACTCCTGCTCGGCGCGGGCGCGGACGCGGGCCTTAAAGACGCCGAAGGCAAGACCGCTCTCGCGTGGGCGCAGGAAGGCAAGCGGGGGCGGGTCGAGCAGTTGTTGAAGGAAGCGGCGACGAAGAAGCGGCAGGTTTGAACGGCGGATTTGTTTGTCGTCTTGGTGGTCGGTTAAGCTTTGAAACGATGATTCTCGTCATAGACAACTACGATTCGTTCACGTACAACCTCGTGCAGTATCTCGGCGAACTCGGCGCGGAGTTGGACGTGCGCCGCAACGACGAGATAACGGTCGAAGAAGTGGAAGCCGATTGCTGCCCCGACAAGATTCTGATTTCGCCGGGGCCGGGCACGCCGGACGAGGCGGGCGTCTCGCTCTCTTTGATCGAACGCTTCGCGGGGCGTGTGCCGATTCTCGGCGTCTGTCTGGGTCATCAGGCCATCGGGCAGGTGTTCGGCGGTCGCGTCGTGCGCGCGCCCGAACCCGTGCACGGGAAGGCCGCGGAGATTTGTCACGACGGCAAGACCATCTTCGCCGGACTCGATTATCGCTTCAAGGCCGGACGCTATCACTCTTTGATGGTCGAACGCGAGACGCTTCCGCGTTGTCTGGAAGTTTCGGCGACGACGCCGGACGGTCTGATTATGGGTTTGCGCCACCGCGAATTGAAGGTCGAGGGCGTGCAGTTTCATCCCGAATCAATCCTGACGACGGAAGGGAAATCGCTGCTCGCAAACTTCCTCAAACTGTAAGAAGCACCCGCTATCTAGCCTTCAGCGCAGAGTGAACGGGCGCAATGTTGTCGGCTCGTGACTAAAACGCTGCGAAGCTATCAGAACGCAACGCGTTTATCAGGACGACTCGCCGACTCGACAAAGTTATATGAACGACTCGCCGGAAGATACGACGGCGCGACCGCGTTGGCTGCTGCCGACGCCCGCGCGCCGCGATGAGCCGCAGGGGGAAGCGGCCCCTCTGCGTGCGCTTCTGCTGCGTTTGATGCGCGGCGAGGATTTGCGTCGCGCGGAGGCCGCCGCGTTGCTCGACGCGTTGCTCGACGGCGCGGCGACCGACGCGCAGATCGCGGCGGCTCTGGTCGCGCTCGCCGTCAAAGGCGAGACGGTCGAAGAACTTTCGGGGATGGCGGCGGCGATGCGCGGTCGGGCGGTGCGGCTGGCGTCGCGGCACGCGCGTTTTATAGATACGGCGGGGACGGGTTCGAGCGGCGCGAAGACATTCAACGTCTCGACGGCAGCCGCCTTCGTCGTCGCGGGCGCGGGCCTTCCCGTCGCCAAGCACGGGAGCCGCGCGGCGACGAGTCGTTCGGGCAGCGCGGACGTTTTGACTGCGCTCGGCGTCAACGTCTCGGTCGCGCCCGAAGTCTCCGAGCGGTGTCTGAACGAAACGGGCATCTGTTTCATGTTCGCGCCGCTCTATCACGGCGCGACGGCGCGCGTCGCGGGCGTCAGGCGCGAACTCGGCGTCCACACGACCTTCAACCTGCTCGGCCCTTTGACCAATCCGGCGGGCGCGCCGCGACAGATCATCGGCGTCTGGCATCGCGCGCTCGTCGAACCGCTGGCGCGCGCGCTCCTTGAGTTGGGGACTGAACGCGCGTGGGTCGTGCACGGCCTCGACGGTTTGGACGAAGTGACGCTCGCGGATAAAACCCTGATTGCCGAAGCGCGCGGCGACGCGGACGTGCGCGCCTTCGAGATTGCGCCGGAGGACTTCGGGCAGGAGCGCGCGACGCTCGAAGGTTTGCGCGGCGGCGACGCCGCAGCCAACGCGCGTATCATCCGCGAAGTGCTCGACGGTAAGCGACGCGACGCGGCCCGCGCGCTCGTCGTCGTCAACGCGGCGGCGGCGTTGTTAGTCGGCGGCGCGGCGGAGAATCTGAAAGATGGCGCGCGTCTCGCAAGCGACAGCATAGACACCGGCGCGGCCCGCGCGAAACTCGAACAACTCGCGCGCGCGACGAACGCATAACGCCATAGTTGGTCAGTTTGAAAATGTGAGCCGCATAGAGATTGGCTTGGAATTTCAAACTGACACACTATGCATAACGTGGGCCGCTTGATTTTTGCTACATGAGAGGCGGCGTGAATGAAAGTGAAAAGTCTTTGAGTCAGACGAGCGTGAGTTGAGAATCGTCTGTCAAAATGTTTTCCAAATTCCGCGCGCATGTGTTCAGAGTTGACGAGTTGGAGTCGCGTTTTCCTTCGAGCGTGAGTTGAGTTTCTGAGTCTGGAAGCCGGATGCCTGTCATAAATTTTCTCGCCGGAATCATCGAAGACAAACGCCGACGCCTCGCGCGCTCGTTGGCGGAAAGACCGCTCGAAGTCGTCCGCGCGGAGGCATACGCTGCGCGTCGTGATGCGCGCGCACACGCATTGCGCGCGGCGCTTGAGCGACGCGGGAGCGTGAACATCATCGCGGAGATCAAGCGCGCGTCGCCGTCTAAGGGCTTGATCAGAGAGCGGGTTGCGCCGCGCGAGTTGGCACGCGCGTATGAGGCGGGCGGGGCGTCGGCCATCTCTGTGCTGACGGAGGAAGACCACTTTCGCGGGTCGCTCGAAGATTTGCGCGAGGTGCGCGCCGCCGTCGCGCTGCCGCTCTTGCGGAAGGATTTTATCTTCGACGAGTATCAGGTTTATGAAGCGGCGGCGGCGGGCGCGGACGCGCTGCTGTTGATCGTCGCCGCGCTCGACGCCGGGACTCTCGCACGTCTCCGGCGTCTCGCCGAAGACGAGTTGCAGTTGGACGCGCTCATCGAAGTACACACCATCGAAGAGATGCGCGGCGCGGAGAGTTGCGGCGCGCGAATCGTCGGCGTCAACAACCGCGACCTGCGGACGTTCGATGTCTCGCTCAATGTCTCTGTCGAACTCGCGCGACATGCGCCCGCAGGCGCGCTGCTCGTCAGCGAGAGCGGCATCAGCGCAGCCTCCGACATACGGCGTCTGTGCGCGCAGGGCTTCCGAGGGTTTCTCGTCGGCGAAACCTTGATGCGCTCCGACAGTCCGGCGGATGCGTTGCGCGCGTTGACGGACGAAACGAGAGAAGAAGATGACGCGGGTTAAGATTTGCGGGATCACGAACTTGAGCGACGCGCTCATGTCGGTCGAGGCGGGCGCGGATGCTCTGGGTTTCAACTTCTGGCGCGGGAGCGCGCGCTTCGTCGAACCGTCGGCGGCGCGTGAGATCATCGAGCGTTTGCCGGAGAGCGTGTTGTGCGTCGGGGTTTTCGTCAACGAAGACGCGCCCGAGACGGTCGAGCGCGTGGCGCGGCGCGCGAGGGTGGGGGCGGTGCAGTTGCACGGCGACGAGACGCCAGATTACTGTCGCGCGGTGCGCGGTCAACAGGTCATCAAGGCTTTGAGGGTCGGCGAAGGGTTCAGGCCGGAGGACGTTTCGCAGTTCGAGACGGGCGCGGTGCTGCTCGATTCTTTCTCACAAGGGGCGCGCGGCGGGACGGGCCGGACTTTCGATTGGACGATTGCGCGGCGCGTGCGCGCGCTCGTCCCCGAGTTGTATCTGGCGGGCGGGCTGACGGTGGAGAACGTTGCGGAGGCGATTGCGGCGGTCGGGCCTTTCGCGGTTGACGTGTGCAGCGGAGTCGAGAGCGCGCCCGGACGAAAGGATGCGGCGCGGGTGCGCGCGTTCGTCGCGGCGGCGCGCGGCGCGAAAGTCGAGTCGCTCGACGGTTAAACCTTGACTCTGTGCCCGCAGAAGATGTCAGATATCTGTGACGCCGCCCACCATGAAGGGGTTTCCAATCTGCGGTCGTCTCCCGATAGATATCTTATGAGTGCGACATCTCGCAGCAGGGACATGCAGCGCACCGCTTCACGCGAACAGGGACGCGTCTTGCTCGTGACGGACGACCCCGTCGTCAGCGCGTACGGCGCGGAATTGGAGCGCGCGGGATTCAACGTGATGGCCGTTGCGCGCGGCGCACAGGCGCTCGTCGAGTTGGGACGCACGCGCCCGCACATCGTCGTCGCCGACATCAACCTGCGCGACATCAAGGCGGAAGAGTTGGCGCGCAAGCTCTCGCTCTCGCCCGAAGGGCTGCCGCTCATCCTGCTCGGCGAGACGGCGGCGACCACCGAACTCCGCGCGCTCTATCTCTCGCTCGGCGCGTTCGACTATTTTCAGTTGCCGACCGAGTTGTCTCTGCTCGTGCTCCGCGCGTCGCAGTTGATTGCGATGCAGCAGCGTCTGGAGCGGCTGCGCGCCGAAGCCGACCGCGACTATCTGACGGGGCTGGCGAACCGCCGACGCTTTCGCGGCGCGCTCAATCAGGAACTGGAAAGATGGCGTCGCTACGCGCTGCCGTGCGCGCTGCTCCTGCTGGACATTGACCATCTCAAAAAGATCAACGACACGCACGGGCACACGGCGGGCGACATCGTCATCTGCCACGTGGCGAGCGCGCTCGCCGACCTCTCGCGCGACAACGATACGGCGGCGCGTCTCGGCGGAGAGGAGTTCGCTCTGTTGCTCGCGGGCGCGGACAGCGCGAAGGCTTTCATCGCCGCCGAACGCCTGCGTCACGCCGTCTGCGCGGAGGCTCTGAACGATGTCGGCACGGTGACGGTCAGTCTCGGCGTCGCGTCCTGCCCGGCGCACGCGCGGACGGAACGAACGCTCTACGCCGCGAGCGACGCCGCGCTCTATCGCGCCAAACACGAGGGACGCAACCGGACGACGCTCGCCGACGCTCCCGACGCATAGCACGAACTGCGGCGACACGAAATATTAAAACCGAAATTTTTGTCAGCGCGCCTCTCATCAACGAGGAGGCGTCAGGACTGTTGCTTGAAGGAGAACCCGAAAGATGCGAGACAGGTTGTTGATGAGAAAATTGCTGATCGTGATTCTGTTGTCACAGTTGGTTGCGCCCGCGCTCGTGCTGTCGTCGCCGCCGCAGGGCGAGGCGCGACGCGAGACGCCGGAGGGTTGGACGCCGGAGTTGATGATGAAGATCAAGGGCGTCGGCGCATCGTCGCAGCCGCCCGGCGCGGTGCGCGTCTCGCCCGACGGCAAGCGCGTCGCATACACCGTGACGAACGCCTTGATGACCGCCGACAAGAGCGAATACGTTTCGCAGATTCACGTGGCGAACACCGACGGGAGCGACTCTTTTCAAGCGACCTATGCCGAGAAGACCTCGACGAATCCCCGTTGGTCGCCCGACTCGAAGTGGCTCGCTTTCACCTCGACGCGCTCCGGCAAAAACAATCTCTACCTGCTGCGTTTGAACGGCGGCGAGGCCGAGCAGTTGACCGACGTGAAGACGGGCGTCGGCAATTTCACTTGGTCGCCCGACGGTCGCTCCATCGCCTACACGATGAGCGACCAGCCCGCCGAGGATGAGGAGAAGGCTTCGAAGGGCAGAGACGATTGGCGTTGGGTTGACGAGACGATCAAGATGAGCCGTCTCTATGTCGTCTCCGTGCAGAAAGACGCGACGGGCAAACGCGAGCCGCGCCGTTTGACGAAAGAGAATTATCACGTCGCCGGTGATTTCGATTGGTCGCCGGACGGGCGCTGGATTGCCTTCTCGCACACGAAGGGGCCGAAGGCCGATTTCTGGACGACCTCCGACATCTCCGTCGTGGATACTGCGAGCGGGGAAGTCAAACCGCTTCTGACGACGCCCGCCGCCGAGTCCGGGCCGCTCTTCTCGCCCGACGGTCGCACGCTCGCCTGCACCGTGACGGATAACCCGCCGCGCTGGACTTTCGCCTCGACGATTCAACTCGTGCCATTCGGCGGCGGTAGCAGCAACGGCGCGCCCAAGTCTCTGGCCGCGAGTTTCGACGCGCAGCCGAACCTGATCGGATGGTCGGCGGACGGCAAACAGATCTACTTCAGCGAGTCGCGCGGCACGCGCACGCGTCTCTACAGCGTCAACACCGGGGCGAACACCATCGCGGAGATCAACAAGGGCGGCGAAGTCTTAAACGGCATTGACCTCAACGCGTCGCACACGCATGTCGGCTTCTCCATGCAATCTCCCGACACGCCGCCCGAAGCCTACGTGAGCCGTCTCGATAGTTTCGCGCCCGTGCAGATCAGCCGCGTCAACGCCGACACGCCCAAGCTGCCGCTCGGCAAAACGGAACTCATCACATGGAAGAGCACCGACGGCAAAGAGATCGAGGGCTTGCTCACCTATCCGGTCAACTACGTGCGCGGCCAAAAAGTGCCGCTCCTGCTCGTTATCCACGGCGGCCCGGCGGGCGTCTTTCAACAGACCTTCACCGCCGGTCGCGGCGTCTACCCGGTCGCCGCCTTCGCCTCGCGCGGCTACGCCGTCCTGCGCGCTAACCCGCGCGGCTCCTCCGGCTACGGCGCGGAGTTTCGCCGCGCGAACGTCAAGGATTGGGGCGGCGGCGACTATCAGGATTTGATGACGGGCGTTGACCACGTCGTCCGTCTGGGCGTGGCCGACCCCGAACGTCTCGGCGTGATGGGTTGGAGCTACGGCGGCTTTATGACCTCTTGGATTATCACGCAGACCAAACGCTTCAAAGCGGCTTCGGCGGGCGCGCCCGTCACCAACCTGATGAGCTTCACGGGAACCGCCGACATCCCGAGTTTCATCCCAGACTATTTCGGCGGGCAGCCGTGGGAGGTGATGGACAGCTATCGCGCACACTCGCCGATGTTCCACGTCAAGGGCGTCAGCACGCCGACCATGATTCAACACGGCGAAGCCGACGAACGCGTGCCCATCTCGCAGGGCTTCGAGCTCTACAACGCGCTCAAAGCGCAGGGCGTTCCCACGCGCATGCTCACGCTGCCGCGCCAGCCGCACGGCCCCAACGAACCCAAGATGCTGCTCAAAGTCATGCACGCTAATCTCGAATGGTTCGACAAATACATCGGTAAGTAAGTCCAAAGTCTAAAGTCCAAAGTCAAGAGATGAAAGACAGTCTGTCTCATGACTTTGGACTTTGGACGTTCAGACTTTAGACTTCTTCCGACTTTGGACTTTCGACGTTTAGACTTTAGACTTGCCGTATGACTTTTATCGAACCGGACGAGGGCGGGCATTGGGGGCGTTACGGCGGGCAGTTCGTGCCGGAGACTTTGATGGCTCCGCTCGCGGAGTTGACGGCGGCTTACGAGTCGGCGCGTGCCGACGCCGGTTTTCAAGATGAGTTTGCCGCGCTCCTGCGCGACTATTCGGGACGCCCGACGCCCCTCTTCTACGCCGCGCGTCTGACGGCGGCGGCCAACGGCGCGCGCATCTTTCTCAAACGCGAAGACCTCTCACACACCGGCTCGCACAAAATCAACAACGCGCTCGGGCAGGTTCTGCTCGCGCGGCGGATGGGCAAGCGTCGCGTCATCGCCGAGACGGGCGCGGGCCAGCATGGCGTGGCGACGGCGACCGTCTGCGCGCTGTTCGGTCTGGAATGCGTCGTCTACATGGGCGCGGAGGACGTGCGGCGTCAGGCGCTCAACGTCTTCCGGATGCGGCTGCTCGGCGCGGAAGTCCGCGAGGTCGAGGCGGGCGCGCGCACGCTCAAGGACGCGATCAACGAAGCCCTCCGCGATTGGGTTTCGAGGCCCGCCGACACCTATTACCTGCTTGGCAGCGCGCTCGGCCCGCATCCTTACCCGCTCATGGTGCGCAACTTTCAGAGCGTCATCGGCACGGAGGCGCGCGCGCAGATGTTGGAGCGCGAAGGTCGTCTGCCGTCTGCGCTGGTCGCGTGCGTCGGCGGCGGTTCCAACTCCATCGGGCTCTTTTATCCGTTCCTCCCGGACGCGTCGGTTAAGATGTACGGCGTCGAAGCGGGCGGGAGCGGTGGGCAGCTAGGCGAACATGCCGCGCGTTTCAAACAGGAGGGCGGCGGGCGTCCCGGCGTGTTGCAGGGGACGCTCAGCTACGTCTTGCAGGACGGGCAGGGGCAGATTGCCGGAACGCATTCGATCTCCGCCGGACTCGACTATCCTTCAATCGGGCCCGAGCACGCATACCTGCACGATGCGGGGCGCGTCGAGTACGTCGCGGCGTCGGACGCGGAAGCACTCGAAGCCTTTAAATTCCTCTCGCAGCAAGAAGGCATCATCCCCGCTCTGGAATCAGCGCACGCCGTCGCATACGCTTGCCAACTCGCGCGCACTCTGACGCGCGAAGACGTTATCCTCGTCAACCTCTCTGGACGCGGCGACAAGGACGTGCAGAGCGTGGCCGACGCGGC
>DATLMV010000144.1:0-8531 GCA_035537095.1 Pyrinomonadaceae bacterium
TTGACGATGGCGCGCAGTTGCCTGACCAGTCCCAAATCCAGCGGCAGGCGACGCCGCAAGCGTTGGAACTCGACGCCCGCGCTCCGAAAGTCGTCCTCCAACTCGCCGCCGCCCGTAGCGACAAAGGTTAGCTTTAAATCATTAGCGGCGGCGTTGCGACAAACGTCGAGCGTCAGCATCTCGATGCCTCCGCGATTGAGCGAATCGAGCAGGTGCAGAGCTTTCATGGAGGATTCCGCAGACTTGAAGATTTGAACTATGATTGACTATAACGTATGGTCGCACGCTGACGCTATCCGTGCCGCCGCCGCGAGATTGAACTTGCGCGCTTCAGTCCCGGCAGAGGGTCGAACTAAAAGATGATCAAGGTGACGGCTCTCACATCGAGCAGGGACGACCCTTCGACGAGATTTCGCGTGCGACAGTTTATCCAGCCGCTCCGAGCGCACGGCGTCGAGGTCGCGGAATATTACCCGCTCTTTAGCAAGTACAAAATCGAACCGCTCCCGCTCCTGACGACGCTGCTGCGCGTGCCCGGCCTGCTCGCGTCGCGGACGAGCGACATCACATGGCTCGGGCGCGAACTGCTCTCCGGCAGATTCGGACTCGAACGACGTGCCGGAACAAAGCGACTCTTCGACGTTGACGACGCCATCTGGCTCGTCTATCCGCACAGCAATTTTTCCGAAGAGATTGCCAGAGCGTCGGCGGGCGTCATCGCCGGTAATGGTTTTCTCGCCGCGCACTACGAGCAAGCGGGCGCGCGCGTCTGGACAGTTCCGACTTCGATTGACACAAGCATCTGGCAGCCTGCGGAGAAGCGCGCGAGCGAGCGTTGGACAATCGGTTGGACGGGCACATGGTCGAACCTGAAATATCTGCACGAGATCGAGCGACCGCTCGCGGATTTTCTGGCGACGCACGCGGAGAGCCGCCTGCTCGTCGTCTCCGACCGTCGGCCCGCGTTCCGTCGGATACCCGCCGCGCGTTGGAGTTTCGTGCAATGGTCGCCCGCGTCGGAAGTGCGCGCCGTGCAGGAGATGGATGCCGGGTTGATGCCGCTCGCGGATACCGAATGGGCGCGCGGCAAGTGCGCTTTCAAGATGCTCTCGTACATGTCTGTGGGCTTGCCGGTCGTCGCCAGCCCGTTCGGGGTCAACCGGGAGATACTGCACGCTCACGAGGTCGGGTTTGCGGCGACCGACGACGACGGCTGGCACGAAGCCCTGCTGCGTCTCCACGACGACCGCGCGCTCGCACGCCGTCTCGGGCGTAACGGCAGAACGGTCGTCGAGCAACATTTTTCCGTCGAGGTCAACGCCGTGAAGCTGGCCGCGATCTTCCGCGAAGTCGCCGCCGAGTGACGTTCTTTCACGATATTTTTTGACGGTTTTTAACGGGTTTTTTGATACCGCTCGTGTTTGTTTGAACGTGGACGCGTGATGCCTTTGGAAACCACTTCGAGCCTGAAAGATGCGCCGGACACAAGAGACGACGCAGAGGCGTCGTCTCTTGAATTGTCGGTCGTGATGCCGTGCTTGAACGAGGCGGAGACGCTCGGCGTGTGCATCGAGAAGGCGCGGGCCGCGCTCGACGCGCACGGCATCGCGGGCGAAATCTTGGTCGCCGATAACGGCAGCACCGACGGCTCACAGGAGATTGCCGCGCGGATGGGAGCGCGCGTCGTCGCGGTCGCAACGAAGGGTTACGGCGCGGCCCTTTTGGGCGGCATCAACGCCGCGCGCGGTCGCTTCATCATCATGGGCGACGCCGACGACAGTTATGATTTCACGAACCTCTTGCCCTTTGTCGAACGCCTGCGCGACGGGTACGAACTCGTGATGGACAATCGTTTTCAAGGCGGCATCGCCGAGGGCGCGATGCCGCCGCTGCACAGGTATCTCGGCAATCCCGTGCTGACGGGCATCGGGCGTCTCTTCTTTCGCAGCCCTTGCAGCGACTTCCATTGCGGGCTGCGTGGCTTCAGCAAAGAGGCCGTCTTGCGGCTCGACCTGCACACGACGGGGATGGAGTTTGCGAGCGAGATGGTCGTCAAGGCGACGCTGCACAAGCTGCGGATGACGGAAGTGCCGACGACGCTTTCGCCCGACGGGCGCAGCCGCGCGCCGCACCTGCGGAGTTGGCGCGACGGCTGGCGACACCTCCGCTTTCTCCTGCTCTACAGCCCGCGCTGGCTCTTTCTCTACCCCGGCGCGCTCTTGATGCTGGCCGGGCTCGCCGTGATGCTGTGGCTTGTGCCCGCGCCGCGCCGCGTCGGCAATGTGACGCTGGATATTCACACGATGCTCTACGCGGCGCTGGCGATGGTCATCGGTTTTCAGGCCGTGACGTTCGCCGTCTTCACGAAGGTCTTCGCCATCAGCGAAGGCTTGCTGCCGGAAGATGCGCGTTTGCAGAAGCTGTTTCGCGTCGTCACTTTGGAGACGGGTTTGATCGTCGGCGCGCTGCTGCTGCTCGCGGGCCTCGCCGGTTCGATTTACGCGTACCTCTACTGGGACGCGCGCTCCTTCGGCCCGCTCAACCCGACGCTGACGCTCCGCTTCGTCATCCCTTCGGTGACGGCGTTGACGCTGGGCTGCCAGATCGTCCTCTCAAGTTTCTTCCTCAGCGTGCTCGGTCTGCGTCGCAAGTGACGACAAGCCTGCGCGCTGTTTTCGCTTCTCGATTTTACCGAACGAACAGGGGCAGAGTTTAAATGAGGAACAGGTGCACGCGGATTCAAAAATCGGAGTTTCTTCGGCGGGCGCGACGTGCGTCGGCGCGAGTCGCGGGCGTTGTAAAACGCGTCGGCGGATAGTCCTGCGTGTGTTCTTGGTCATCTTCTCCGCGCTCTTGCCGGTCGTGCTGTTGGAGGTCGGAATCCGTGTCGTCTATCGGTTGAGGAACGCGCGCATGGAGGCCGTGCCGCGCGTCTATACGTTGGGGAATCTGGGCGACGTGCCGCCGTGGCTCGACAGCCTGCGGATACTCGAACCCGACGAACATTTCATCTGGCGGGGCCGCCCGCACGCCGAACAAAATTATCTGGATGTCTTTAGCCCGATGGCTTCGGAAGATGAACGCCGCGCGCTGCTCGGTCGCTTCAATCCTTCGATTCCCGACGCGCTCAGGGACAACAACCGCTGGCACGTCAGGCTCAACTCCGAAGGCTTCCGCGAAGGTGAACTGCCGCGAGAAAAGCATGCGGGCGTCCTGCGCGTCGTCTGCATCGGCGACTCTTGGACGTTCGGCACAAACGTCGGCGGCGAAGAGACATACCCGCGTCGTCTCGAAGCTCTGCTCCGCCGGGAGTTTCCGCACAGAGAGATTGAAGTGTTCAATCTCGGCATGATTGGCTACAGTTCTTTTCAAGGATTGGAACTACTCAAACGACGCGCGCTCGATCTGCAACCCGACGTGGTGCTCATCGGTTTTGCGATGAACGATTCGGTCGTCTCCGGCTGGCGCGACCGCGACGAGGCCGACAGACCGCGACTCAAAGGCTTCGGCCTCCGACGTTTTTTGTCGGGCAATCTGGAGACGGTCAAGCTCCTGTTCTATCTCTCAAGGAGCGCGCGCGCCGGGCCGCAGACGGTCGGGGAGCATCTCAAGGCGTTGGTCAATCCGCCGGAGAAGTCGTCCACGTACGAAGGTTGGGCGAGTTCGGACGCGCTCGACGCGGGTGATTACGACAGGCTCGAAGCGCGGACGCGCGTGTCGCCCACGGATTACGAACGAAACATCCGCGAGATGATCGCGCTCGTCCGCGCGAGGGGCGCGACGCCCGTCCTGCTGCACAACGAATTGCGCGCGGGCAGCCCTTACCAGTCAATCCTGCAAAAGATTGCGCGCGCGGAATCGGTTGCGCTCGTGGATAATTGCGCCGTCATCGGCGAGGCCCGACGCCGCATCGAACGCGAACTCGAACAGAAGCTCGCGTTGCAACCGGCGACTGGCGCGACGTTGGATGCGGCGACACCTGCGATGATATATGCGACGACAAGCACGACGACAAATGCGACGATAGAGACAACGACCGTCCGCGCTGCCGACGCCGGAGCGGAGACGGAAGTCGTCTTTCGCGTCTCTGCGGGCGAGCGGCGCGTTTCGAAGGCTGTGTATCTGGCGGGGCCGCACGCGCAGTTGGGCGACGCCGTCCCGAATCGCACGGCGATGTACGACGACGGCACGCACGGCGACCAGCGCGCAGGCGACAACGTCTGGACTTTCGCGGCGCGTTTCCCGCGCGGCGCGAAAATCTTTTACTATTACACGGAGAGCGGCGCAGAGGGGCGTTGGGAGAATCTGGATGTCCCGAAGATCAGAAGCCTGACGCTCGCAGCCGACGCGCCGCCGCGAGTCTATCGCCCCATCGAGACTTTCGGGCGGATTTACATGCAGAGCGACGGCTGGCACACCAACGCCGACGGTTATGCTTTGATAGCCGCAGCCGTCTTCGATGTTTTGCGCGAACAGGAAATCTTCCGCACGCCCGTCGCATCAAGAACACAGAGGCGCACGCTTTTGTCCGCGAAATAGAACGCACGCTTTTGTTTTCAAAGTGGAACGCAAACTTTTGTCCGCCAAGTGAACGCACGCTTTTGTCCGCAAAGTGGAACGGATGACGCCGAACCTGACGCACAATGAACCGCGCGGCGAATCGCGCACGCACGCGCGTTTGCAGGCTCACTACGCCATCGAGCGCGAGCTTGCCGAACGACTGCGCCGCGCCGGACGCGACGAGCGGCGCGTGCTCTACACGGCCCTCTACGACGAGCTTTTCCGGCGCGTCCCAGACCACCCGCAACTGACGCGCAAGGAGGACGCGGAGACAATTGCCGCGAGCGTCGGCGAACGGATGATGATGCTGCGCCGCTTCCTCCGCGCGGATTCGACCTACTTGGAGATCGGCGCGGGAGATTGCGCGCTGGCGCGCGAGGTGGCGGGCGGCGTCCGGCAAGTCTTTGCGGTTGACGTTTCGCAAGAGATCGCCGGAGGGCGCGCGCTGCCGGAGAATTGCGCGCTCGTCATCTCCGACGGTTGCAGTATCCCGCTCGGCGACAACGCGGGCGGCGTTGACGTGGCGTTCAGCGATCAACTGATGGAGCACCTCCACCCCGACGATGCCTTCGAGCAACTGCGAAACATCTACAACGCGCTCAAACCCGGCGGCGTCTATCTCTGCCTCACACCGAGCCGACTGACCGGCCCGCACGACATCTCCGCTTACTTCGACGATGTCGCCACCGGCTTTCACCTGAAGGAATACACCGCCGCCGAACTCGTCGCGCTCTTTCGCCGCGCCGGTTTTTCGCGCTTCAAAATCCTCTACGGCGCGCGCGGTCGGTTCCTCACCTTGCCGGTCTTCACGGTCAAGCTCGTCGAGCGCGCGTTGAGCGCGTTGCCGCGTCGTTCCGCGAAAAAACTCGCGCGGCTGCTGCCCGTGCGTTTGCTGCTCGGCATCAAGTTGATTGCGACGAAGTGAACACTTTTTGAAAGGCGACGACTGTGGACGACGGAAGCGAGCAGGGTCTCTACGGAAGCGGCGAGTACGTCGAACGAAATCCGACTTATCACGTCGAAGATTCGCCGCTCAAGGCGCGTTATATTTTGGAGATGGTGCGGCGGCATCGTCTCGACGTGCGGACGGTCTGCGAGGTCGGCTGCGGCGCGGGCGAGATTCTCCGGCAGTTGCAACAGCAACTCCCGCAGACTGAATTTCACGGCTACGACATCTCGCCGCAGGCTTTCGCAATCTCCCGCGAGCGTGAGAACGAACGCCTGCGCTTTCATCATCAAGACCTGCTTGAGACGCCGACGGAGGTCTTCGACCTGTTGCTCTGCATAGATGTTTTCGAGCACGTCGAGGACTACATGGGATTCCTGCGCGCCCTGCGCCCGCGCGCGCGGCGGCAGATTTTTCACATCCCGCTTGAGATGACGGCGCAATGGGTTCTGCGCTCGCGCCCCCTGCTTCTCGGGCGCGAACAGGTCGGGCATCTACACTACTTTATGAAAGAGACCGCGCTGGCGACGCTCGGCGACACGGGTTATGAAGTCTTGGACTGGCTCTACACTCCGACCGGCATCGCCAACCCGCGCAGCCTCAAGGCACGGCTCGCCGCGCTGCCGCGCAAGGCTCTCTCGCTCGTCAATCAAGACCTGACCGCGCGCATCCTCGGCGGCTACTCGCTGCTCGTCCTGACCAAATAAAAGCCTGCAACGTCTGTGCATCCCGGCGTGAGCCGACGCCCTTCATAGCTTTTGAGTTGAGACATTAGACGACGCCGGAGGAGTTCGCGTGTTCAAGGGTACGGACTACACATTCGCGCTGCTCGCGCTCCTGTCTCTGGCGGGCGTGCTCGCGCTGCTCGATGCGACGCGCGCGGGCGTCGGCATCTCACCCGATTCGACCGTCTATCTCGGCGCGGCGCGCAATCTCTCGGACGGTCGCGGCCTGACCGCGCTCGACGGTCGCACGCTCACGCCCGCGCCGCTCACACATTACCCGCCGCTCTACCCGACGCTGCTGTCTATCGTCGCCGCCGCGTCCGGCGCAGGCGACCCGCTCCACGTCGCGCGCTGGATAAACGTGCTCCTGTTCGGCGTCAACATCTTTCTCGTCGGCGCATCGGTCAAAGCCTACGCGCCGCGTGCGCGCTGGCTGCCGCTCGCGGGCGCGCTGCTCGTGCTCGCCGCGCCCGACATGCTGCAAATTCATTCGATGGCGTGGACGGAGCCGCTCTTTATCACCTTCAGCCTGACGGGGCTGCTGCTCCTCGCGCGTTATCTCGACACACAACGAACCGCGCTGCTTCATGGCGCGACGCTCGCCGTCGCGCTCGCGCTCCTGACGCGCTACGTCGGCGTCGTCGGGGTCGCAACTCTGGGTTGCGGGCTGCTGCTCTACGGCAGGAAAACCTTCTCACGCAGATTACTCGAAGCCTCTGTTTGCATGACGCTCGCCGCGCTGCCGCTCGCGCTCTGGATGGTGCGTAACATGAGCTTCGCGGGCGATGCGACCAACCGCAAAATGGCCTTTCATCCGGTCGGCTGGCGACACCTCACGTCCGCGCTCTCGACCGTCTCGACGTGGCTCCTGCTCGGCAAAGTTCGCGGCGACATCCGCGCCGCGTTCTTCCTCTCGGAGATGCTCGCGTTTGGCGTCCTGTGCGTCTATCTCTGGCGGAAAAAGCGTCGGCCACGCGGCGAAGACGATGCGCGGCGGCATGACGAAGGAGCGCGGCGACACGTTGATAATGGAGCGCGGCGATACGATGACGAGGCGCGTCGCGGCGACGATGCGCGGCGCGACGACGAGGGGCTATCGTCGGCGTCGCGGCTGCCGCAGTTGCTGCTCATCTTCAACGTTTTATATATCGCGTTTCTCGTCTTCACGGCCTCATTCATAGACTTCGACACCGTCTTCGACGAACGCAGCCTCGCGCCCGTCCATGTCTTTTCGATAGTCATCCTGCTCTGCGCCGCGCACAGGTTTCTGCCGCGCGCCGGAGGTTTGCGGCGAGTCCGCCGCGTGCTCGTTGCCGCGTGTCTCGCGCTCGTCGTGTCGCACCTGTTTCGCGGCGCGGTCTGGATTGTCGAGCGGCGAGACGATGCGCAAGGATACGCGGGCCGGAGTTGGCGGCAGGCGGAGATTGTCGGGCGGTTGCGCGAGCTTCCCGTTGACGCGCCGATTTATACGAACGGCTTCGACGCCGTCTATTTTTTGACGGGGCGCGCGGCGCTGATGATTCCGTCGAAGGTTGACCGGGGCACGGGGCGGGAGAACGCAAACTACGCGTCGGAGTTGGCGGCGATGCGCGAGCAGTTGGAGACGCGTGGGGGCGTCCTTGTCTATTTTGAAAATCTCGGCGAGCGTTTTTATCTGCCGACCGCAGACGAACTGCGCGCGGGTCTCTCGCTCCGTGAGACGCTGCGGACGAGCGGCGGCGCAATCTACGAAGTGCCGCCTGAGTTTGCGCCGCGTTGAGCGATTCAGGCGGATTTGAACGTCGCTCGCGGAGAGATGTCAGGCCAACTCGACATCAGTTTCACTCGCCGAACGTTCACTCTCCGACCGCTCATTCAACGTCGTTCACCCGACAACTTTCACTCGCCGAGCGCGCCGTATTTGAAGATGCGGAAGCGATAGCGTTGCTGCTCGCGGATGCTTGCGGCGACCGCGCCGTGCAGACGCTCGTCCCAGTTCGTGTACTGCTCGACGAACCTGTCGGCAGCCGCTTTGTCGCCCGCGTACTGCACTTCGAGCACCCTTGCGAGAAGCTTTCGCACCGTGTCGTGATACTTGTTGTAGTGGATTTTGAGCCGCTTGGTTTGCGGGTCGAAGCTCAACAGCCCGTTCTCCAAAAAGAAGTTCCATTGCATGAGTTGCATGGTGTTGTAGGGCTGGTCGCGGCGCGGCTTGTTGTTCTGCAAGACGCGGTTGATGCCGCTCGCGTAGAGGGCGCGGAGGCGTTCGTCCGTGTAGTAGCCCTGCTTGCGCAACGCCTCGCCGACGTAGAGCGAAACCA
>DATLMV010000145.1:0-24491 GCA_035537095.1 Pyrinomonadaceae bacterium
CGTGATACTTGTCGAAGAGGATGCGTTCGTGCGCCGCGCGCTGGTCAAACAGCAGCAAGCCTTCGCTATCGGCGGCGACGATGTAACTCTCGCCGAACTGCCCGAGCGGGCGAATGTCCGTCGAGAGAGTTTCCGCAGCCACCTCGCGCAGCATCCCCGCCACCGAATCGAGTGGCGGCAACGACGCAAACGAACGCTCCGCACCCGCACTCGCCTGTCGGGCTTCGACGTGCGGCGTCGCGTCCGCCGACGTTCTTCGCTGTGACGACTCCGCATCTAATGACGCCCCGATGCGGTCGAAGTCCGCATCCGATGTGGCGAAGCGCGTGCTCGCATCCTGTGTTGTCTCTGTCGCGTGTCTTTGCATCGCGCCCGTTTCGTCTGCATCGCTGCGCGCTTCGCCCGTCTCACTATCCGCTTCGCTCGACTCGTTGCGCGTTGCGCCCGCTTCGCTCTCTTTATCTTCGAGACGCCGCACGTCTCCCGTTGGCGACGAAGCAAAGCCGAACTCTATCGCGCGTTGCTCCGGCGACAACGCACGCCCGAAGCCCTTCTCCCGCGCCGCATCGCGCGCCGCCGGACTATATTGCACGCCCGAAGCTGTCTCGCTCCGCGTCGTTTCAAACGCTGCGCCCTCCGTCCCTTCTGCGCCTTCTGCGCCTTCCGCATCGCGTGCGTGCGAACTCACCGCGAGCGCATCGCTTTCCGTCTCGTCCTGTGCGCGTGCGTGTGCGGCGTCGCGGACGTAGCCGCCGCTTGCGAGCGCGGCGCGCACCGTATCGCGCACGACATCCGAGACGGCGACCGCGCGCCGGAAACGCACCTCCGTCTTGGACGGATGGACGTTGACATCAACCTCTTCGGGAGGCACTTCGAGAAACAGGAGCGCAGCCGGAAAGACGCCCTGCGGCAGAATCGTGCGGAAGCCCTCGGAGAGAGCGCGGCTGATCAGACGGTCGCGGACGTAGCGGCCATTGACGAAGAGATACTGCGCGTCGCGCGTCGTCCGTCGTTCGCGCGGCGCGGAGACATATCCGCTCACTCTCACCAGACGCTCGTCGCCGCCCGCCACTTCGAGCAGGCTTTCGAGAAACTCCGCGCCGAAGATTTGATATGCGCGCTCGCGCAACGACGACGCCGGAGCCGCGCGCAAAGTCTCCCGCCCGTTGTTGTTCAAGAGAAAAGCGATCTCCGGATGCGCGAGCGCGTAGTGTGTGACGAGGTTCATCAAGTGGAAGCTCTCGGTCGCCTCGGAGCGCAAAAACTTTCGCCGCGCGGGGACGTTGAAGAAGAGTTCGCGCACCGTGATGGTCGTGCCGCGCGTGCGCGCCGCGACTCCGACATCGCGCATCCGCCCGCCCTCGATCAGCACACGCGTCGCCGCATCAATGCCCTCGCCCTGCGTCAGCAGTTCGACGCGCGCCACCGACGCGATTGACGCCAGAGCCTCGCCGCGAAAGCCGAGCGTGCTGATGCGTTGGAGGTCTTCGGTGCGGCTGATCTTCGAGGTCGCATGACGCTCGAAGGCGAGCACGGCATCGTCGCGCGACATGCCTTCGCCGTCGTCCGAGACGCGCAGGAGCCTGCGCCCGCCCGCCTCGACATCAATCTCGATGCGCCGCGCGCCCGCGTCAATCGCATTCTCCACCAACTCCTTCGCCACCGACGAGGGCCGCTCCACCACCTCGCCCGCCGCAATCTGATTCGCAATGTGGTCGGATAAAACCCGTATCTTCGACATGGTAAGTAGAGGTTAGATGTTGGATGTTAGATGTTAGTTATCGGATAGGGAGCGGCTGAGGCCATCGAGCGGGCGGGCGGCTTCTGGAAGTTTTGTTTGTAAATTTGATGGCTTCTAATCATATTCTTCTCTAACATCTAACATCCGACATCCAACCTCTTTACAAATAAACTACTCGATGCTCGACGCAGTTTAAATCAATCGCGCCGTACATCCATTCGACGACGTAGCGACCGTGGCGCGCGAGCAGGGACGTGATGTTGAGATGCCGTTCTTGCAGAGACTTGCCGGGATAGAGGGAGGCGGCGGCGCGTTCGAGTTGGCGTTGCGCCGTGCTGTCGCGGGCCAACTGCGCGCGATGAAAGCGCGTGCGTAAGCCTTCGAGTTGATGGCGAATTTTGCGCTGGCCTTTGTCGAGCGCGTCGGCGAGCGTCGGGTCGAAGCCGCGCAGGTGTTGTTGGAGTTCGGCGAGCGCGTCGGCGATTCCGGCGTCTGTCCGGTCGAAGGCGCGCGCGGTCTCTGCACCGAGATGTTGCTCGACGACGCGCGCGGCGACCGCTTCCAACCCCTCGAAGAAGTCAGGCAGGTTGAGTTTGTAGCGTTCGAGCGTGCGGCCCGACGGGCGTTCGACGAGCGTCAGGCTGGCGCGATGGAGAATCGTCGTCGCGGGGCGCGCGAGCAGCCGGTAGGCTTCGGCAATCTGCGCGAAGTAGGCGATCTCGGCTGCGCCGCCGAAGTATGCGACGGTCGGCAGCAAGTAATCCTGCACGACCGCGCGCAGGGTCACGTTCGGGCTGAAACGCTGCGGTTCGCCGAGCGCCAGCGCGGCCCACTCCTCCGGCGTGTGCGTGCGTTCGGGCTTCGCACCCTTCGTTTTATAAGTTCCTTCTGCGGTGCGCGCGAGGGGGCGGCGCGCGCCGCTGTCGTCGTCGTAGAAAAGCGGGAACGCATCTTCGGAGGTGAAGACCTGCGCGTGAAAACCTTCGGCGACGAGCGCGCGGCTGCGGGCTTCGAGCGCGGCGGCGAGTTCGGGCGCGCGGCGCGCGGCTTCGGCGTAAAGAGGCGCGGCGAGTTGTTTGAGAGTCGCGTCGAGCGGGTCGAGCAGGATGAGGCCGTAGTCTTTCGTCAACGCGGTCAACATGCGCGCGAAGGCTTCGCCGTGGGTGCGGCCCGTCGCGTAGGTGTCGCGCAGGAGCGACTGTAGGTCGCCGGTGAACTCGTTGGCGGGGAGTTGTTCGAGCAGGCTGCCGGTGGTCTCTTCGATGTCGGGCGTGAGCGCGACGCCGCCGACGTGCGCGCCGTCCCGATGGAGCGACGCGGGCAGGCTCACGCGCGCGAGACGCCCTTCGCGGTCTGTGAACTCCGCGACGCGCACTTCGGGCCAATCATGGTCTTCGGTCGCCATCCAGAAAACGGCGACCGCTTCCGTCCCGCGCTGCGTCAGGCAGCGCGCGAGTTTGACCGCCGAGAGTGCTTTGTAGACGGTGTAGAGCGGGCCGGTGAAGAGTCCGACCTGCTGACCCGTGACGACGGCCAACGTCTCCGCACGACGCAGGCGCGCAATCTCCGCGAGCGTCTGCGCGCCCGCGCCCCAGAGTTTGTTCGACGCGGCGAGCGCATCACAGAGCGCGTCGCGGTCGGCGTGCGGCGCGTCGAGCACCGTGCGTGCGCGGGCGGCGAGTTCCTGCGGGTTGCCGACGGCGGACGGGTAGAAGCGACGGAGCGAAATGGGGTCGCGCAGATATTCGAGGAACAGGCGCGACTGGTTCGGAACACGCGCGAACGGCAAATCCTCCACGCGCAGGCCCGCCGCCGACGCGCTCTGACATGCAGACTCCGTGATGCTCAAATCCGTGCTCCCATCTCAACAGACGCTTTGCGAGAGTTTGAAGACGGTCTCGCCGCCGGAAGATTTCCGCACGGCAGAAGCGACCGCGACCGTCGTTAAAAAATCCGGACTAAACTTTCCGGGCGTCTACTCAAACCCGTCTCGACGTTTCCGCTACTCAAACCCGCCGGGATGTTTCCTTCACTCGAACCCGACGCGCCGTCTCTTTTACTCAAACCGCTCAGACGTTTCTTCAGTACTCGTCTGCAAGAGCTTTTCTTCGTCGGGCGTGAGCGCAGACGCGTCGAGCAGGCGTTGGATTTCGGGGCGCGCGGCGTCGTCGGGCATCTCAAGCGGGGCGCGAACGTGGCCGCCCGCGTAGCCCGAGAGGTCGAGCGCGACCTTCAGCCCGCCGATGCCGTGGAGGGTTGTGACGGCGCGAGCGAGCGGCGCGAGTTTGCGTTGCAGGCGCAGCGCGAGCGCGTGCTCGCCCGCGTCGAAGGCGCGCGCAATCGCCACGGCGAGACGCGGCGCGGCGCAGGCGGCGGCGAGAATCGCTCCGTGCGCGCCCGATGCGAGCGCGGCGTAGAAGACGGCGGCATGTCCCGTCAGCACGGCGAAGTCGTCGCGGACGAGTCGCAGCGTCTCGTTGAATCCGACCATCTCGCCGGAGCTATCCTTGATGCCGTTGATGTTTTCGTGCTCGCCGAGGCGCGCGACGGTTTCGGGCGCGAGCGCGATTCCGGTGTTCTGCGGGATGCTGTAGAGAATCAAAGGGACGGGCGAAGCGTCTGCGACCGCCGTGTAATGTTTGTAGAGCGCGGCGTGGTTCATCGCGCCGCGATAGAAATGGGGCGTGATGACGAGCACGGCGTCTGCGCCCGCGCGCGCCGCGAGTCGCACCTCTTTGATAGTGGCATCCGTGCCCTGCTGTCCCGCGCCCGCGATGAACGTCATCTCGCGCGGCACGCACGCGCGCGCCGTCTCGATAATCAACGCGTACTCGCGTTCGTCCAGATGGACGCGCTCGCCCGTCGAACCGAGCGCGACGTAGCCGCCGATGCCCGTCTCGTTCCAACGCTCGATGTTGGCGCGCAGGGCGGCGGCGTCTATCTCGCCTGCGGCGTCGAAGGGCGTCGGGAAAGGCAGCAACACGCCGCGCAGTTTGCGTGCGGAGAGGGAGCTTCGTTCGTTTGTCGGTTTATTCTGGCTCAAACGAAGGCATTATAACGAGCGCGGCGACAAACGGACAATGGATGGTGGAGACGGACGATGGACGATAGACGATGGACGATGGCCGGAAGTTCGGACTCCCGCATCAGATGGACGCCAGCGAAACTCTTGAAGATGCGAATGGAGCTATTAAAACGACAAGCGAAACTCTGTTGTTATCCAACGCCGATTTCACGCCGCCGACGGATGTTTCCGTTGACATTCGAGGGCAGGAGGATTATGTTGCGTCCGCTTTTAGTTGCGGCACGCTGCGAGGGTTCGCGCGATGCCTTACTTTGATATAGCGTGCCTCTCATGCATCGCCCGTGTTCGACCGCGATACTCTTTTTCCTCGACGCTTTCACATCAAACAGGTCGCCCGACAGTCGTCTTCAGTTTCAAGGCGGACGCGTCTTTCTAGTGCGCGCGCGTCGGGCTTCCCCGAAGCGGCCCGCCGTCAGTTGAAACTGTTATCTAAACGAAGTCGAGCCCGACCCCTCTAGACCGGAGCCAAACCCTATGCCGGACAACGCCAATCCCCCGCTGCATCTCTGCGAAATTCTGGAGGAGGAGTTTCTCCAACTGCACGGCCTGCTCCCCGCCGGATACCCGCATGAGGCCGACCCCGAGACGCGTCTCGAAGCCATCTACCGCGCCATTCATCAACTGCCCGAGCCGCGCACCGCCATCTGTTTTTCCGGCGGCGGCATCCGCAGCGCGACCTTCGGCCTCGGAGTGATGCAAGGACTGGCGCGACACGGGCTGCTCGGCAAGTTCGATTTCGTCTCGACCGTGTCGGGCGGCGGCTACGTCGGCAGTTGGTTGTCGGCGTGGATTCACCGGCAGGGGATACGCAACGTGCTCAAGGCTCTGAAGAGTCCGCCGAAGTGGAAACTGCAACCCGAGCCCGAGGCGGTCAGACACCTGCGCGCCTACAGCAACTACATGACGCCGAAACTCGGCCTGCTCTCCGCCGACACGTGGACGCTCGTCGCCATCTTCTTCCGCAACATGATTCTCAACTGGTGCGTGCTCGTCCCGTTTATCCTCGCCGTGCTCGTGCTGCCGCGTCTCATGGTGTCGCTGATGGGCTGGCGCGGCGCGTCGTCGGGATTGGTGCAAGCGATGTTCTGGGGCGCGGTACTGTGCGGCATCTTCTCGATTGCCTACATCGTCGCCAACCGACCGAGCCTGAGCAACCCGCTCAAACCCGTGAGCCGCTGGCCGCCCGGCAAGCGAAGCGAAGGATGGTTTCTCCTGTGCGGACTGCTGCCGCTCGTCGGCCTCGCTTTGATGATCGTCACCTACTGGATGTGGCTGCGACCTGCGGGCCGACTTCATTTCCGAATCTTCGGCTACGAGGTGCGCTACTGGCTGGCCTTCACTCTGTTCGGCGTGATGCTGCACAGCGTCGGCTTCCTCGCCTCGAAAATCTGGGTGCGACAACTGCGACCGCTCGAACCCTTCGTCATCATCTCGTCGGGCGCGGTCGGCGGTTTTCTGACGTGGCTCGTCGCCGTCTATCTCTTCCCGCACGCCTTCATCACGCAGACGGTCGTCCACGTCGCCCTCTACGTCTGCTTCGCCGCGCCGCTCTTCCTCCTTCTCTTCCTGCTGGCGACGACCATGTTCGTCGGGCTCGGCAGCTATCACACGGACGACGCCGACCGCGAATGGCTGGCGCGCGCGGGCGCTTGGATTCTGATTGCGATTGTCGGTTGGAGTTTCGTCAGCACGCTCGTCATCTTCGCTCCCGTCGCGCTCCTGTATCTCGGGATGAAGACGAAAATCTTCCTCACCGCGCTCGGCACGGCCTCCGGCATCTTCACGCTCACCGCAGGGCAGAGCGCCGCGACGCCCGCCAACCAGCAGAACGGCGGCCAACAGAAAAAGTCCTCCGGACTCAAGCCGCTTTTGATGAGCGCCGGACTCGCGCTCGCCGCGCCCATCTTCGCGCTCTTTATCTTGATCGTGCTCGTGCTGGCGACGAGTTGGTTCATCAAGAAGATCGCGTCCATGCTGCACCTCGTCAACTGGGCGAGTTTGCCCGCGTCTTCGAAGTACGACCCGTACGGTCTTCTCAACATCGTCTCTTACGCGCCCGTCTGGTTGGTCGTCGTCATCGCCGTCCTGATTCTCGGCTTCGGCATCCTGATGGGCCTCTTCGTCAACATCAACAAGTTCTCGCTCCATTCCGCCTATCGCGACCGCTTGATACGCGCCTATCTCGGCGCGTCGCGCAGCCAGAAGGAGCGGCGTCCGAACCCCTTCACGGGTCTCGACGAAGACGACAACATACAGATGCACGAGCTTCAGACCGAACTCATCTACGCGGGAAGTTTCCTCAATCTCGACCGCATGGTTGCACGACTGAGGGACGGAACCGACGCCGTCTCGCAGTTCGTCCGGGACGCTCTCTCCGACGACACGCGCAGGCTGCTCGACGCTTACGGCTCCCCTTCCGTCTTGCCCCGCACCGCCGCCGAACGCGAGGCCGTCGAGCAGGCGTTGGCCGACGACCTCAACCGCTTGCTCAACGGGCGGTCAATCTACGACCCGCAAATCTTCAAAGACGTTAAGCTCACGCCGGAGACGGAAGCGTTGCTGCGTCAAGACCCGCTCGTCGAGGTCGTGCGTCTCAACCGTTTGTTACTCGAACAAGCCTACGCGGGCGACATCGCGCCCTCGCGCAAAGGCCGCCCGCTCCACGTCGTCAACATCACGCTCAATCTCGTCGCGGGCAAAGACCTCGCGTGGCAAGACCGCAAGGCCGTCTCCTTTACGGTCACGCCGCTGCATTCGGGGAGTTATCGCGTCGGCTATCGCAGTTCGAGAGAGTACGGCTTGAACAAAAAGAAGGCGGCGGCCATCAGCTTGGGAACGGCGGCGGCCATCTCCGGCGCAGCCGCGAGCCCCAACATGGGCTACTACTCCTCGCCGCCCCTGACGTTTTTGATGACGCTCTTCAACGTCCGTCTCGGCTGGTGGCTCGGCAATCCCGGCAGCGCGGGCGAGAAAACTTATCGCAAGCCCGGCCCCTTCTTCGCGCCGAGCGCGCTCTTGTCCGAAACCCTCGGGCGCACCGACGCCGAGCATCCATACGTCTATCTCTCCGACGGCGGCCACTTTGAAAATCTCGGTCTCTACGAGATGGTCTTGCGCCGCTGCCGCATCATCTTCGTCAGCGACGGGAGCGCCGACCCCTCCTTTACCTTCAACGACCTCGGCGGAGCCATCGCCAAAATCCGCGAAGACTTCGGCATCCCCATCGTCTTCGACGAGATTCCCATTCAAGCCAAACCCGCAGACCTCCCGACCTACACGAAAGAGAACCTCGCGGGACACAAGTATTGCGCCATCGGTCGCATCTGTTATTCGTGCATAGACGGCGGCGCGCAAGACGGCGTGCTCATCTACATCAAGCCGACCGTCTACGGCACGGAATCGGCGGACGTGTATCACTACGCCAAGTCGAGCCCCACCTTCCCGCACGAATCAACCGGCGACCAGATGTACAGCGAGACGCAGTTCGAGAGCTACCGCGCGCTCGGCTCACACATCGTCAACGAAATCTGCGCCGGAAAAACCTCGCTCGCCAACCTCGACGAACTCGCCGACCAAGTCCGCGTCTATCTCGGCACGGAGTCCGCGCCCGCGCCCCTGCCCGACTGCCCGCCGTAAGAACAGATGTTAGATGTCGGGTGTCAGATGTTAGTTTTTGTCTTTATCTAACATCCGACACCCAACATCCAACACCTACTCCTCCCCTCTTGCTGTTGAACGCCGCGCCGTGCGACGATATTGTCAAAAGGATATGCACACAGGCGGCGAACAGTTGGACTTGTTGATTATCGGGGCGGGGCCCGCCGGGTTGTCTGCGGCGGACGCGGCGGCGCGCGAGGGCTTGCGTTATCTCGTCGTCGAGCGCGGGCTCATCGCCAACACTATCTACAACTATCCGGTCGGGCGCACGGTCTTCTCCACACCCGAAGAACTCGAACTCCGCGAGGGCGCGCTCCAACCCTGCCGCGAAAAACCGACGCGCGAAGAGCTACTTTCTCACTACGTCCACTTCGCGCTCGAACACAACCTCCGCATCAACACCGGAGAGGAAGTGACGCGCCTCGAACGCAACGGCGACACGGAAGGCTTCCACATCGAGACGACCCGCGCCCGTTATCGCGCCGCGCGCGTCCTCGTCGCCGTCGGCGCGATGGCCCGCCCGCGTCGCCTGAACGTCGAGGGCGAAGACCTCCCCAAAGTTTATCATCGCTTCGTCGAGCCGTATCCGTACGTCCGCAAGGATGCGCTCGTCGTCGGCGGGGGCAACAGCGCCGCCGAGGCCGCGCTCTTTCTCGCCGACGAAGGCGCGCACACCACGCTCGCCATCTGGCGCGCCGACTGGGCCAACCGCGACCCCAAGATGAACGGCATCAAGCATTGGGTACGCGCCCCGCTCGAACGCCATCTCGCGCTCGGCCATCTGCGCCTCGTCTTCTTCAAAGAGGTCTCCGGGATAACCGAACGACACGTCCGCATCCTGCGCGACGACAACGAGACCGTCAACATCCCCAACGACGCCGTCTTCGTCCTCATCGGCGCGGACGCCGACCTCTCGCTGCTGCGCCAACTCGGCGTCCACATCGTCACCGACGGACTCTCCCAAGTCCCCGCCTACAACCCCGACACCTTCGAAACCAACATCCCCGGCCTCTACGTCGCGGGCCACTTCACCCACGCCCGCCACATCAAACAAGCCATCGCCATCCCCCGCCTCATCGTCCCCCTCATCGCCCAGAGTTTGCGTGCGACCGTTTAGAGGAAAAGTTTGCTCGAGAGCACCGATCTACTATAAAAGTCTTTACTATCATATACTTTTTCCGGCATGGCTAAACTTGACCTTGATTTAAGTTAACTGAGACGACAGTTTAAATCCTTACTATGTCCATACCAGACTTTCAAACTTTAATGCTCCCACTATTGCAAGCTGTCTCTGATGGGGAAGAACACTCATTAAGTGAGATTCGAGAGTCGCTTGCTAACGAATTTAACCTAACCGAAGAAGAGCGGGCGCAACTTCTATCGAGTGGTCGTCAATCTATATTCACTAATCGCGTCTCATGGGCGAAAGTTTACCTCTCACAGGCGGGACTACTCTTTTCCAAACGGAGGGGCTTCTTTCAAATCTCGCCGACAGGTATGCAGGTTATCCAAGAGCAGCAACAACGTATTGACATTAAATTTCTTGAACGATTCCCTGAGTTTATTGAATTCCGCTCAACGCGTCGGAAATCGGAAGAGACTATAACCCAGCAGCCATCTCATGAAGACGAATCCCAGACCCCTGAAGAGACTCTCGAATCTGCGTATCAGAGCATTCGCGGAGGTCTTGGTGCAGAACTTTTGACGCGCATTAAAGAAGGAAGTCCACAATTTTTCGAGAAGCTTGTAGTGGAACTCCTACTCAAGATGGGCTATGGCGGGTCGCGTCGGGAGGCAGGGGAAGCTCTGGGCAAATCTGGGGATGAAGGTATTGATGGGATTATTCGGGAGGATCGTTTAGGGTTAGAAGTAGTTTATCTCCAAGCAAAGAAGTGGGAAGGGACAGTAGGCCGCCCTGAGATTCAAAAGTTTGTTGGCGCTCTACATGGGAAGCGCGCGCGGAAGGGCGTTTTTCTCACGACCGGAACATTTTCGTCTGAAGCTTCTGCCTACGTTGATTATATTGATCCAAAAGTCATTCTCATTGATGGCCGTCAACTTGCAGAGCTAATGATTGACTATGGCGTAGGGGTCACAACCGTTACCGAATATCAGATCAAACGTATAGATACAGATTACTTCATGGAGGAATAGTTGAGTCGGCTCTCAACTAAGGCTTAATTCCGTTCTTCAGACAGTCATATTATTGTATCAACGTGCGCGCGTTCGCGGCGGGCGACGCCGGTCTGGTAGGCGGACTCTTCGACGGCGTTGGAGACGGCTTCGGCGACGCGTTTGTCGAAGACGGAGGGGACGATGTAGTCGGGGTGGAGTTCTTCGGGAGAGATGATGGCGGCGATGGCGTGGGCGGCGGCGAGTTTCATCTCCTCGTTGATGCGCGAGGCGCGACATTGAAGCGCGCCGCGAAAGATGCCGGGGAAGCAGAGGACGTTGTTGATCTGGTTGGGATAGTCGGAGCGGCCCGTCGCCATCACGGCGACGTGGTCGGCGGCCTCTTCGGGCATTATCTCGGGCGTCGGGTTCGCCATCGCAAAGACGATTGGCTGCGCGGCCATATTCTTCAGGTCAACGACGGTGAGGATACCGGGCGCGGAGAGGCCGAGAAAGACATCCGCGCCACGCATTACATCGTGCACGTTGCCGCGCTCGTTGCCGGGGTTGGAGTTCTGCGCGTACCACTCCTTGACCCAGTTCATGTGCTCGGTGCGCCCGCGATAGAGCGCGCCGAGTTGGTCGCAGCCGACGATGTTGCGCACGCCCGCGTTCATGATGATTTTCGAGCACGCGACGCCCGCCGCGCCGACTCCGTTGACGACCACCTTTATTTCTTCGATGCGCTTGCCGACGATTTTCAGAGCGTTGACGAGCGCGGCGAGGACGACGACCGCCGTGCCGTGCTGGTCGTCATGAAAGACGGGGATGTCGAGTTCTTCGGCGAGGCGGTCTTCAATCTCGAAGCAGCGGGGCGCGGAGATGTCTTCGAGGTTGATGCCGCCGAAGGCGGTCGAGATGTTCTTGATGGTGCGGACAATCTCGTCGGGGTCTTTCGTCGAGAGGCAGACGGGGAAGGCGTCAACTCCGGCAAACTCTTTGAAGAGCATCGCCTTGCCTTCCATCACGGGCATCGCCGCCGCCGGACCGATGTCGCCTAAGCCCAGCACCGCCGTCCCCTCGGTGACGACGGCGACCGTGTTGCGTTTGATGGTCAGCGTGTAAGCCTTCTCGGGGTCGCGTCGAATCGCTTCGCAGACGCGCGCCACGCCCGGCGTGTAGGCCATAGATAAATCGGTGCGCGTCTTCAAAGGAGCTTTCGACGTGACTTCAATCTTGCCGCCGAGATGCATCAGGAAAACGCGGTCGGAGACGTTCAGGACTTCGACGCCGTCAACGGCGCGCGCCTCCTCGACGATCTGCGCGCCGTGCTCGTCGGAGGCGGCGTTGATGGTGATGTCGCGGACGACCGCATCGCGTCCGACGCTGACGATGTCAATCGCGCCGATGTCGCCGCCCGCGCGCCCGATGGCGGTCGTCAACTCTCCGAGTGTGCCGGTGCGGCTCGACAGTTTGACACGCAGAGTCAAACTGTAACTGACGCTAGGCGTGTTCTGCATCGCGGTTATCGTGTGATTCCTTTCGACTGATTCCGGAGGCTCCGGATTCTATAGCGATTCGCGGATGAATGCGATAAGGAAATCGAAGGCGGGGCGCAGTTCGTGGCTCTCCTGACAACCTGCGCGCGGGCGCGTCGCATCGAGACGCACGCGGCGCTGTAAGTTTTGACTTCTTAGTTTTGCCTTCTCGCGTTGAGCCAGAGAATCCCGGCGAGCAGCGCGACGAGCAGCGCGACGAAACCGATGAGGCCGCCCATCATCCTCCACTTCGCCTGCGTGCCCTTCAAATAGAGCGCCTGTATGTCGGCGGGCACGCCCGACAACTCGAACTGCGGCCCGAACAGCATCGCCAGCACGGCTGCCAGCCCGAGCAACCCCGCCAGCGCAATCAACAGGTAAACGTTTCTCATATCGTATTCTTCATCGAACGGGACGCGTGCGCGGCATCGTCGTTTTGTTCGCGCGTCGCGCGACTCGCGGGAAATCGCCTGACTGAACGAAAGCCTATCTTTTAACGATTATTCAGAATTTCATCAAGCGCGCGCGCAATCCCTGCGAGCGCGCGCGAGTCCGCGCCGTTCTCCGCCGCGAGACGCAGCGAACGCTCGCCGAGCAGCGCATAGACGCGCAAGGCCGTCGGGTCATCCAGCGCGCTGAGCGCGTCGAGATGGCGCCGGACGGTCGAAGTATCGGCGCGCGCGAAGGTTCCGGTGAGGGCGCGCGCGGGCGTCTGCGTCGAGAGATTTTCCAGAGTGCTGTCGAGGAGCGGCAGCAGGACGCGGCGCGCGTTCGTCGCCGTCAGGCCGCAGCGCATGAGCAGTTCGACGGCCAGCGCGAAGAGCGCGACCGTGTGGCCGGAGGTCATCACCGCCGCCGCGTGATAGAGCGCCTTATCTTTCGTGTCAATCGTGAAACTGCGCGCGCCGAGCGTGCGGACGATTTTGCGCGCCGCGACGGTCGCGCGGGCGTCGCCCTCGACGCAAAAGAAGGCTCGGCGCAAACTCTCCGCGCCGGTCGTCGCGTCGCTCACGGCGATGAGCGGGTGGAGCGAGCCGACCGCGAACCCGCGCGCGCGCAAGGGGGCGAGAGCATCCGAAGAGAGCGCGCCGCTCGCGTGGAGCGCGACGCGCGGCGGCGTCGCCGCATCCCCTTTCATAGTTTCCGCGAGACGCGCGGCTGTCTCCTCGATGCGGTCGTCGGGCGTTGTGATGAAGACTATCTTGACGGGCGGAAGTTCTGAGAGTTGCGCCGCACTCAATCCTTGCGTGCGCCCGCCGACGAGCGAGGCCGCGCGCGCCGCATGACGCGCGCGACGCGCGACAACTGCCGCCACTTCGTAACCGCACGCCGCGAGCGCGCGCCCCAGAGCCGTCCCCAGACGGCCCGCGCCGACAACCGCAACGCGCGAAGGCAAAGGGGAAAAAGGGGAAGGGGGAAAAGGGGAAGGGGGAATGTTCGGCTTGCTCCGGTTTAGTCCCCTTCCCCCTTTCCCCTTTTTCCCTTTTCCCCCTTCTTTTTTCGCCCCTTCTTTATTGTGCGGCATCGGTCTCTTTCTCGTTGATGATTTCGAGAAGCGCGGTGTGGTCGGGCAGTTCGTCGAGCCATTGGCGGAGACGCGCGGAGAGTTCGTCGCGCGTGAGCAGGCCGCCGTAGAGTTCGGTCGGCGGATGGAGACGGACGGGCGGCGGCGCGGTCATCGTCTTGACGGCGCGGTCGAGCAGGCGGACGTTGGCGCGCGAGAGATGTTCGGGGATGAGCCCGACGGCGAGCGCGTTGGCGAGCGCGCGTGCGCGACTCGCCGTCTCCGTGTCTGCCTCGACGGCGACCAGCGCGTCGAGCGCGTGGCGGAGTTGCTTGCTGAAGAGCGTGAGCGTGCGCCTGTAGGAAGCGAGGCCGAGCGTCGCAACCTGTTCGAGTTCGAGCGGCAGGCGCGCGAGCGCGTCCGTCCCGGCGAGACGAAAGGAGCAGGCGCAGACGGGACGCAGTTCGAGCAACTCGCGGACGGGCAGGTCGCAGGGCGCGCGGCGCGCGTGCGTCAACAACTCTTCCGTCTCTTCTCTGTAGCGGCGATTGACGATAGAGAGTTGCGAAATCAGTTCAAACTCGCGCCAGAGGTCGCCGCGCAAAAACTCCTCGACGGCGGCGCGCTCCGTCTCGCCCCCGGCGGCGCGGTCGTGCGCGGCGGCGTAGTGCTCCGTGTAGCGCGTGTGAAATTCGCGCCAGAGGAGATTGAAGCGGGCGCGGCTCTCGTCCGCGAAAAGGCTGTGCGCGTCTTCGGCCAACGCCAGCAGTTCGCGTCGCGCGCTCTCGACTTCGTCCAAGCCCGTCGGCTCGGCGAACGCGAGATAGGCGCGCACGCGCTCGCGCTCTTGCAGTCCTTCCGTGAACTCGGCGAGCCCCGCCGACTGCTGCGAGAGACGCGCGAACGTATCCATCGAACCGCCGAAGCCATCGGCGACGCGCTGCAAGCCCTCTTCGAGCGAAACGTCTCCGGCGACCATCGCTTCAACCGTGTCAGCCGCCGCGCCGAAGCTCTTGCGGACGGCGGTCGCCATGCTCCAAGCGCGCGTCGTCAAACCCTCGTCCGAGAGCGCGTTGAACTTCTCGCCCAGACGTAGCGCGCGCCATCCTTCAAGCCATTCGACGAGCGCGGCGCGCACCTGCGGGCGTGCGTCGGGGTCGGAGATGGAGGCGAACTCCTGACGCCCCGTGAGCAGACGCGCCCACGCCGTCAACTCTTCGGCGCTGTGATGAATCGCGGCGGCGCGGCAGACGCCCGCAATCTCTGTCCACTTGAGCGAGCTATCCAACGTCCGGCGGCTGATGCGGTCGCCCGTCGTCGTGACCAACTCGATGCGTCTCTGTGCGACGAGCGCGGCGAGAATCAGATGTTGCGCCTCGGGCAGCAACCCGTAGGGCTCGCGCCGGAGCGCGCGTCGAACGTCATCGAGCGAGACGACTTCGCCGTCTGCCGCCGCGTCCGTCAAAGCCAGCACGGCGCGCACCCAAGAGCCCGCGAGCGCGTCGTCGCCGGTTTCGAGCGTGTAGAGGTCGCCGCGCAAGGAGGCCAGCCCGAGCGGCAGCGCGAAGACGTATGCGAGATGCTGCACGCCAGCGTCGGCGGTGTCGGCATTGCCGAGCAGCCCGTCAATCAAACGCGCGACCTCGACATCGCCGAGCTTCTCGGCAAAGAGCGGGTGCTGCGGGTAGCGCAGCCCGAAGAGCGGCGCGAAGATTTGGGCGAGCGCGGCGGAGAGCGTGCGGACGGCGCGCGCTTCGTCGGTGAAGGTGCGGCGCGTGGCGGCGTCGGCGACGAGGAGGCCGTCGTCCATATAGAGACGCATCCAGATGCGCTCGGCCTGTGCGCCGTAGGTACTCAGGGCGGCGCGCGCCGTCTCGCCGAAGTCGGTCAGAAGTTTCGCGTCCGCACGCAGCGCAATCAGACGCCGCAACACGCTCGACTCTTCCGCCGTCAACTCCGAAGGCTGCCACACGAACGAGATGGGCGTCGCCGCGTCGTTGTTGACCAGCGACGCATTGAGGTTCGACGCATCGGCTGGCGCGTCCGTCGCTTGTGCTGCGTTGCGTGTTGGCGCGCGCATGAGGATTTGCCAGTCGAGCGGGAAGGGGCTGGCGGGCGGCGGCACGGAAGCGGCGGCGGACGGCTGCCAGATGAAACGACCGGGCCGCTCGGAGCCGCGCCATGTGATCTGAAAATCGGCTGCCGTCTGAGTCTCTTCGTGTTCGCCCGCGAGCGGCCAGTCGGCGAAGCGCGTGCGCGGGATGGAGCGGAGCAGTTCGTCAATCGCGTCGTCCGTCTGCGGCGCGCTCTCGACGCTCGCCGCGAGCGCGACATCGAACTTCGCCGACGCGCTGATCTGAAAACGATAGTGCGTCTCGCCGCCCTCGACGCTCCTCGCCAGAGCGTCGGGCGCGGCCTCGAAGAAGCGCGCGAGCATCTCCTCGATGCGCTCGACCGCGCCGCTCGCACCCTGTTCGTCCGAGAGCAGGAGGCCCGCGCAGAGTTCGCCGGTCGTCGCGCCGCGCCCGTCGAGCGAATGGATGAAGAGACTCTTCAAGACGAGTTTCGCCTGCAAGCGTTGCATCACGGGAAACTGCGCGACGACGCGGCGCGCGAAATCGTCATAAGCGACGAAGGCGTCCTCCAACTCCGGCGACTGCCGGAGGTCGTGTTCGGCGCGGTCGAACACTTCGTCCAAGAGGATGAGCGAGAGCGCGGGACGGCTGACGGCGCGGACGGCGGCGGCGGCGGCAAATGGCAGGAAGGCGAAGCGCGGCGCGTAGAGACGCACGGCGGCGGCCACGTCCGCGACGAGCGGGTGCACCGGATAGAGCGCGGCGAAACGCGGCTCGCTCCAATTGAAACCGGGGACGGACGTGCGCAGCGTCAGGTAGATTTCATGCAGCGCGGCGCGCGCCTGCGGGTTCTTGCGGAGCAAATACTGGTCGGCGATGCGATAGAGATGTTCGGGGTCGAGATAGTCAATCGCGTAGCTGGCGGCGAGGACGGAATTGATGCCGCTGGCGTCGGCGATATCGTCGTCGAGGGCGAGGGCGACGAAGGCGTTGGTGTCGCGCGCGGCGTTGGCGAGACGGCTGAGGACAGGGCCGTCGTCGCGCCCGACGCGCGTCTCCCGGTTAAAAGCCGTGTCAATAATGATGACGAGCGTCGCGTCCGGCGTCCGCGAAGCGGCGATGGACATCAGCGCGACCGGGTCTTGCCCCCATTGCGAGGCGTCGGCCCCGATGGTCTCCGTGAAGGCGACGACCATCTCTTCCAAGAGCGTCGGGCGCAAGCCCCGCTCGACGCGGACGACGATGTGGCGGCGTTCGAGCAGGCGGCGCGCGCTCGTGGCGACGTGCGCGTCCTTGACCGCCGAGCGGAGTTCGGGCGTCGCCGCCGCCAGCGCGCCGAAGACCGTCAGCGCGTGGCTCTTGCCGACACCGCGCACGCCCGCCAGCGCACGCGATGCGCCGCGCCCGCGCGGCAGGTCGGCCAGCGCGTCGAGCCAGCGCGCGAGCAGGTCGGAGGTGACATCGGTGAAACGATAGGCGGTGAGCGCACGCGCGGGGTCGGCGGCGAGGTTCGGCACTTCGTCAAAAGCCTGCGGCTCAACGTAGTCTTTGATCTTGTCCTGTGCTCGTTTCATCCGCTCCGCAAGCTTCGCGCCGCCGCCGTCCGTGCGCGTCTCGAATCCGTCTCTGACGAGTTGAGGTGAGGGTGATTTCAAATGTAGCACGCGCCGCGCGCCGCCCGCTACGTTTTTTCTCTGCCGCCCCCCTGCCGCTCGACCGTGATTTTCCGGCCCGCCTGCTGCTATAATGCGCACACTCGCGGAAGCTACCGGCACGAAGGAGACGACGGCGGACGACGGCGCAAAAGCGTCGCCCGCGTACGGCGCGACGAGTGGGCGCGGGCGACGGGCGGAGGCTGCGGAAGCGCGCGAACGAGTGCGCAACCTCTTGAGCGTCGCGGACATCAAAGGATGTCCGACAATTTCTGACGGGCTGAAAATTCAATTTCTCCGTTTTTTTCCATTGAATACGCTGCTCAGCGTTCTTGTCCGAACCGCACGCCGCGCTTGCAGGCGAAGGGTCGCGGATTTTGGTTGAAGCCCATCGCGCTCAGCCGTCCGGGTTGAGTGAACTTTTTCCGTGAGGCCGCCAACAAGGGTTCACGAGTTCTTGGAGACTTTCTTTATGCACAGACATTTCTCCCGCGCCGCCACCGCGCTCACGCTCGTCGCCAGCCTCTCGCTCGGCTCTCTGGCCGCCGTCGCCGCGCCGCGACAGACGCCGCCGCCCGCCGCCGACGCTGCCAAGACCGCCAAAAAAGATTCCAAAGATTCAAAGGCCAAGAAGGATTCCAAAGACGAGAAGGCCGCGACCACCGCGCAGAAGCCGCTCGACCCCAATCGCCCGCTTCAGCCCAACGAAGACCCGCGCCTCATCGGTAAGCGCAACATCAACGACGGATTCTTCAACAAGGGCATCTTCTCCGGCGGCTCGCTCTCGGACGAGGTGCAGTTGGGCCGCCAGTTGGCGGCGGAAGTTGACCGTCAGGCCAAGTTCGTTGACGATCCCATCATCACGGAATACGTCAACCGCGTCGGGCAGAACATCGTGCTCCATTCCGACGCCAAGATTCCCTTCACCATCAAAGTTATTGACACCGACGAGGCCAACGCCTTCGCGCTCCCCGGCGGCTTCTTCTACGTCAACAAGGGACTCATCCTCGCCGCCGAAAACGAAGCGGAACTGGCGGGCGTGATGGCGCACGAAATCGCGCACGTCACGGCGCGTCACGCCGTCGAGAACCAGCGCAAAGGGATGCTCGCCGACCTCGCTCTGACCGCCGGTTCGATTTTCCTCGGGGGCTTGGGCGGGATGGCGATTCTCAACGGCGCGCAGTTCGGCGCGCTGCTCGGCTTTATGAAGTTCAGCCGCAGCGCCGAGTCCGAGGCCGACCGTCTCGGCGTCCAATATCTCTACGCCGCCGGTTACGACCCCGGCGCGATGTCCACGATGTTCGAGAAGCTGCTGGCGAAGAACAAGAAGAAGCCGGGGCTCATCTCGAAGGCGTTCGCCACGCACCCGCAGACGACCGACCGCATGGAAGCCTCGCGCGATCTGGTCGCGCGCTTCCCCGACCGCGAGGAATATGTCCTCAGCACCTCGGAGTTTCAGCGCGTCAAGGCGCGTCTCATGCGTCTCTCGAACTCGCGCGCCTCGACGACCGGCGACATCGCCCCCGGCGACGACGGCGCACCCGGACGCCCAACCTTGAAGCGTCGGCAGCCTCCGGCGTCGGACGATTCGACCACGCCGACGGACGGCAAGCCCGCCGAACAGAAGGACGCGCCGCCCCAACTCAAACGCCGCAGCGAACCGCCTGCCACGCAGCCCGCTCCGGCCAGCAGCCCGACCCCTTAAACGGGAAACGCGAACGGGAATTTAAGAAGGCTCTCCGGTTAGATACCGGAGAGCCTTCTTCTATTTTGTCTTATAACTCCCGCCCGTTTCTCTTCGTCTTAGAACCCGCGCCCGCCGTTCTCCGGCGACGAAGGGCGGAATTTCTGGCCGTCTCGAAAAGACGGCTTCCCTCTGTTCGTGCCAACCGCAGCTTGACAATTATTCAGCCGTTTTTTATTCTACCCGTTCGCGTTTAAAGCGCTAAATTAAGAGAGAGTTATCTTATGTCAACAAGTTTTCCGAGCGGAACGGGTCTCGCAGAGAATCGCAAGTGGTACGTCGTGGATGCGGCGGGTCAGACCGTCGGGCGGCTCGCCACCGAAGTGGCGCGCGTGCTCTCGGGCAAAAACAACCCGATGTGGACGCCTTTCATGGACATGGGCGACCACGTCATCGTCATCAACGCGCGTCTCGCCGTCTTCAAAGGCTCGAAGATGGAGCAGAAGATGTATCGCCATCACACGCTCTATCCGGGCGGGCTGCGCGAGATTTCCGTGCGCGACCAGTTTGCCAAGCATCCCGAGCGCGTCATCGAACTGGCGGTCAGAGGCATGCTGCCGAAGTCCAAACTCGGCAAAGCGATGGGCAAGAAGCTCAAGGTTTACGGCGGGGCCGAACACCCGCATTCCGCGCAGCAACCCCAACCGCTCACCATTGACGAGCGCGCGCGCAGTTAGAAACTCTATTTGCATCAACGAAATATTTAAGGACGAAAAGCTGTGGCAGAGATTCAGTATTACGGAACGGGACGGCGCAAAACCTCGACGGCGCGCGTCTATTTGCGCCCCGGAACGGGCGAAGTTCGCGTCAATCGCAAAACCTTCGAGCAGTATTTCCCCAATCAAGCCCTGCGGATGATTATCCACCAGCCCTTGCAGTTGACCGAGACGGCGAACAAGTTCGACATCGTCGTCAACGTCGCGGGCGGCGGCCCCGCAGGACAGGCGGGCGCGATTCGCCACGGCATCACGCGCGCCCTGATGGAGTTCAACGCCGACCTCCGGCCCACCCTCAAACATGCCGGACTCGTCACGCGCGACCCGCGCATCAAGGAACGCAAGAAGTACGGTCAGAAGGGCGCACGCAAGCGCTTCCAGTTCTCGAAACGATAGAGAGGACAGTGACGAGTCAAGAGTGACGAGTGACGAGCAAGAAAATGCTTTTAACTTGTCACTCATCACTTTCCACTCGTCACTGTTTTTGACATTCCATTGCCGCGTCTCGATTGGTTGTTTCTTTGCCCGTTGTAAGGAGAGATTGCTCGCGGGCGCGGCGAGTACATTAAACCAATCCAGTTGAAGGAGGCTTTACTTTTGGTATCCGTCACAATGAAAGAACTCTTGGAGGCCGGTGTTCACTTCGGCCATCAAGTCAGGCGCTGGAATCCGAAGATGAAGGAGTTTATCTTCGGCGAGCGCAACGGCATCAGCATCATTGACCTGCAAAAAACCCAACGCCTCTTCCGCGACGCCATCCAGTACGTGACCGGACTGATGGGCGAGGATCGCGGGCGCACGCTCCTTTTCGTCGGCACGAAGCGACAGGCGCAGGACGCCATCCGCGAAGAAGCCGAGCGCGCCGGTCAGTTCTACATCAATCAACGCTGGCTCGGCGGTCTTCTGACCAACTTTCAGACCGTGCAGAAATCAATCAAACGCCTGCGCGATTTGGAGTCCATGCAGACCGACGGTCGCTACGAGATGCTCACCAAAAAGGAGCGCATCAAGCTCGACCGCGAGCGCGAGATTTTGGAGAAGAACCTCTCCGGCATCAAGAACATGAACCGCGTGCCCGATGCCATCTTTATCATAGACGTGCGGAAGGAAGAGATTGCCGTCGCGGAAGCGAACCGCCTCGGCATCCCCGTCATCGCCGTCGTTGACACCAACTGCTCGCCCGAAGGCATTGACTACGTGATTCCCGGCAACGACGACGCGCTGCGCGCCGTCCGCCTGTTTGCTTCACGCATCGCCGACGCCGTCATCGAAGGCGCGCAGATGCGCTCGAAGGCAACCGAGGACGAGGAGGGCGCGGCAGCCGGAGCGGCGTCAGCCGAACAACCCGCCGCGACCGCGACCGACGCGGGCAGCAACGCGGGCCTTCCGCCCGTCTCGACATCGAGCGTCACCACGCAGCGCGACCCCGGCGCACAGGCGCAGAACTTCGCCGACATGGAAGCCAGCGCGCCTTCAGCCGAGACGCAGGTCTCAGTCCCCGGCAATCAGGGTTTCGGGCGGACGGGACAACAGCCGGACAGCGTCGGCGACCATCCGCAGGCGGGGACGGGCGCACCCGTGCGCGGCGCGTCGGGCGGCGGCAGCGACGAGAGCGAACTGCGCGGGCAGTCTTCTGCCGAACAGGAGAAGGGCGCGGAGTCGGTCGGCGTGGCGAGCTAAAGGCCAGAACCAGCACGGGTCACAGAACCTATTTTTTTTCGGCGAGCGCAGCCTCCAGAAGCGGACATCCCGCCGGGCTGCGCTTTCATTTAGTAAATCGTGATTAGTAAATCGTAAATCGTGAATCGTAAATAGAAAGAAAAGGGTTTTATCTATTCACGATTGACGATTGACGATTGACGAGTTGAAGGAGATTTCGAGACATGGCGGAGATTACAGCGAGCGCGGTGAAGGCGCTGCGGGAGAAGACGGGCGCGGGGATGATGGAGTGCAAGAACGCGTTGACGGAGGCGGGCGGGAGCGAGGAACAGGCGATTGAGTTGCTGCGTAAACGCGGACTCGCGTCGGCGAAGAAGAAGGAAGGCCGCATCGCCGCCGAGGGCGCGGTCGGTTCTTACATCCACATGGGCGGCAAGGTCGGCGTGCTCGTCGAGGTCAACTGCGAGACCGATTTCGTCGCGCGGACGGACGACTTCCAGTCGCTCGTCAAAGACATCGCGATGCACATCGCGGCGGCTGAACCGCGTTACGTCACGCGCGCCGAAGTTCCCGCCGACGCGCTCGACAAGGAGCGTGAGATTGCGCGCGCGCAGGCCAAGAACGACCCGAAGAACGCCAGCAAGCCCGAGCAGGTGATTGATAAGATCGTCGAGGGACGCCTCAACAAGTATTACGAGGAGGCCGTGCTCTTAGACCAGCCGTTCGTCAAAGACCCGGCCAAGACCATTCAGGACTTGCTGACCGAGAAGATCGCCTCCATCAAAGAGAACATCACCGTGCGCCGTTTCGCGCGCTACAAGATGGGCGAGGGCTTAGAAAAACGCGCCGACGATTTCGGCGGCGAAGTGGCCGCGCTCGCTGGCGGCAACCAGTAAGGCAAAAGTAGAAAGGTGAAAGGAAAAAGTTAAGGAGCGAAGATAAAGGGGCGGGCGACACAGGAAGCAGACCTCTTCACTTTGCCTTTTAACTTTTCACTTTTGCCTTCGGATTCTTCAGATGCAGGTCGAACAACAGGCAGGGACGGGGCCGGAGGACGCGCCGGTCTATCGTCGCATCCTTCTGAAAGCTTCGGGCGAGGCTTTGATGGGCGCGCAGAACTACGGCGTTGACGTGGGCGTGGCGCGCGAAGTCGCCGAACAGGTGCGCGACATACACCTGCTCGGCGTCGAAGTTGCCATCGTCGTCGGCGGGGGCAACATCTTTCGCGGCGTCTCGGAGAGCGCGGGCAACATGGACAGGTCGTCCGCCGACTACATCGGCATGCTGGCGACCGTGATGAACTCCGTCGTCTTGCAGGACGCGTTGGAGAAGGCGGGCGTCCACACGCGCATTCTTTCGGCCATCAATATCCCGCAGGTCGCAGAGCCTTTCATCCGCCGCCGCGCGATTCGTCATCTCGAAAAGGGGCGCGTCGTCATCTTCGCCGCCGGAACCGGCAATCCCTATTTCACGACCGACTCGGCTGCCGCCCTGCGCGCGCTCGAAATCCGTGCCGACGTGATTTTGAAGGCGACCAAAGTTGACGGCATCTATTCAGCCGACCCCGTCAAGGACGCTACCGCGACGCGCTACGATTGCATCACGTATCAAGAGGTGCTCGAACAACAGTTGAAGGTGATGGACGCCTCCGCCATCTCGCTCTGCATGGACAACGACCTCCCCATCGTCGTCTTCAACATGCGAACGCACGGCAACATCATGCGTGTCGTCAAAGGTGCGGCGGGCATCGGCACGCGCGTCTGTTTGAACAAACCGGAAGATAGTAAATCGTGAATCGTAAATCGTGAATAGATAAAACCTGTTCCTTCTATTCACGATTTACGATTTACTATTCACGGAGAAAATCATGAGTGAGAAGGATGTGATCAAAGAGACGCGCCCGCGTATGGAGGGGGCGGTGGAAGATTTGCGGCGCAAGCTGACGACGATTCGCACGGGGCGCGCAGCCGTCAGCCTGCTCGATTCGGTGGTCGTCGAATATTACGGGACGCCGACGCCGCTCAACCAGATGGCCTCCGTCCACGCGCCCGAGCCGCAGATGTTGACCGTCCAGCCGTGGGATCAGAGCCAACTCGGCGTGATTGAGAAGGCCATCCGTTCGTCCGACCTCGGCTTGAACCCTTCGAACGACGGTAAGGTCGTCCGCGTGCCGATCCCTGCGCTGACCGAGGAGCGGCGCAAGCAACTCGCCAAGCAGATTCATGAATACGCGGAGGAGCACCGGACGGCGATTCGCAACGTGCGGCGCGACGCCAACGAGCGTCTCAAGAAGATGCTCAAAGACAAAGCCATCTCCGAAGACAACGAGCGCGACGGAATCGAAGAGGTGCAGAAGCTCACCAACACATACATCGGCAAGGTTGACGAACTGGCGAAGACCAAAGAACAGGAAATCCTGAGCGTCTGACGCGCGACACGAAGACCGCGACGGCGAGACGGAAAACATTCCGTTCTTTATCCGCCCTTCGCGTTTCGACTTCGCCGTGCCGTTACAGTTTCAAAAAGCAGAGGCCGCTTAAACTCTAAAGTTTAAGCGGCCTCTGCTTTTTGTTGATGCCTCGCTTCGTTTACCGGCGTTAGAAGTTGAAGCGAACCTGACCTTGAACGCGACGGTTGCCCGCCGCAGGGTTGCCGCCGCCGCCGAAGCCGCCGCCGAGTGAAGAGAGCGAGAGGCCGAAGTTGGGCGAAACCAGATTGCCGTTGGGCACGCTCAGATTGGCGCGGTTAAAGAGGTTCTGGATGTTGACGGAGAAGGTCAGCGAATAGCGTTTGCCCTCCGCCGCGCCGCCGGGGCCGCCGCCGCCGGGGCCACCACCGGGGCCGCCCGGCCCTCTCTGGCCGCCGCCGCCACCGCCGCCCGGCCCGCCACCCTGCGCGACCACCACAGTTCCGCCGCCGCCGCGACGTGCGCCGCCCGCAGCGCCGCCGCGTCCGCCGCCACCGCCCTGCGGCGACGCTGCCGCCGCAGCCTTCGCGCCGGGCAGGTC
>DATLMV010000146.1:0-2652 GCA_035537095.1 Pyrinomonadaceae bacterium
GCCGTCGGCGTCGTGGCTCTGCTCGACGGCCGCCGTCAGGATGCGCTCGACGCCGATGCCGTAGCTGCCCATCACGACGGGCGTCTCCTTGCCCTCCTGCGTCAACACGCGCGCGCCCATTGACTCCGAATACTTCGTCCCGAGCTTGAAGATGTGACCGATCTCCATCGCTTTATACACGTCGAGCACGCCCACATCGCAGCGCGGGCAGGCTTCGCCGGAAGCGACGGTGCGGAGGTCAACCCACTTGTCAGGCTTGATGTCGCGCTCGATATTGACGCCGCGCAGGTGATGCTCGTCCTTGTTCGCGCCGGTCGTCAGGTTGCGCCGGTTCTGCAAGGCCGCGTCGGCGACGACGAGCAGTTCGCTTTTCGCGGCGCGCGCCGTCTCCTTCGCGCCGACGCCGCCGAGACTGCCCGCACTTGCGCCGAGCAGTTCGTGTATCTCTTCGGGTTGCGCGGGACGCACGGCGGTCGCGCCGATGTTGTCCGCGAGTTTGGTCTCGTGCAGTTGATGGTCGCCGCGCAGCAGAGCGAGAACCGGCTGCGGTGCGTTATTGATGGTTGCGATATAGACGAGCGACTTGATTTGACGCTCGGCAGGTGCGCCGCCCGCGAAGGTCGTCAGGTCTTCGATGGTGCGGACGCCGGGCGTGGGAAACTCTTCGGGCGCGGCGGGGCCGTCCTCGTCGGCAACGACGGGCAGGCGCGAGGTGGCCTTCTCAAGATTCGCCGAGTAGCCGCAATGCTCACACATGGCGATGAAGTCTTCACCGGCGGGCGTGCGTGCCATGAACTCGCTGGATTCCGAGCCGCCCATCGCGCCCGAGGATGCTTCGACGATTGCGAACTTGATGCCGCAACGCGTGAAGATGCGTTTGTAGGCTTCGCGTTGTTCCTCGAAAGAACGGTCGAGTCCGGCGTTGTCCACATCGAAGGAGTACGCGTCCTTCATGACGAACTGGCGCAGGCGCATGAGGCCGGACTTGGGCCGTTCTTCGTCGCGAAACTTGGTCTGAATCTGATACCAGATTTGCGGCAGTTGTTTGTAAGAACGGATTTCGTGGCGCGCGATAGAGGTGAAAATCTCCTCGTGCGTCATGCCGAGACACACGTCCGCGCCCCTGCGGTCGGTGAAACGAAACATCGTGTCGTCAATCGCCGTCCAGCGTCCCGACTCCTCCCACAGGGCCGACGGGTGCAGCGCAGGGAGAAAAAACTCCTGCCCGCCGATAGCGTTCATCTCTTCGCGCAGTATCTGCATCACGCGTTGCGCGACGCGCTGCGCGAGCGGGAGAAACGAATAGATGCCCGCGCCGAGTTGGCGGATGTAGCCCGCGCGCAGCAACAGGCGATGGGAGACGACCTCCGCATCCGCAGGGTCTTCTCGCAACGTGGGAATAAAATATTGTGACCAACGCATCTTAATTTTCCTCGTGAATCGTGAATCGTAAATCGTGAATAGATAAGTGGTGAATGCAGTCATCTATTTACTATTTACGATTCACGATTGACTACAATTAAAAAACAGCGCGGCTTGGTCAATCAAACCGCGCTGCTTCGGGATGTAGAACCTGTGCCGTCGGCTGCGCGCGTTAGGGCGCGACCGGCGTCTTGTACTTGTCAATCAACTTCTGCATGCCGTCCGTCGAGTTGTTGTGGCGAAACTTGTAGTACGACGAAAGGTCTTGCAGCAGTTGGTCGTGCAGCGCCTTGTATTGCTCTTTGCCCGCCGCGAGACCGATGCTGTGCGCGTAGAGTTCGATGATCTCGTCGAGTTGCGTGTTGATTTTGTTCTGCGCCGCGACCTTCTCTGCGCCCGCCGACATCGCCTGAAACTGCTTGGCGGCGACGGTGTAGGCGTCGTTCTTGATCGTGCCCATCAGATAATACGTGAGCGGGTCGTTGGGGTTGAGCTTCGCGGCCTTTTCGAGACGCGTGAGCGCATCGGGCGCGTTGTTGTTCATCATCGAGTGCAGGCCGGTCGCCTGATAAAGCTGCGGGAGCCAGAGCGTTTTATTCTTCTCCCACTCGGCGTCGCCCATGTTGGCGGGCTTCTTGTTGGCCTCGATGAGTTCGATGGCCTTGAGGCCGTACTGCCTGCTCGGCTGTGCAAACTTGGCGTTGCCGCGCTGCGCCTCATCCGTGCCGACCAAGGCGAGCACGGCCAGCACGCCCGTCTCGTTCGGGTTGCTCTCCAACCACGTCGAGGCGGCGTTGAAGGCGTCCTCCGTGCGCTTGGCCGCGACGTAAGAGTCAATCAGGACGGGATACATCATGTCCGTTTCGCGGACTTCGGAGAAGGTGTTCATGTATTGCTCGACCAGCGAAATCCTCTTCCCGGTATCTTCGGTGGCGATGATCTGGTCAACCACGATGTCCACGACCGCCGGGCGCAAACTGCTCGCCGGATACTTGGCGACGAAATCGCTCGCCGCCTGAAGCTTCGCCGCCGCGTCCTTCGCGTCCTTCACCTTCTGCGCGGCCTTGCGCTCGGCGTCCGACGGCTGCGCCGCTTTATCTTTCGCTTTGTCCTGCGACGCTGTGACGGAAGACGGCGCGACGCCCGTCGCGGCCCGTGCAGGCGTTGCGGCGACCGTCAACATCGCGGAGACGAGTGCGACACCGAGGGCCGTCGCGGAGAGACGTAGCA
>DATLMV010000147.1:0-6025 GCA_035537095.1 Pyrinomonadaceae bacterium
GACGCGGGCGCGGCCCGCAGCGACGACGCGGGCGGCGTCGGAGATGCCGGGTCGCCGGGCAACGCTTCCGCGCCGCCCGCGCCGGTTGATAACTCCGGCGCGTCCCTGCCGCCGCTCGCGGGTGGCGGCGACAGCGCGGCGACCGGAGATGCTTCGTCGGTCGAACCGTTGGCGCGCACGCTCGCCGTCCAGATCGCGCAGAAGAGTCTCTACAGTTTCGATCCCGCGTTCGTCAGTCTCATCAAAAACTACACGAACGAATATCGCACCGCCGCCGGTTACAGCGAGCGCGCGCGCAAGTACCGCGACGCGGTTGACCGCGAGTTCGTCAACGTGCAGGGCATCCAGCCGCCGCTCATCGGCTACGTGCTGGCGATGAGCCGCAGCAAGTTTATCGAGCGCGAAGCGGGAGGCGTCTGGGCTCTGCCCGCGTCCGTGCGGAGCAACGCTCCCGACGGCGCGGGCGACACCGCCGCCGCCGACCCCGCCGCCGCTTCCACGCGCCTCGCCGCCTCCTACATCAAAGACCTCCTCGACCTCTTCGGGCGCGACCAGTTCATGTACGCCGTCGCCTGCTACGGGATGACGCTGGACGACGCCGGACGCGTCAAGACCGAACTCGAACGCCGCGACCCTTCGGGGCAGATGCGTTATGATTTCTGGAAGATGAAACAGGCGGGCGTCGTGCGCGGCGAACAGGTCGAGCGCGTCGCGCGTTTCTTCGCCGCCGGAATCGTCGCCGAAAATCCCCAGAGATTCGGCCTCAAAGACCGCCCGCTCTCGTCGCTCTACGATCTCTGAAACTTGCCGGAAGCTTGCGCCATTAAGATTCAGAGCAACTAACAAAATCCTGAAAGAAATTAACAGGGATGGACAGGATAAGAAAAAGGTTAAATGGTGAAAGGGGCAAAAGGGGAAAGGGAGACAAGCCAAGTACGCGCTTAGCTCCCGCCCTTTTCCCCTTTAACCTTTCCCCTTTTCCCCGCTCTTTGTTCATCCTGTCCATCCCTGTTTAGTTCTGCTTTGATTATCGCGGGCATAGCAGATAAGCGACACTAAGAGACGACTTAAATTTAGCGTCTTCACTTTTGCCTTTTACCTTTTCACTTTTGCCTTCTTTATGCTGGAAGTCACGCTCTCCATCAACTCGCCGCAGGGCACGACGAACGTTCCGCTCGATGACGGGGCGTTGACCATCGGGCGCACGGACGCGTCGCGTTTCGTCATCGCGGGCGACACCGGACTCTCGCGCCATCACGCGACGATTCGACGCGATAACGGTCGCGTCGTGATTACCGACGAGCGTTCGACCAACGGCAGTTTCGTCAACGGCGAAGCGGTCGAGGGCGAAGGCCGCGCGCTCGCCGACGGCGACGTGATTCGCCTCGGCAACTACACGACCATCCGCGTCCATCTACGCGAGCGCGCCGACGCAGCCGCGCCGCCCGTCGCCTCTCGCGCCGGAGCGTCGCCCGCCGCGCCTCCTGCGACCGCCGCCGACTCTCTGCCGCTCAAGTTTCTGCTGCCGGTGCTGCTCGTCGTCCTGCTCGTCGTCAGCGCGGTCGGCTTCGGTCTCTACAAGCTGACCCGCAAGACGGACGCGCCGCACGCAGACGAAATCGCCGATGCCGGTCAACGCGCAAACAACGACGCCGACTACGACGCCGACGCGCCCGGCATTGACACATCCGCGCCCGCGCCCGACGCTTCGCCGGACGCTTCCCCTTCAAACGCCGCGACCGACGCGCCCGCCGTCCCCGCCGCTTCTCTTCCTGATGCCGCGACGACTGCCGCGCCGTCCTCATCGTCAACGCTCGCGCCCAACGCTTCAACCGCGAGCGCGCCCGCGCCCGAAGGCTTCGACGCGTCGGCATTTGAAACCCCGCTCGCGCCTTCGTCGGGCACGTTCAAGATTTATCAGAAGATGTCGGACGCGGAGAAGCGGGAGTTCATCAAACAGCGCGCGCAGAAGGTCGCCCTGATGATGGGCAACCGCCCGTATGCCTTCTCGCCCGACGCGCTCGACGAGATCAAGTTCTGGCTCGACGCCTTCTCGCGCCGCATCGGCAACAACCGCACGGGCCTGTGGGGCGGCGACACGCGCAACATCTTCGAGCGCGCCCGAGTCCACGCGCCCTACATCATTCAAGCCTTCAAGCAACACCGCGTCCCCGTCGTCATCGGTCTCTACATCCCGTTCATCGAAACCGAATACACCAACATCTCGACCAACAACTTCGCGGGCGCAGCCGGACTCTTTCAATTCCTCGGCCCGACCGCCGAAGCCTATGGCGTGCCCGCGTCGGAACGCACCAACATCGCGCGGATGGCCCCCGCCGCCGCCAAATATTTCCGCGACAACATCATGCGCTTCGGCGACGATTCGATGAGCGTCGCGCTCTCGATTGCCGGTTACAACCGCGCGCCCGAATCCGTCATGCGCGACCTGCGAAACGTCCTCAACGAGAAAGACAACACCGCCAAAGAGCGCACCTTCTGGACGCTCATCGCCAACAAAGGAAAGCTCGACCACTTCTTCCAGAACGAGAACAAAAACTACGTCCCGCGCTTCTTCGCCGCCGCCATCATGGGCGAAACCCCGTGGGCCTTCGGCCTCGACATGCGCCCCCTCTCCACCTACACACAACCCAACAACCAGACACAGCAAGCCGCCACCCAACCTTGAAGGAGAGGGGTAAAAGGGGAAATGGTGAAAGGGAAAAGGGAAGAAGAAAGGAACGGACGAGGCTTCCGCAGAGCATTTGTTTTCTATACTTAGAGCATCCGCTTTCTTCCCCTTTACCCTTTACCCATTTCCCCTTTCCCCTTTAACTGTTTCCCCTTTTGCCCTAACGTTCTTGAGCGATGTCGTCTGAACTAACACTCTCTTTCACGGACGCGAACGGCGCGGCGCGGCGCGTCGTCGTCTCCGCCCCGCGTTTCTTCATCGGACGGAGCGCGGAGAACGACCTGACGATTGCCGACTCGAATCTCTCGCGCCGTCACGCCGTCATCGAAACCCGCGACGGCCTCGCGTACATCTCCGACTGCGGCTCGCGCAATGGAACCCTCGTCAACGATCAATACATCAACGTCCCCCGCCTCCTCCGCGACGGCGACCTGATTTCACTCGGCGGCTCCTGCCTCATCAACGTCGCGCTGCGCCCGCCGACAACTCCAACCACGCCGACGCATGATGCGCCGGGACATACCGCACAGAGACATGCGACGCCCGCGCACGCCGCACCGGCACATGCAGCGTCGGCTCATTCAATTGCCCCGACGCGTTCAAGCGTGCCGATAAATTCAAGTGCACCGACGCATTCAACTGCTTCAACTGCGCCGAACGCTTCCGCTTGGCCCGCTTGGCTCAAGCCGCAGGTCGTCGCGGCGCTCGTCTCGTCGCTCGTTATCCTCGTCGCCGCCGTCCTGCTCTATGCTTTGACGCGCGGAGGCGGAAGCGGCGAGCATGCGAACGATGGGGACGATGCGAGTGTTGCGCGCGTTGAAGAGGGACGCAGGCGACGACGTGATGAGACAAACCGCGTGCGGACAGAGGCAACGACGGAGACGGCGAACGACGACGCGGCGAACGACAATCAAATGGCGGACGCGACGCCAGTCCGTAAGAGCACGGGCGCGTTAGAGAAGGGCTTAACGCCCGCGCCGGAGGATGATGCGAGGCCCGCCGCGACGGGCGAGTCTGCGGCGCGCGCCGAGACGGACGAGGAGATTGCGCGTGCAGCGCGACGCGTGATGAGCCGCATCAGTTCGGACAACACGCCTTACATCTCGGAGGCGGGCGTGCGCGACGTGGCGGCGCGCGTCCGCAGCTATCGCGGCTCGAACGCTTTGCAAGAGCGACTCCGCGCGATGCAGCGCGGCTGCCCGGACGTGAGCGCGCAGGCGCAGAAGATCAACTTGAAACCCGTGCTCGTGATGTATGCCGCGCTCGCGCAGTCGGAGGCGGGCGGCGGCGACGCGGTCGCGGTCGCGCGACAGATGATGCCGAAGTTGCTGACCCTGCGCGCCACGTTCGGCACGGCGACCGCCAACAGTTCCCTGCTGCTCGTCGCCGCTTACCCGTATCCGTTCAACCCGCCCATCGGCAGCCAGACGCGCACGCCGCACCCGCTCTACACCAAGCTCGTGCAGGCGGGCGGCCATCGCTCGACGGTCGAAACCTCCGTCGCCCGCAGCGTCTGGTTTCTCCGCGAGAAGGGCAGCATAGACACGGAAGCCTACGAACTCGTCGTGCGTCTCCTAGCCATCGGCATCATCGCGCAGAATCCCCAACGCTACGACATCAACGCCGACCCGTTGCTGTGCTGATGATGGACGATAGACGATGGACGATAGACCATAGCCAGACAGTTTCCGACTATCGCCCGTTGTCTCAATCACACATCTTCCGCTAGAGATGCTTTGTCCATCGTCTATCGTCCGCTTGTCTTCGTTGACAAAATATTCGTCAGGGCAGAAAATCACGTTGCTTCAAAATTGATGCCCTAAATCACGAACGCATCATCAGCATCATTTGGGTTAACTCTCTACAACATCCGGCCAGCGACGGGAGACTTCGGGCAAGCTATGGCTTCGTATCGTAAGATTCTGTGGAACGAGGGGATGCTTTTGTCTCCGCACCACTTCCAGCAATGGGACAACTATCACGAAGAGCAACTCAACTCCCGTCTCGCCTCGCTCGTCCCCTTCGAGTGGGGCATCCTCGATTTGAAGTTGAACATGGAGGCGGTCGCCAACGGTCGCGTCGAGTTGGTGCGCTGTCTCGCCGTGATGCCCGACGGGCTGCTCGTCAACATCTCTCCGACCAACGACCCCGCCCCCGATTCGCGCCCCATCGGCGACCACTTCGACCCCGAAGCCGCGCGTCTCGAAGTGCATCTGGCCGTGCCTTCGATGCGGGCGGGCGCGGCCAACTTTCAAGCCAACGGCGGCGCGGCCAACCAATCCCTGCGCTACTGGCAGGACGAAGGCAGCGCGGTTGACGAGACGACCGGACAGAACGAACAGCCGCTCGCCTACGCGCGCAGCAACGTCCGTCTCCTGTTCGGCGACGAAATCCGCGAGGGCTACAGCGCGATCAAAATCGCCGAACTCGAACGCACCGCGACGGGTCGGCTGACGCTCAACGAAAACTACATCCCGCCCGCCCTGAACATCGGCGCGTCGGCGTGGCTCGTCCAGATGCTCCGGCAGATCGTCGAGATACTGATTACCAAGAGCAGTTCGCTCGGCGAGCAGCGTCGCCAGCGCACGACATCGCTCGCCGATTTCACCACCTCCGAAGTCGCCGTCTTCTGGTTGCTCAACACCGTCAATGCCTCTATCCCCGGCCTCGCGCACCTGCTCCGCACGCGCATCGTCCATCCCGAACGGCTCTACACGGAACTGGCCGAACTGTGCGGCAAGCTGATGACCTTCGCCGTTGACCGCCACCCGAAGAACATCGTCCGCTACGAGCACACCGACCTCTATTTCACCTTCAGCCAACTCTCCGCCGAGATACGTCTGCTGTTGGAAACCGTGATCCCGACGCGCTGCGTACAGATTCCTCTGGAACTGACGCGCGAGAGCGTCTACGCCGGGCGCGTGCAGGACGAGCGGCTGCTGGCGGAGGCCGGTTTCTATCTGGGCGTGCAGGCGAAGATGCCCGAAGGACAGTTGATCGAGCGCGTGCCGCGCGTCGTCAAGGTCGCCTCGCGCGACGTGATTGACGTGGTCATCGGTTCGGCGCTCCCCGGCGTCGCCCTGACGCACGCCTCGCCGCCGCCCGCGCCCATCCCGACGCGCGTCGGCTTTCACTACTTCTCGCTCGACAAAAACGGCGTCTTCTGGGACGCCCTGCGCGGCTCCGGCACGGTCGCCGTCTTCGTCCCCGAAGAGATTATTGACGAGCGCGTCGAACTCTACGCGGTCAAACCATAAAAGTGGTGAATGGTAAATGGTGAATGGATACGTGATGAATCAGTTATCCATTTACGATTGACCTTGACGATTAACAGGC
>DATLMV010000148.1:0-12620 GCA_035537095.1 Pyrinomonadaceae bacterium
GCCGACGAGCGAGCGCAAGATCATGATTCTCGGTTCGGGGCCGAACCGCATCGGGCAGGGAATCGAGTTTGATTACTGCTGCTGTCATGCGTCGTTCGCTCTGCGCGAGGCGGGCTTCGAGACGATTATGGTCAACTGCAACCCGGAAACCGTCTCGACCGATTACGACACTTCCGACCGACTCTACTTCGAGCCGCTCACGTTCGAAGACGTGATGAACATCGTGGACGTGGAAAAACCCGAAGGCATCATCGTGCAGTTCGGCGGGCAGACGCCCTTGAATCTCGCCATGCGCCTGCACGAAGCGGGCGCGCCCATCATCGGCACGTCGCCCGATTCGATTGACCTCGCCGAAGACCGCAAACGCTTCGGCGCGCTCCTCAGCGAACTCGGCATCCCGCAGCCCGAGAACGGCACGGCCACTTCGAGCGCGGAGGCCAAAGAGGCGGCGGCGCGCATCGGTTATCCGGTTCTGGTGCGCCCCTCCTACGTGCTCGGCGGGCGCGCGATGGCGATTGTCTATGACGAGAAAGACCTCGAAGACTACATGCGAACCGCCGTTGACGCTTCGCCGCAGAAGCCCGTCCTGATTGACAAGTTTTTAGAGCGCGCGGCGGAATTCGATGTTGATGCCCTGTCGGACGAGACGGCGTGCGTCGTCGCGGGGATTCAGGAGCACATCGAGGAAGCGGGGATACATTCGGGCGACTCGTCTTGCGTGCTGCCGCCGCTGCGCATCGCGCCCGAGCACGTCGAAACGATGCGACACTACACGCGCATCCTCGCGCGCGCGCTCAAGGTGCGCGGCCTGCTCAACATTCAATACGCCATCAAGGACGACCGCGTGTTCGTCCTCGAAGTGAACCCGCGCGCATCGCGCACCGTGCCCTTCGTCTCGAAGGCGACGGGCGTGCCGCTGGCGCGCGTCGCCGCGCTCGTGATGGCCGGTCGCCCGCTCGCGGAGTTCAACCTGCCGGAAGATTTATCCGTCACGCGTTTCTTCATCAAGTCGCCGGTCTTCCCCTTCGTCAAGTTTCCGGGCGTTGACCCGATTCTGAGTCCCGAGATGCATTCGACGGGCGAAGTGATGGGGGTGGGCGAGACGTTCGGCGAAGCCTACGCGAAGGCGATGCTGGGCGCGGGGCTGCAACTGCCCGCGAGCGGCACGGCCTTCATCAGCGTCAACGATTCCGACAAGGGACAGGCGGTGGTGGTCGCGCGCCGTCTCGCGCGACTCGGGTTCGCGCTGATGGCGACGGTCGGGACGGCGTCGCGTCTGCGCGAAGTCGGTCTGGATGTCGAGAGCGTCTTCAAAGTCAACGAGGGACGCCCGAACATCGCCGACAAAATCAAGCAGGGCGAGATTGCGCTCGTCATCAACACCCCGCTCGGGCGCGCTTCGCACTACGACGAGCAGGCCATCCGCCGCGCCGCGCTGCAACACAACGTGCCGTGCGTCACGACCATGACGGGCGCGCAGGCCATCGTCGAAGCCATCGCCGCGCGCGAGCGCACGACGCAAATGAGCGTTATCTCTTTACAGGAACTACACGAAGAACATAATGCGATGTCGCAAGTCCAGAGTCCGAAGCCGGACGAGAAGTCGTCTGACGCAAAATCCGCTGTCCGGTTTTAGAGGTCAGACTTCTTAAACTCTAAACTTCGAGCGGCGTCGTTTTCGGCAACGGCGTCTGTCTCTCTTTGGGCAAACGGAGTGTCTATCTGATGCCGGTTAAAATCAGCGCGGCGGTCATCACGGTGAGCGACGGCTGCGCGCGCGGCGAGCGTGTGGACGAGTCGGGCGAAGTGCTCGCCGAACTGTTGCGCGCGGCGGGCGCGGAGGTTGTCTCGCGGGAGATTATGGCGGACGACCTCGAACCGCTCGCCGCGCGACTCGCTGCTCTGGCCGACAGTCCCGAAGTAAACCTGATTGTGACGACCGGCGGGACGGGCCTGAGCCCCCGCGACAACACGCCCGAAGCGACGCGCGCCGTCATCGGTAGAGAAGCGCCCGGACTCGCCGAAGCGATGCGGATGGAGACGTTGAAGAAGACGCCGACGGCGATGATCTCGCGCGGCGTCTGCGGCATTCGCTCCGGTGCTCTGATTATCAACCTGCCGGGGTCGCCTGCGGGCGTGCGCGAATGTTTCGCCGTTATTCGTCCCGTGCTCACGCACGCCGTCGCCCTGCTCGCCGGTCGCCCGCACGCCGACGCCGACTGAGAGCGACTTTGCTGCCTGTGTTTGCGTTAGCTGATTGACGATTCATAGAAGTTGATTGACACAATCATAGACGGATGCCTAGAATCAGGCTGTCTCAACAACACACGCTGACCGGCGCGCCGCCGCCGCCGAGCGAAAAAAACAGGGCACAAGATAAATGCTTCACAGCGCGCTTCTGCTACAGGCGACCACCGACGCCGCCGCGACCGTCGCCGGGTCGGGCATCGGCTCGCCCATCACGGCCTACTGGCCGGTGATGGTCTTCTTCGTCTTCGCCGTCATCTTTCCGGTCTTACCCATCGTCTTGGGCCGCGTCGTGCGCCCGAGCCTCTACCAGAAAGACAAGATGCGCCCTTACGAATGCGGCATTGACCCCGTGACCGAAGCGCACGACCGCTTCACCGTCCGCTACTACATCGTCGCCATGCTCTTTCTCATCTTCGACGTGGAGACCATCTTTCTCCTCCCGTGGGCGATCATCTTCATGGGCGACGATTTCAGTTTCACCAAATTCGCGCTCATCGAAATGTTCGTCTTCATCGGCATCCTCGTCGTCGGCTACTACTACGCGTGGCGCAAGGGCGCGCTGGAATGGGCATGACTCGTCAATCGTGAATCGTAAATCGTAAATAGATATGTGACCAATGCAGTTATCTATTTACGATTTACGATTTACCATTCACTAAACTTATGGCTGAACATCCTGAAGGCATCGTACTGACGACGGTTGATTCGATTTTCAACTCGTTGCGAAGGAACATCGGCGCGCCGGTGATGGGCGTGAAGCCCGTGCGGGAGGCGGTGAACTGGGCGCGCAAGTCGGCGTTGTGGCCGATGACGTTCGGGCTGGCGTGCTGCGCCATCGAGATGATCGCGACCGGCGCGGGACGCTTCGACATTGACCGCTTCGGCGCGGGCGTCTTTCGTCCCTCACCGCGACAGAGCGACCTGATTATCGTCGCGGGCACGGTGACGTTGAAGATGGGGCCGGTCATCCGTCGCGTCTACGACCAGATGCCGGAGCCGAAGTGGGTGATTGCGATGGGCGCGTGCGCTTCGACCGGCGGCCCCTTCGACTCCTACTCGACCATGCAGGGCGTTGACCGCACGATTCCCGTTGATGTCTATATACCGGGCTGCCCGCCGCGCCCCGAGGCTTTGCTCTACGGCCTGATGCGCCTCCAAGACATCATCATGCAGGAAGCGCCCGCCGCATACATCTTCGAGTCCGACGGCTACGTCCGGCGCGTGCGTCAACTCGAAGGCGACGACGAACTGCAAGAGATTTCGCCCGCCGACAGGGAAGCGTTGGAAGTGATGGCGGAGGCGACGAAGTAAAAGAGGAGACGAAGTGAAAAGAGCCGCCGTGCGGGATGCGCGTGCGTGTCAGCTTCGGTCGAAAGCTTGCATGACAAGAAGAAGGGCCGCCTTCATTCGGAGGCGGCCCTTTTCGTTTAAGCGAAAGAGAGATGCTTCTTTCGTCTTCTACTTATTCATCGCGGAGTTGCCCGACGCGGGCACGTTCATGTTGAGCGCGCGCGTGAGGAAGCCCCAGCGGTCGGCCTGTTCCTCGATGATTTTGGAGGTCGGTTTGCCTGCGCCGTGTCCGGCGCGCGTCTCGATGCGGATCAGCACGGGCGCGGGGCCAGCCTGCGCCGCCTGCATCGCCGCCGCGAACTTGAAGCTGTGCGAAGGCACGACGCGGTCGTCGTGGTCGGCGGTGGTAATCAGGGTCGGGGGATAGCTCGTCCCCGCCTTGAGGTTATGGAGCGGCGAGTATTTGTAAATCGCTTTGAACTCTTCCGCGTTGTCGCTTGAGCCGTAGTCGGAAGTCCAGCCCCAGCCGATGGTGAACTTGTGGAAGCGCAGCATGTCCATCACGCCGACGGCGGGCAGGGCCGCGCCGAAGAGTTCGGGACGCTGCGTGATGGCCGCGCCGACCAGTAGACCGCCGTTGCTGCCCCCGGCGATTGCCAGCTTCGGAGACGACGTGTACTTGTTGGCGATGAGCCATTCGGCAGCCGTGATGAAGTCGTCGAAGACGTTCTGCTTCTTGAGCTTCATGCCCGCCGCGTGCCAGTCCTCGCCGTACTCGCCGCCGCCGCGCAGGTTCGCCACCGCATAGACGCCGCCCATCTCCAACCAGACCAGATTGCTCACGGAGAAGCCGGGCGTCTGCGAGATGTTGAAGCCGCCGTAGCCGTAGAGCAGCGTGGGGTTCGTGCCGTCGAGTTTCAGACCCTTCTTGTGGGTGATGAACATCGGGATGCGCGTGCCGTCCTTGCTGTTGTAGAAGACCTGTTTGGTCTCATAGCCTTCGGAGCGGAAATCAACTTTCGGCTGGCGGAAGACGGTGCTCTTGCCCGTCGTCATGTCGTAGCGATAGATGGTGGTGGGCGTCGTGTAGTTGGTGAAATAGTAGAAGGTCTCTCTGTCGTCGCGGTGGCCGCTGAAGCCGCCCGCCGTGCCGATGCCGGGGAACTGCACCTCGCGGACGAACTTGCCGTTGAGGTTGTAAATCTTGACCTGCGTGTGCGCGTCCTTCATGTAGGAGGCGACGAACATGTTGTTGACGATGCCGATGCCGCCCAGCGTCTCGGCGGCTTGCGGGACGACCGTTTTCCAGTTCTTGCGCTCGGGCTTGCGCGTGTCAATGGCGATGATGCGGGCGCGCGGCGCGTCGAGGTCTGTGCGGAACCAGAAGACGGGGCCGTTGTTGTCAATGAAGTCGTAGGCGGCGTCGAAGTCGTCGAGCAGTTTGACGACCGGCGCGTCCTTCGCCATCAGGTCTTTGTAATAGACGCGGTTCTTGCGATCCGTGCCCTGCCAGACGCTGACGACCAGATAGCGGCCATCTTCGCTGACGCCGCCGCTGAAGCCCCACTCCTTCTGGTCGGGCCGCTCATAGACGAGGATGTCTTCCGCTTGCGGCGTGCCGAGACGATGGAAGTAGAGTTTCTGGTAGTAGTTTGCGCCCGCCATCTTGGTGGCTTCGGTCGGCTCGGCGTAGCGGCTATAGAAGAAGCCCTTGCCGTCCTTCGCCCAAGAAGCGGAGGAGAACTTGACCCACTTGATCACGTCCGGCAAATCCTTCGCCGTCTCCACGTCGCGCACGCGCCACTCCTGCCAGTCCGAACCGGCGGACGACAGGCCGTAGGCCATCAGCTTTCCGTCCTGCGTGAAGGTGTAGCCGGAGAGCGCGACCGTGCCGTCCTGAGAGAGCGTGTTGGGGTCGAGCAGAAGCTGCGGCTCGCCTTCGAGCGAGGTCACGGTGTAGAGCACGCTCTGATTTTGCAGGCCCGTGTTGCGCGAGAAGAAATAGCGGTTGCCCTCTTTGTAGGGCACGCCGAAACGCTCGAAGTTCCAGAGCTTCGTCAAACGCTCCTTGATCTGCCGGCGTGCGGGAATCTCGTTGAGATAGGCGAAGGTCAACTTGTTCTGCGCTTCGACCCACGCGCGCGTGTCCGCCGAATCCAAGTCTTCCAACCAGCGATAGGGGTCGGCCACCTTCATGCCGTGATAATCGTCAACGTGGTCAATCTTCTTTGATTCGGGGTAGTTCAGACGCGTGCCCGAAGGCGAATTGTCGAGCATGTTTGTCTTCTGCGCCTGCGCTACGCCTGCGCTCGCGGCCAGCGCGATGAGCGCGAGACTCGCGGCGAAGAGCGACAACTTTTTAAACTGATTCATGTGCGAACTCCTTAGATGGGACTCTTTGGGTTAAAAGGCGACGCTGAGGTCGGACGAAAATTTTGGTGACGTGCGGCATGATAACATCCCGCCCGAGTGAAACGAAAATCCGGGCAACTGACGAGTGACGGGTGACGGGTGACGAGCAAGAAAAAGAGGGCTGGAATCGTGAATCCGCAGTTAAAACCCGAGTATCTTTTGCGACTCCGACTGATGCTTAAACCGTCACTCGTCGCTTATAGTTATGCCGCGACGGTTTCGGTTTTCAGTTTCTCGGCTTGATAGTGTGTGACGAGCGTGTTGATGAATTCGTCGAGCGCGCCTTCCATGACGAGGTCGAGTTGATGGATGGTGAGCCCGATGCGATGGTCTGTGACGCGGTTGTCTTTGAAGTTGTAGGTGCGAATCTTTTCGGAGCGGTCGCCGCTGCCGACCATCGAACGACGCTCGCTCGCCAGCGCGTCGTGCTGTTTCTGTTCTTCGAGTTCCTGCAAGCGCGCGCGCAGGACGCGCATCGCCTTCTCACGATTCTTGATCTGCGATTTCTCGTCCTGCATCGAGACGACGAGGTTCGTCGGCAGGTGCGTGATGCGCACAGCCGAGTAGGTCGTGTTGACGCTCTGGCCGCCCGGCCCCGACGAGCAGAAGGTATCAATCCGCAAGTCCTTCGCTTCAATCTTCACGTCCACCTCTTCGGCTTCGGGGAGGACTGCGACCGTGATGGCCGATGTGTGGATGCGCCCGCTCGCCTCCGTCTGCGGCACGCGCTGGACGCGATGCACGCCCGACTCGTGTTTGAGCTTCGAGAAGACCCGCTCGCCCTCGATGAGCGCGATGGCCTCCTTGACGCCGCCGACGCCCGATTCCGAAGCATCCAGAATCTCCATCCGCCAGCCCTGCCGCTCGGCATAACGCCCGTACATGCGAAGCATCTCGGCGGCAAAGAGCGTCGCTTCGTCGCCGCCGATTCCGGCGCGGATTTCGAGAATCACGTTCTTCTCGTCGTTCGGGTCGCGCGGCAGAAGCAGCAGGCGCAAATCCTCTTCGCTCGTCGAGAGCCGCTCTTGCAGCGTCTCCGTCTCGACGCGCGCCAGTTCGCGCATCTCCTCGTCGTCGCTCAGGTCGTACAACTCTTTCGCGCCCGCGAGTTCGTCGCGCAGCGTCTTCCACTCGCGATATTTCGCCACGACTTCGCCGAGTTGACGATGCTGCTTGGCGAGTTTCGCGTAGGCCGCCTGATCCGTATAGACCTCGGGCAGAGACATCTCGTCGGCCAGAGACTGATAGTGCGCTTCGATCTGTTCCAGCTTCTCTAACATAAAATTTTAAGCTAATGGCGACAACTTCAAGCCAGAGGCGACGCCGCGACTTCCGCCGGTTGCGGTTCAAACTTGAGCGATTCCTTCAAGGCTTCGAGCGCGACTTCGAGTTGTTCGTCGTCGGGTTCTTTCGTCGTCAGGTTTTGCAGCCAGATGCCCGGCAGCGTGATCATCTTGAAGACGATGCTGCCCTCGCGCTTGGCCGAGAGGCGGATGATTTCATACGACAGTCCGGCGACGACGGGCACGAGCGCGATGCGGACGAGCATGTTGTAGATGAGCGAGTCGAACTTGATGACGGAGAAGAGGACGATGGAGACGATCATCACGACCATCAGAAAACTCGTCCCGCAGCGCGGATGCTGTCGCGGCTGCACGCGCGCGTTCTCGACCGTCAGCGGCAAGCCCGCTTCCGATGTGAAGACCGTCTTATGCTCCGCGCCGTGATACTCGAAGACGCGCCGGATATCCTTCACGAGCGAGAAGCTGAAGATCATAATCAGGAAGAACGTCATGCGAATCACGCCGTCCACCAGATTGAAGGCGACCGAGGGACGCACGGGTCGCAGGTAATCTTTCACGCTCGCGTACGCGCGCGCGTACCATGCTTCGCCCGCGACGGTCGGCGTCGTCGTTGTCGCCGCAGGGGCGACGGAGCTATCGCTCGCCTGTGCGGTCTGCGCGGGTGCGGTCGCGCTCAAAGCGGCGGGCGCGGCCCAACCGGCGGCGATGAAAATAGCGTTCGTGAGCACGAGCGGCGCGGCGATGAAAAGCAGCATGTTGAAGAAGAGCGCGAAGACGATGGAGCCTGCGGCGGCGGCAGTCGTGCCGCCCTTCATCTCGTCTCGCGGACGCTGCTGCGTCGGGACGGGGATGAGGCCCGGAACTGCGCCGGTGATCCCCGCGAAGTCGCCCTCGCCCTCGATGACGGCGGGCGTCAAAGCGACCTCGACCTCCTCGGCCTCGTCCGCATCGGCAAACGCCGCGTTCGCCGAATAGTTGAGAGCCTTGATGCCGAGCCCCATGGACTGCACGAGCACCGCCGCGCCGCGCAACACGGGCAACTTCAGCAGCGGATACTTGTCGCTCCATTTGGGCAGGGCTTCCGCCGTGCGTGTAATCGTGCCGTCGGCACGCCGGACGGCGATGGCGTACGCGTTCGGCGTCCGCATCATCACGCCCTCGATGACGGCCTGACCCCCGACGATCAAATCTCTTTCGCTCACGCTCACACCTCAAAAGTGACAAGTGACGAGTGACAAGCAAGAATAAGTCCAAAGTCGAACCTCCAAAGTCCTAAATCAACGGCTCTGCCTTTCGACATCCGACTTTGGACTTGTTCCGGCTCGTCACTTGTCACTCGTCCCTGTAGTTAAAACGCCGACGTTCGCGGGGGCGGTCGCTTTAAGCTCCGGGGCGCGCGCGTGCGCGTTCGGGGCGACCGCCGAACGTTGAACGTCGGCGTCAGATATGTGTCGCTAATAACGGTTCGTTTGTCTGTGCTGCATGAGCCTCACAGGAGAATTACTGTGCGACGCCCGCTTCGGCAACAGGGGCTTCAGCCGTCGGGGCTTCGGCGGTCTTCTTGCCGTAACGCTTGTTGAAACGGTCAACGCGACCGGCGGTGTCAATCAACTTCTGCTTGCCGGTGAAGAACGGATGGCAGGCCGAGCAGATTTCGACGTGGAGGTCTTCCTTGCGCGTCGAGCGCGTCTGGAACGTCTCGCCGCAGGCGCATTGGACGTTGATGTCGTGATAGTTCGGATGGATTCCGGTTTTCATTTTTTGACTCCCTCTGTAGGCGCGCAAATCGCGCTCTAATCGAACAAGACATGATAATTTGCGTCGGCTATATCGTCAAGTTGCGCGAGGATTTAGATGCCCTGCGAGGGCGCAAAGGTGCTCGCAAGAGTTTATTGACAACCCGCACACCCCATGTTACAAACTTTCTCACAGACCTTTCGCAATTTTGTTAAGCACCCGAGGCGAAAGCACACATAAAATCCGGCGAATCCTGACGTTAGCATTTCTCGAAGTGTGGCTGCACGTGTGAGATGACAGACGAAACCAAAAGCCCGCCCGACTCCGCGACCGGCGACGCGACGCCGGACGAAGCCACCACGCCGCGCGCCCAACACCCCCCGCGCCGAACCGACGACAAAAGCCCGAGCCCCGGATTTGAAAGCACCGACGCGGGTCAACTTCCGCCCCCGCCCACGAGCGGCCAGCCGCGCCCGACGCCCGAGAGTCAGGCCGCGCTGACCGGCAAAGCGCCCTCCGGCAGTTCAACCTCCGGCACGACCGTCCCCGCTGCGTCGAGTCCGACGGCGACGGGCAACGCCGCACCGCCCAACGAAACACAAGAAGAGAAGATCGCGCGTCTCAAACGCGTCGTCGAGGAGGCCAAAGCGCGCAAGGCCGCCGGGCAGGACAGCGTTGAAACTCCGCCCGCGCCGAAAGCCGCGCGACCGTCGGCAACAGCCGCGACCGAAGCTACGCCCACGACCGGAACGACGCCCGCGACTCCCGCGAGCGGGACGCCCGCCGACGCCTCCGCACCCGAGCCTCCAGGCGGCGCGTCGCCCGCGATTGGCGACCCGACTAAGAGCCCTTCGCAGGCTGACTTGGAGAAGGCCGCGAAGATTGCCGAGGCGAAGGCGCGCGCGGCTGCCGCGAAACAGGCGGCGGGCGATAAACCGTCCGCACCCGCCGCGCCAGCCGGTGCAGCAGCAGCAGCCGGGGCGGGCGCGCCGAAAGCTCCCGTCAAGAAGAAGGAAGAGGGGCCGAAGCCTACGGATGCCTCCGGGCATCCGCTCGTCAAAAGATTGCGCGAGCGTCTGGACGGCGCGGTCTTGGAGGCGTCCTCGTTTCTCGACCAACTGTCGGTGCGGGTCGCGCCCGCGCGCATCGTCGAGGTCTGCGACGCCCTGCGCCGCGACGCGGAGACGCCCTTCGAGTATCTCTCCGACCTGACCTGCGTCCACTTTCCCGAAAACTTCGACGCGCCCTTCGAGGTCGTCTATCACCTCTATTCGATCAAGGCCAACGAGCGCGTGCGCCTGAAGGTGGCGACGGGCGAGACGGAAGCGGTCGAGAGCGTGACGGGCGTGTGGCCCGCAGCCAACTGGATGGAGCGCGAAGTTTACGACCTGTTCGGCGTCGTCTTCAAAAATCATCCTGACCTGCGTCGCCTGCTCCTGCCGAACGACTGGCAGGGCCATCCGCTGCGCAAGGACTACCCGCTGGAGTTTATCGAGAACAACTGGACGACGAAGCACCTGCCGGAGTTCTCACACGTCGAGCATGAACAACTCGAACAACGCCGCGCCTACGGTCTGGAACTCCTCTCGTCGCCCTACGAGCGGCGCGTGCGCGAACTCTTCCGCGCGGGCAAGGAAGTGATGCCGAAAGAGCACAAGTAGAGCGTCCGGGCGGCAAATCGAAGATGGACTTAAAGGAACTGGCTACACAGCACGAGGTCAAGATTTTCGAGACGAGCGACGCCGCGCAGGCCGAAGGCTACACGCTCCTCGAAGCCGCCAAACCGCGCAACGTCTGGAATCGCCAGAGCGCGACGCAGGCCGCCATCTACAAGCTCGTCCAGATGAAACGTCGCGGCGAAGCCACCGACATCGCGCTCGTCCTCGACCCTTGGAGCGTCGCCGCCGCGTTCAGGAAGGAACAGACATGAGCGCCGACCGCACGACCGAAATCCTGAACTACCTGAGCGCCATCAGCCGCGAAGTCGGCGAAATGCGCACGGAGATACGAGAACACCGCGCGGAAACTCAAGCGCGCTTTGAACGACTGGAAGCACGCTTCGAACGCGTTGAAACGGAGGTGCACGCGCTACGGGGCGACGTGAGAACCTTATGGTCGCGTATTGACCGCTTCGAATCACGCGTCCTTAATACACGCGCCGACCTGCGCGAGTTGGAAGACCGCGTGTCGGCGTTGGATGGTAAAGAAAATCCGTTGCGAGTGGATTGATGAAGCAGGCAAGTGAAGGATGAACTCTCGAACGTTTTCAAACGTCGTCAATAAACTTTCATTCGGTCGCCGTCATTACTTCGTCATTTAAAAAGTTATGCATCAGGTAGAAGTCGCCACCACGAGAGAAACGCTGCTCGACACGCCGGAGATGGTCTTGAACATGGGGCCGCAGCACCCGAGCACGCACGGCGTGTTGCGCGTCATCCTGCGCTTGGATGGCGAGACCGTGATTGACCTCGATTGCGACATCGGTTATCTGCATCGAGGGATGGAGAAGATCGCCGAGAATCGTCTCTACCCGATGATTGCGCCCTACTGGGACAGGCTCGACTATATCGCCGCCGTCTCGAACGGTCTGGTCTGGGTCGAGACGGTCGAGCAGATGATGGGGCTGGACGTGCCACCGCGCGCGCACTACATCCGCACCGTCCTGACGGAACTCAACCGCATCTCCTCGCATCTCCTCTGGCTCGCCACGCATGGCCTCGACATCGGTTCGTTCACCGTGCTGCTGTGGGCTCTGCGCGAGCGCGAAGAGATTCTGAAGATTTTCGAGCGACAGTTCGGCGCGCGTCTGACCTGCCACGCGTGGCGCATCGGCGGGATGCCGAACGACACGTACGAAGGCTTCGCCGAAGACGTGCAACGCTTTGTTGACAACTTTCCGCATCGTCTCGAAGAGTACGAAACGCTCCTCTCCGAGAATCGCATCTGGCTCGGGCGGACGGTCGGCATCGGCGTCATCTCGGCGGAGGATGCCATCGCCATCGGGCTCTCCGGCCCCGCCCTGCGCGGCTCCGGCGTCGCTTGGGACATCCGCAAGACGCGCCCCTACGCCGCCTACGCCGAGATGGATTTTGATATTCCCGTCGGCGAAAACGGCGACACCTACGACCGTTATCTCGTCCGTCTCGAAGAGATGCGACAATCGCGCCGCATCGTCCAACAGGCGCTCAGAGGGATGCCGGACGGGCCGGTCAACGCCAAGATTCCGAAGATCATCAAGCCGCCCGTCGGCGATTATTATCATTCTATCGAAGGGCCGAAGGGCGAAATCGGCTGTTATCTCGTCTCGGACGGTTCGAGTCGTCCCGCGCGCGTGCGCGTCCGCCCGCCCTGCTTGATCAACTTGCAGGCGTTGCGGCAGATGTGCATCGGTCATCTCGTCGCCGACGTGGTCGCCATCATCGGCACGCTCGATATCGTGCTCGGAGAGATTGATAGATGAAAGAGAGTGACAAGTGACGAGTGACAAATGACGAGCAAGAAGAAGTCCGAAATCGAGACTGTTTTTAACTTGTCACTTGTCACTCATCACTCGTCACTGTGTTTATGAATACGATTCGTCTTTTGGTGCGGAAGATGACGCGCGAGGCGTTCGCGCCGTTCGGGATT
>DATLMV010000149.1:0-7149 GCA_035537095.1 Pyrinomonadaceae bacterium
CGGCCCGTCACTTGTCACCTGTCACTCGTCACTTCGTTTACTTGTTGCTCTTGCTCGAAGCGGACGCGCCTTGAGCCTGTCCGCTTCTGGCGGGACGCGTGTCGCGCTCGCGCAGGCGTGCCGCTTTGCCGCGCAGGTTGCGCAGGTAGTAGAGCTTCGCGCGGCGGACGCGCCCGCGCCGGATGACATCTATGTGATGGATGACGGTCGCGTGCAGCGGGAAGATTCGCTCGACGCCGACGCCGAAACTCGTCTTGCGGACGGTGATCGTCTCGCGCACGCCGCCCCCTTTGCGCGCGATGACGACGCCTTCAAAAGCCTGCTGCCGCGTCTTCGTCTCCGATTCCTTGATGTTGACATACACGCGCACCGTATCGCCCGGTTGAAAGTCCGGAATGTTTGCGCGCAACTGCGTCTTTTCTACTGCGTCTAAGCGATTCATAATTTCACCTCTAAAATATCTGCCATTTAGCAACATTGCTTCATCGAATCAACGATTCACTTGATTCGATGAGAAAATGATTCAATCTTCTCTTTCTTCAATCTCGTTGCGCTCGCGCGCGTCGAGTTCGGCCCGCGCGTATAGATCGGGACGCTGGCGGCGCGTCTTGCGCAGGGCCGCGCGGCGTCGCCAGCCCGCGATCTCGGCGTGATTGCCGCCGAGCAAAACTTCCGGCACGCGCATCCCGCGAAACTCCGGCGGGCGCGTGTAGTGCGGCCAATCGAGCAGCCCTTCGGAGAAGGAATCGTTCTGCGCCGACGTTTCGCTTCCCAGAGCGCCGGGCACGAGCCTCACCAGCGCATCAACCAGCACGACCGCCGCCGGTTCGCCGCCCGACAAAACGTAGTCTCCGATGGAAACCTCGTCCGTCACCAGAGCCTCCGCGACGCGCTCGTCAACCCCCTCGTAACGCCCGCAGATGACGACGACCTGCTCGGCTTCGCTCGCCAACTCCTGCGCCAACGACTGCTCAAGCACGCGCCCCTGCGGCGACAGAAGCACGACGCGCTTCCTCGTCTCCGACAGGCGACGCCGGAAACTCTCGCCCGCTACGGCGTCGTCCGTTGCGACCTCGCCCGTCAGGGCTTCGACCGCCGCGAAGAGCGGTTCGGGTTTCAAGACCATCCCGTCGCCGCCGCCGAAGGGCCGGTCGTCAACCATCCGGTGCTTATCGGTCGTCCACGCGCGCAGGTCGTGCGCCGCGACTTCGACCAGACCGGCAGCCCGCGCCCGCCGCACAATCCCGAAATCAAAGACCGTCTGAAAAAAGTCGGGAAAGATGGTGATGATGTCAAAACGCATAAAGGCAGATGTTAGAGGTTAGGTGTTAGATGTTAGTTCTTCTGTTCTTTCTAACATCCGACATCCAACATCCAGCCTCTATATTTCCAAAAGTCCTTCCGGCGCATCCACGCGAATCAGTTTGCGCCCGGTGTCAATCTCGACGCAGATGCTTGCGACGAGCGGGACGAGATGTTCGCGTGCGTCGCTGCCCGCCTCCGCGTCTTTGATTAAGAGAACCGGCGACGCGCCGCCCATCTCCAACACTTCGCGCACCTGCCCGAGTTCGACGCCGCCGATTGTCTCGACGCGGCATCCGACGAGTTGCCAGTTATAAAACTCGTCGTCTTCGAGTTCGACCGCTTCGGCTTCCGGCACGGCGAGTTCGTATCCGACGAGCGCGGCGGCCTCCTCCGGCGTATCGTATCCCGCAAACTTCAAGACGATGCGCCCGCCCTGTAGCCATTGGTCTTCGAGCGCGAGCGCGGCGCGCGCTCCCTTCGGGCTGACGGCGATGAGGCGTTCTAAATCTTCAAAGCGTTCGGGAAAATCGGTCAGGAGTTCGGCCACCAACTCGCCGCGCACGCCCCTCGTCCGCAAGACCTTTGCGACGGCGACCAACTCTTCAGCCGCTTCCCGTCCGTCCCCCTGCGACGCTTCGCGCGCGCCGTCCTCTCGCTCCGTCTCGCTCATTCCTCCACGATTTCGAGAATGAAGCGACGCTCGTGCTTCATGCCCGCCGCGTGCAGGAGTGAACGGATGGCGCGCACGGTCTTGCCCTGCCGCCCGATGACCTTGCCCACGTCGTTCGGCGCAACGCGCACCTCGACGATCACCGTCGAGCGGTCGCGCTCCACCTCGCGCACGTCAACCGCCTCCGGTTCCTCCACCAGAGCCTTGAGGATAAACTCGACGGCCTCTTTCATAACTCACAGTCCAACGTCGCAGATAAGTCCGATGTCACAAGTCCAACGTCGAAATCTCAAGTCTGCAAATGACTTGGGATTTGCGACTCTGGTCGTTCCATTCGACTAGGCTTGCGACTCTTCGGCGGCGGCGGGCGTCTCGGCCTTCCGCTGCTTTCGGATCAACTGGTGGACGGTCTCGGTCGGCTGCGCGCCCTTTTCCATCCAGTAGGAGACGCGCTCCATGTTAAGACGCACTTCCGCAGGATTGCGCGTCGGGTCATAAAATCCGATGTTCTCGACATACGCGCCGTCGCGCTTCGACAACTTCTCTTTCACCACAATGCGATACGACGGAGCTTTCTTCGCACCCATCCGCATCAATCTGATTGCTAACAACTTTCTATCCTCCAAAGACAGTGACAAGTGATAAGTGACGAGTGACGAGTCAGAGGTAATAAGTTGAAAGCCCGCTTCCGGCTTGTCACTCGTCACTTGTCACTTCTTTTCTATCGTTTCTTCTTATGTCGCGGCTTCTTCTTTTTGCGCGAAGGCGCGGCGGGGAGTTGGGGCAGCGCGCCCGCATTGATCCCGTTGCCGCCTTCGTCGCCCCCTCCGCCCATCATGGCGCTCATGTCGGGCATCCCCATCATCCCGGCCATCTTTCGCATCATGCGATTTTTGATACCGCCTCCGCCGCCTCCGCCGGGCGCACCGCCGAAGAGACCCGCGCCGGAGAGTTGCTGCATCATCTGCCGCATCTGCACATACTGCTTGACGAGCGCGTTGACATCGGCGACCGACGTTCCCGAACCGCGCGCGATGCGCCGCCGACGATTCGCGTTGAGCAGGCGATGATCGTTGCGCTCCTCGTGGGTCATCGAATCAATGATGGCCTCGGTGCGCTTGAGTTCGCGTTCCATCTGCTCGGACTGTTCATCGTCCAACTGCGGCATCCCCATCCCGCCGAGCAGTTGGTCGGGCAGAAGCTTCATGATCTTCGAGAACGAACCGAGTTTTTTCACCTGCCGGAGTTGGCTGCGAAAATCGTCGAGCGTGAACTGGTTCTTCTGTAGCTTCTTGAGTTGCGCTTCGGCTTCCGTCTGGTCAACTTTTGACTGCACCTCCTCGATGAGCGAGAGCACGTCGCCCATGCCGAGGATGCGCTGCGCGATGCGGTCGGGATAGAACGGTTCGAGCGCGTCGTACTTTTCGCCGACGCCGACGAACTTCACGGGCTGGCCCGTCACCTGCTTAATCGAGAGCGCCGCGCCGCCGCGCGCATCGCCGTCCATCTTCGTCAGCACGACGCCGGTCGTGCCGATGCGCCGGTGAAACTCTTCGGCGGAACGCACGGCGTCCTGTCCGGTCATCGCGTCGGCGACGAACAAGACCTCGACCGGGCGCGTCTCCGCTTTAATCTGCACCAGTTCCTCCATCAACTCTTCGTCTATGTGGAGGCGGCCCGCCGTGTCAATCAAAAGCGTGTCGTAGCCGGTCTGCTGCGCGTGCTTGAGGGCTTCGCGCGCAAGCTCTACGGGGTTGTTCGATTCCGGCTTCTCGAAGATGGCCTGCCCCGTCGCTCTGGCGATGACCTTCAACTGCTCGCGCGCCGCCGGACGGTTCACGTCCGTCGAGACGAGAAGCGGCTTGCGCTCCTGATTTTTACTCAGCCAGCGCGCGATTTTTCCGGTCGAGGTGGTCTTGCCCGACCCTTGCAGGCCGACGATCATGACGACGTTCGGAATCGCCTTCGTGAAGACGAGACGCGAAGATGTGCCGCCGAGAAGTTCGACCAATTCGTCGAAGACGATCTTGACGACCTGCTCCGAAGGCTTCAACTCCTGCCAGACGTGCTGCCCTTCGGCCTTCTCCTTGACCGCCGCGATAAAATCCTTGGCGACCTTGAAATTAACGTCGGCTTCAAGGAGCGCGAGGCGGATTTCACGCAGCGCGGCATCTACGTGCTCCGGCGTCAACACGCCTTCACCGCGCAGATTCTTGAGCGCGCGCTTCAATTTGTCTGATAAAGACTCGAACATGATGCTATAGAGAACGCCCCGCTCTGGAGACGGAAACGAAGATGATAACGGGGGCGGCAAAGCGTGTCAAGGTGAACAGCCTTGCGGATTTACCCGAGCGTCTGCGTCTTCCGCCATCTCGCTCCGGCGAGCACAAAAACGGGCGGGCGGGGTCGCTTCCGGCTGACCCCGCCCGCCCGCTGTTCGTCTGCTCTTTCGTCGTCTAATCGCCCCAGATGACGCCGTCGCTCATCACGATGCCGCTGGCGATGACAACGCCGCTGCCGATCACGATGCCGCTGCCGAGCGTCATCCCGTCGCCCAACATGATGCCGCTGCCGATGGCGAAACCGTCGCCGAGCATGATGCCGTTGCTGATGGTGTAGCCGTCGCCGAGCATAATCCCGTCGCCGAGCATGATGCCGTCGCCCATCATGATGCCGTCCGACATCATGATGCCGTCGCTTTGCAGGATGCTGTCGCTGACCATGATTCCGTCCGCTATCAAGATGCCGCTGCCGATAGCGAAGCCGTCGCCCAACATGATGCCGTCGGACGCCAAAATCCCATCGGATATCATGATTCCGTCGCCGAGCATAATTCCGTCACCCATCATGATGCCGTCACCCATCATGATGCCATCCGACATCACGATTCCGTCGCCCATCATGATGCCATCGCCCAACATGATTCCGTCGTTGAGGACGATGCCGTCCGCTATCAAGATGCCGCTGCCGATGGCGAAGCCGTCGCCCATCATGATGCCGCTGCCGAGCGTGTAGCCATCGCCGAGCATGATGCCGCTGCCGAGGATGTAGCCGTCGCCCATCACGACCCCGTCACTAATCATGATGCCGTCGCCGAGCATAATGCCATTGGTGAGCACGGGGCGGTTGGCGAAGACGACGCCGTTGGCATAGAGCACGTTCGCGCCCGGCGTGATGGCCTCGCCGCCGATGTTGAAGGAATGATTAAGGGAAGCGAGCGTCGTGTTGTTGCGGAAAACATGGTCGCCCGCCTTGAGTTTGTCGGCGTTCGGGACGATGGCGCGCGCCATCTCGACCGCCGCCGCCGCGTTCAGTTCGCCCGCGCCCTGACTGATGATGCTCTCGGCCTTGCTGTGAAACTGCGAGAGGGGCAGGGATTGCGCCGTCCGCAGGAGCGTCGCTTTGGCGAGCACGGGCGTCAGCGACTTGTTCGCTTCGAGCATCAGCGCGATGGTTCCCGCAACGACCGGAGCCGAGAACGACGTGCCGGAGTATTTGAAGTAAGCGTTGGCAAGCGCGTTCGCGCCGGTGGGTTGAACGATGCGGTCGGCGTGCTCGACTGCGGAGTTCGGATTCTCTTGCGACATCGCGGCGACGAGGCGACGACCGGGCGCGACGAGGTCGGGTTTGACGATGTGGTCGAAGGGCGTCGGGCCTTTGGAGGAGAACTGCGCCACGGTGTCGTCGGAACGCTTGACGGTCGCGTGTGAATCGGTCGCGCCGACGGTGATGACGTAGGGGCTGTTGGCGGGGCTGTTGATTGCGCCATAGACGAGGCGATAGATGGGGTCGCCGTCGGCGTCGTGGCCGACGATCTCTTCGGTGCGCCCGTTGTTGCCTGCGCTGCACACGACGATGATGCCCGCCAGCACCGCGCGCTCGGCCGCCTTGCAGAGCGGGTCGTTGCGGAACGACTCGCGGATCGGCGTGCCCAAGCTCATGTTGATGATGCGGATGTTGTAACGCTTCTGGTTGGCAACGGCCCAGTTGAGGGCTTCGAGCACGGCGCTCGTGCGACCGACGCCGTTATCGTCGAGCGTCTTGAGGCTGATGAGGTCGGCTTCGGGAGCGATGCCCGTGTAGTTGCCCGCGTAGCCCGTCGAGGCCGCGCCGTTTCCGGCGGCGACACCGGCCACGCCCGTCCCATGCCCGCTGCGGTCGCCCCAGATCACGCTGTCGCCCAACATGATGCCGCTGCCGAGCGTGTAGCCCGAACCGAGCGTATAGCCGTTGCCGCTCGCGCCCGCGCCGCTCGGCGTGAAATCAACGGACGCGACGACACGCGATTTACCGTTCTTCTGAAAGTCGGGATGGCGCGCGCTGATGCCGCTGTCAATGATGGCGATGCCGACGCCCTTGCCCGTCAGGCCCGGCGAGTTGCCCGCGCCCGTCTGCGCCAGACCCGCGCCGACGCTCTCGCGCGTCACGTCCATCTGCGCTCTGACCGGACGGTCGGGCGAAACGTACGCGACATCTTCACGCGCGGCGAGCGCGGCGACCGTGTTGGCCGGTACGTCCGCGACCAGAGCGTCGAGCGCATCAAAAGACCTGCGCCTCGCGCCGCCCTTGCTGGCGATGGCGTTGTCGTGCGCCTGCGTCGGTCGGCCCTTCGTCTGGATGATGACGCGCACCGTCTCGTTCGACGTGGCGGCGGCTTCAAACTCCGGCGCGAATTTGCGTCCGCGACCTTGATTACTGTTCCGGTTCTGATTGGCGACTGCGGCGAAGGTTGTGAGCGGGGCAAGAGAGGCAAACAATAATCCGACGACGGTCAGGTAAGCTGTGAAGCGGCGCAACATGATGGGGACTCCTTTAAGTTATCAGCGCCCCCGTTCGAGCCTCGAACGGTGCGGGCGAAGGTTTCGTTTGTAAAAGAAGAGAGCGGACACCACCGGACAGGTGACGCGGGAGCGCGTGCGTGCGCCCCGCGTACTACTCAAGAGCTTTAGCCCTTCGCCCCCGAGTTTTTCCTGTCAAGCATCCGCCCTCCCCTATTACAACACCCGTGCCAACGCCGTACCACACCCCCACCCCAACCCCCAACCCCAACCAAACAAACCACTTATCTCCCAAACCTCGCCCCCATGCCTACCCCACGCACACCCCTCCCCCACAGGATACTCAGTATCCACCTCCCACTCCCAACACCACCCCTCCCCACCATTTTCACCGCC
>DATLMV010000150.1:0-15386 GCA_035537095.1 Pyrinomonadaceae bacterium
CCATACCAACATTCATCGAAGAGCTTTTGCCGTCACTATACCATGTCACAAACATTCCTTAACGCAAACGTCTCCCAATCATCGTGTGTCACATTGAAAATGTGAGCCGCATAGATATTGACTTGGAATTTCCAACTGACCCACTATGCTCCCAACAAAACCAACGCACACCCCTCCATCCGCCAACTTATGCTGCACACTCTCCCTCACACGGCATCACACCCCGCGAAAGCTGCTCGCTCCCACATCTCCCGGACAGCCTTTTCGATTGAAATTCATTTTGGAATCCGACTCCGCCCGCCGACCAAAATCGAAGCGGATAAGCTACGGACTAACGTCGAATTTATCATCTGTCCAGAAATATACGCCCCGACCAACGCGTCCGATAACGTCATAAGATGGGATAAGGGCGTTGTTGCAAAAGTCAGGTCTCAGCGCAATATGTTGAGTCAAGACCTACTTTTAAGCTCAACTAATTGACGCCGCTTCGACTTTTGCAACAACGCCTGGAATATGTGACGCAGGTCGGATTGGGTATGCTTGGATTCTTATTCTAGTTCGACGGGCTTGGTTTAGCAGGGAAAGTCTAAATCGCGTTTTTTACGATTAGCCATCGGTGTAGGATAACGGGGTGAGCTTTAGCAAGATGGCTTTTGCGTAAAACCGTCAAAATCAGGTGTTTTGCGAGGGGGAATCTCATGTAAACAAACGACTTAAGCCTGAGTTTTTACGCGAGGCTATCAGAGGCCCGACGTTATCGGACGCGTTGGGTTGGGAGGAGGAGGGAAATAGTCGTCGGGTCTGACGACGCTGGTTCAAAGCTCGTTACGGGACAGGGAATGAGCATGAGACCGTTGTTTTTTGATATGGCAGGCAGTTGCGGTTGGGAGGGTCAGATTATTGACTTTCGATGGGGGTCGGAGGGGTCGGGGTCGGATTGTTCGAATAGGCGCTCGAAGGTTTCCGGGCCTCTTGTTTTGACGAAGTCGGCTTCGGCGCGTGTGATTGGCAGCAGCCAGAGAAAGCGGATGTGACGGTTGTTGCCGACACAACTCCATTCCAAGCTCGGGCCGTAGGGGTAGGGCAGCGATAGCAGAAGATGGTCGCAGGTTGAACCTTCGAGCCAAGGCCGCCCGATGTTTATCGTCTGGCCGAGTGAAAGGTGATAGTTCGGGTCGGCGTGAAAGTTGGCGACCATCGCAAGGGTCTCGACGTGACGCGGCGTTTCAACCGGCGAGAGAATAAAGAATTCCAGACCTCCGGCGTTTTCCCGTTCGGCCTCCCACGCGCCGAGCGAGACATAGACCCAAGGCTCGCGCACGCCGCTCTGCGGCGCGATCCGCATGACGCGAAAGGCGGGCAGCCTTTGACGGATGGGGCCGAGCGTCCAGACAAATTCTTCTTTATCGTTGGAGGGCCATGTGCGTGCGAGATGCTCGCGCAGGCCCTCCTCGATGTTCTCCGTTTCCGTCACGTTCATTCCTCTTGACCGAGACCATAGAGCCGCACACGACGCCGCGACTCCCGCGATAAAGCGGCACCCTGCCGTCTCTGGCATGTCAGACACAGCGTTCCATCAAAAGCCTGCTCGCTGCTGGCATAGGCTCGCCTCTGTGCGTCCGTCATCGCATACCCGCCCTCGTCGTAATAATGCTCAAGCAGGGAGGGACTATGTTCGGGAACAGGTTGAGTTCGCGTGCCGCTTATCTGTAGCTCCCCGCAACTCGGGCACGGGACTCCTTCGTTTGCCAGACGCAAAGCATTGCCGACCGGCCCGTCGGTTTGTGCGCCGCCGTAATGCGCGGCCCGATCATATCTGACCAGTTGCGTGGAAACAAATTCACCTTCCGACGTGAGCCTGAACGGCCCTTGCTGGCCGATGGGATTGGGCCTTCCCGCCGGAGCAGGCCCGAGTTGTCTTTCCGGCCCGATGTACTGCTCGGAAATGCTTCCGCCCAACTTGGAAGCAGGCAGTTCAATCGGGCTGCCCTGACGCTCGACGGAGTTGAGGCGACCGTGCCCTTGAGAGTCGAGCATCTGGCCGTCCGCATCGGCGTAGAAGCGTGCCTTGCCGCCCGTCAGTTGTCTTTGCGCGCTGACAGGTTCGACGACGGCGTCGCCCTCTGTCAAGAGACTGAGTTCGGCGACCGGCGCAACCTCGCCCGTGCCGCGCCCGACGCGCAGACGCTCGAACAGCGCGTTCGCTCGATTCGTCACGCGCGGGACGGCCAGCATCGCCAGCCCGCCGCCGAGATTTTCCAGCGAAGCCAGATTGTACTCACGCAGCGAGATGTCGCCGCTGTTATAGGCGATGGCGAGTTCGATCTGCCCACGGATGAGCGGCCCCGTGCCGACGGTGGCGTAGCTGAAGGTTATCTCGTGCAGCCCCTTGAGGACGGCATCCGAAGGGCTGACGCCGGAGTTGATGAGACTCTGCTGGTATCTGCCGAGACCGCTGCTCAACTGGATGTGCTCGGAATCAATGCCCGCAAAGTAGCCGTATGTGACCGTAGCCACGTCGGCGACCTGCCGGAAGGGTTCGAGCACGACGTTCTTCGCGCCGCGTCCGAGGGCCTTCGCGCCCTCCCAGATGTCGTCCAACACCGAATGGCCGGTCGGGTCGGTGAAGCGCAGGGGGTTGTTGTGGACGTAGGTGTAGCGGTTCATTGACTGCGCCATCGTCGCCAGCCCCGTCCAACTGTCCTGCTGGATAAAGCGACCGAGACCGGGCGAGTAGTAGCGTTCGCCGTTGCCGAGCGGCATCAGGCCGGTCTCGCCGTCGAGACGCTGGCCGGTGTAGGCGAACTGGTTGACGCTCGTCGCGCCGCCCGACACGATTTCGCCCCAAGGGTTGTATTCGTAGCGCGCCGCCACGCGTGCGACCAGCGACGACGCGCCCTGCTCGACCGACGAGAGCGACGTGACAGACCCTTGCCCGTCGCCGAAGTGCCAGCGCGCGCCCTCGCCCTGTAGCTCGCTGCGGACGAGGTCGCTGCCGTAGTCGTGGCTGTTGGTCAGGCGTCCGTCGCCGCCGTATTCGTTGATTAGACGGTCGCCCGAATAGACGTAACGCTGCTCGGAGCCGCCGCCGATGCTGCGACCGATGCGACGGCGCGCAACGTCGTAGTCGTAGCGCGCGACCTCTTGGCCCGCGCCGCCCGTCACATGGCGCAACTGGTTGCGCGCGTCGTATTCGTAACGCGCCGTCGTCGTCGGCCCCTGCCGCGCCGCCTGTAGATTCCCGTTGTTGTCGTACTCGTACGTGAGATCGCCGCCCGCGTAGCCGTTGGCGTTGGTGAGGCGGTTCAGGTCGTCGTACTCGTAGCTGTGATTGATGGGCGCGCCGCCGAAGTCCGTGCCGATTTCCGTCTTGCGGTTGCCGACCGCGTCGTAGGTATAACGCGCGGACGAGCCGGAAGCGTTGGCGACGGGCGGCGTCGTCAGACGACTCTGCGGGATCACCTCTTTCGTCTGCGTCGCGCTCGACCAGAGCAGCTTCGCCCCGGCGTCGCCCGTCTGGTCTGCAATCTCCAACTTGATGTCGTACTTGCGTCCGGCCTCAAGCGCAATCGTGCCGGTGCTCTCCGCCGGGGTCTGGTTGTTCCAGTTGTCAATAATCAACTGGCCGTCAATCCAGAGCCGGACGCCCTCGTCGGTCTGCGCCGAGAAGGTATAGGTTTCGGAATGGAGCGGTTCAACCTGTCCCGTCCAGCGCGCCGAAAAACTCTCGCCGTCAACGCCCGTCGCGGGCGCGTCCGTGCCCGGCCAAGCGAAGTCAACGTTGGGGTCGTTGCGCGTCAGTTTGAAGTTGGTCAAGTCCGCGTTATCGAAGAAGTCGGCCTTGAGGCCGCTCGCGGCGGTGATGGCCGTCGGGGTGCTGCTGTCAACCTTCGAGAGCCTGTCCACCAGATCATATTCGTAGTTGACGGCGCGATAGGTCTGCCCGTTGAACTTGCGCGTTTCGGTCTGGCGGTTGGAGTTGTCGTCGTAGGTGTAGCCGAAGACTTCGGTCTGGGTTTGCGAGAGGTTGTTGACGCCGAGCGTGTTGGTGACGGAACTGAGACGGTCGGCGGCATCGTAGGCGTAGCTGCGCTCCATCCCCGTGCCGTAGGTGACTTTCTCCAGATGCCCGTCGGGCTTCCAACTGTAGCTGACCTGCTGGCCGCCGGAGATCGTCACCTGTTGCAGGCGATTGAGGTCGTCGTAGTTGTAGATGGTTTCGCGGCGCGCGGCATCGGTCAGACGCTTGAGGTTGTTGGCCTCGTCGTACTCGTACGCGACCTTGCGCCCGAAGGGGTCGGTCGCCGTTTCCAGACGATTGCGCGCGTCGTAGGTGCGCGCGTAGGAGCGCGTTGACGGGAGCGTGCTCGACGCGCCGACGAACTGCTCGACAATTGAGGTCAGGTTGCCTTCGGGGTCGTATTCGTACTGCTCGCGGCGCGGGCCTGCGCCGGAGGTGTTGGCGTAATCAACGGTGCGCGCGCGGTCGAGCGCATCGTAAGCGATGCTCGTCAGTTGGCCCTTCGGGTCGAGGACGGAAGTGCGATTGCCGTTCTCGTCGTAGTCGTAGGTGGTGACGAGATTGACGGGGAAACTGCTCTGCGTGTTGCCGTGCTGCGTGGTGGTCTTGAGACGCTTGACGGGGTCGTAGGTGTACGTGACGGAATGACCGAGCGCGTCGGTCATCGAGCGCAAGGTCTGGTCGTCGTAATAATCCAGCGCCCACGTCGCCTGATTGGCGTCCCTGACGCTCGTCAGCGAGCCGAGCGCGTTGTATTGATAGGTGGTCTTGTACTGCGCGCCCTTCGGGTCGGTCTTTTCGAGCAGCAAGCCCTCGCCGTCGAACTTGAAGCGGGTGACTTTGCCCGCGCCGTCGGTGCGCGTCGCCGGATGATTGAGCGCGTCGAAGGTCTGCGCGACGGGCGCGCCGAAGCCGTCCGAGTAGCTGAGGACGTTTCCGGCGGCGTCGTAGTCGTAGGTTTCGGTCTGCGTGCTGGCGTGGCGCGCAATCTTGAGGCGGTTGAGCGGGTCGTATTCATAGACGGTGCGATTGTTGCGCCCGTCGCGCTTGGCGGTCAGGTTGTTGTTGCCGTCGTACTCGTATGAGTAGAGCAGTTGGCCGCCGGTGGTGACGCGCGTCAGCCTGCCCAGAGGGTCGAAGACCTCGACGCGCGGATGCCCGCGCCGGTCGGTGGTGTTGACGGTCGTGCCGTCGCCATCAACGTGGTTGAAGGTCGTGACCTTTCCGTTGCGGTCGAGGATCTCCGTCAGACGATTGACGCCGTCGTATTTGTAGGAGGTGAACTGGCGTTTGTAGTCGCTCTCCTTCAAGAGGTTCACGCCGTCATACTCGAACTGCCGCACCTTGTTGTCGGGGTTAGTCACGGAGCGGCGACGATGCAGGCCGTCGTATGCGACGACGGTCGTATGATTGAGCGCGTCCGTGTAGCTCTCTTTGAGATTGGCGTCGTCGTAGGCGACGGTCATCGTCGGAATCAACGCCTGATTGTCGCGCACCTTCTCCGTCAGTTGCCGCCCGAGATTGTCGTAGGTCATCTCGGAGACGATGCCGCGACGGTTGGTGTGCGAGAGCGTGTTGCCTTCGCCGTCGTAGGCGAACTGCTCTGTGAAGCCGCCCGCGTAGCTGACGGCGGTCGGGCGGTTGTAGCTGTCAACCGTGTAGGAGGTGAGGCGACCGTTGGCATCCTTGCGCGACTTGACGCCGCCGAAGGAGGCGTAGCGAAGCTCGCTCGACCACGCCGGAGACGCGCCCTCGACGTTGATGTCGGCGGGCTGGCCGAACGCGGAGAGCATCTGCGTGCTGACCGTGCCGCGCGGGTCGCGCATCTCGACCGTGCGCCCGTTGTACGTGTAGCTCGTCGCGTAGGCTTGCGCGCCGAACTTCAACTCTCGACGCAAGGGGCGACCGAGCGCGTCCGTCTTCAAGGTCGTGGTCAACCCCTGCGGCGTCTGCTGCATGGTGACGACGCTGGCGGCATCGTCATAGACCCAAGCGGTGATGCGTCCCGCGGGGTCTTTCTGCGAGAGCGGGCGATTGAGCGCGTCGTAGGTGGTCGTGGTTTCGCGCGCGTTGCGGTCTCTGGAAGTGACGACGTTGCCGTTCGCGTCGTAGGTGACTTCCTCGGTGTAGTTGCCCGGAAGCGTGCGCTTGGTCAGACGATGAAGACCGTTGTAAACAAAGCCAGTCGTCTGCCCGTAGAGATTGACGACGCTCGTCGGGTTGCCGACGAGATCGGGCGTCAGCGTTTCGACGTTGTGCGACGGGCCGAAGCCGCCGGAGACGGTCGTGCTCGTGCGGAAATTCAGCGCGTCGTAGGCGTGAGTCCGCGTGACGCCGCGCCGGTCGTTCTCGGTTAAGAGGTTTGAGTTGGCATCGTAGCTGTAGTTCAGGACGAACTGCCCCGCGCCGCTGGCGTTCTCGGTCTGCCTTGTGAGACGGTCGAGATTGTCGTAGGCGAAGGTGGTGTTGATGCGTTGATTCGTGCCGGTCTGAACCTGCGTCTTGAGTTGTCCGGCGGGGAAATATGTATAGGTGTTGGTGAAGGAATCGCGGAAGCCGGTCGGGTCGTCGGTGATGGTCTCGACGAGGCGGTCGAGCGCATCGTAGGAGAGCGTGACGCTCGGCTTGAGCGTGTCGGTGAACTCCTTCAAGCGGCTGCGCGCGTCGAAGGTCTGGCGCGTGACGACGCGGGCGTCGCCGTCGGTCTGGCGCGTGATGACGGCTTGATTGCCGTAGTTGTCATACTCGAAGGTGGTCGTCCGGTTGTGCTCGTCGAGGACGCTCTTGAGGTCGCCGTTGGCGTAGTAGTCCATCAGCACGACGCGCCCGGTCGGGAGCGTGACGGAGCGGACGTTGCCCCGCTCGTCGAGCGTCAAATCGGTGACGTTGCCGTTGGCGTCCTTGATGGATTCGGGCTTGCTGAACTTGGCGTTGAAGCGCGTGGTGATTTCGACGCGCTCGCCGCCCCCCTCCATCACCTGCGAGACGGGATTGCCGTTCTCGTAGCGATAGGTGGTGAGCATCCCTTCGGGGTCGAGCTCGCTCTCCTTCTGTCCCTTGTTGTTCCAAGTGAGGACGGTGCGCGCGCCGCGCGGCGCGGCGATTGACGTGGCGTGGCCGAAGGCGTCGAACTCGTAGCTCGTGCGGTTGCTGCGGCCATCGGTGACGACGGCGTGTGTTACGCGGTTGGCCGCGTTGTGCGTGTACTCGAAGGTGTTGGAGATGCCCTCTTGCAGAGAGATTGATTTGACGGGCAGGCGGAACTTGTCGAAGTGGTAATCGTAGGTCGTGACGCGGCGCGACGACGGCGTGTCGTTCGGCCCCGTCACGGATTTGAGAATGTGCGTCAGTTGCGTGTTCGTCTGCACGGTCGCCGTCGGAGCATAGGCGTACTTCCAGACGTGATCGTCGGTCGCCTGACTGACGGTGTCCACGCCGAGACGCGTGACCTTTTCGAGATTGCCGTCGGCGTCGTACTCGTAGCCGACTTCCAACCCGCCCGGCCCCTTGACGGTCGTGATGCGCCAAGCCTTGCCGATGTCGGCGCGCGCGAAGCGACCGCGAATGATGCCGAACTGTTTCTTGTTGGTGCACGAGATGCCGTTGCCGGTCGTCGGCGCGATGACGCCGACGAAGGGCGTATCCGCGACCTCGTACGTGAAATCGAGCGCGCGGTTGGCCGAGTCCGTGACGCGCGTCATGCGTCCCTGCGCGTCGAACTGCATGGTCAGGCGGTTGCCGTTCGGTTCCTCGATGTAGGCGAGGTTGCCCATGTAGCCGACGTTGAAGAAGTTGAAAGCATCCTCCTCCATCGCGCCGGGGAAGTGGTATTTGACGTAGGACTTCGTGAAGTAATCGAAGCTGCCGTCGGCGTTCTTGACGAGCGTGCCCTGAAAGGGGTCTTCCGCCGGAATCTTGCCGCCGGATTCTTTCGCTTCGAGAAACTTCTGGCCGCTGCCGTCGCCGCCCGACATCGTGTAGGCTTTGCCGTTCTTGTCGTGGACGAGCAGGACTTGGAAGTTGTGCCGCCAGCCGTAGCCGAAGGGGCTGAACGTGTTCGCGCTCGCCGTGTTGTACGAGCGCGTGAGCGTAAGCGAGAGGCCGCGATTCTTGATCGAGACATCCGTGTAGGAGAGGCCGAGGTTGCCGTTTGACAACTCGACATCGTTGACCATCGTGCTGCCGGGCAGGCGCACGTCCTTCGGCGCGTCGGCGACGCTCATCTCGCCCTCGACCTCGTCCGTCACCGACGGGTTGCCTTCGAGCGAGGCGCGCAGCACGAATTGATACGAGCCTTCGGGCAGTTCGTGCTTGACCTCGTCAACGTTGAGGCCGTAGGCGCGGACGTGCGGGTCGGCGGCGTCGGCGAGACGGTTCTGCCCGTTGACGGTGAGCGTCACGTTGGCGTTGCCGCCGAGGATGTAGCTGTAGAAGCCGCGACCGGAAGTCGTGCCGAGGCCGGTCTGGTATTCGGTGATCAGCGTGCTGAAGGCGACGGGCTCGCGCTTGGAATGAAACTCCGCGCTCCCGCCTTCATCCAGAATCAGTTCCGCCGTGTATGAAGCGGTGCGGTCGAGGACGATCTGGGAGTTCCATTGAGTCTTGCCGACGACGATCTTATCCGAACTGAGTTCGGTATCAATGACGGCGGGCAGCGTCGCCAGCGTCTCCTCGGTCTTCGTCCCGTTGACCGTCTTCTCTTTGCGAATCAAGACCTTCAACTGCTGCGGCAGGTCGTGGCCGAAGACCTGAAAGAAGATGCCGACGGGCTGCAACATCTTCGGCGAACTGCCGCGACTGATGACGACCGGGTTGGTGCAAATCTGCTCGGAGTTGGCGTTGACGCCGTAGGCGATGAGTTGCGAGGCGGGACGCGCAATCGAGACGTTCAAGCCTTCGCGCGGGCCGCCGCCCGTGACGGAGGAAAGGCTGTAGATGAATCCGTCTTTGACGCTCAGCGAGTAGAGATTCGCGCCGATGTTGTCAATCGTGGCGACGCGCGCGGGCTTCGCCGGGTCGCTGAAATCGAAGACGACAACTTTGTCCGTGAACATCACGTAGGCGAGCGTGCCTTCGATCTCCATGCGCTTGGCATAGCCCGCGTCCGGCGCGCCCATCTCGGCGAACGTGCGCGACGGAAACTGCGTCGGGTTGCGCGGGTCGGTGACATCCCAAATCCAGAGACGCACCGCGCCGAGCATGACCGCGAGGTCTGTGTTCTTGCCCTTGACGTTGACCTTCGAGACGGCGCGCACGTCCGTGACGCCGCCCGCCGGGTTCAAGTCCTTCATGGCGAGCACGCGCTGGTCGCGCGTGTTGTCCTCGTTGCCCGCGAAACCGTTGAGGCCGTCGGCGGACGATGGCAGGCCGAAGGAGATGAGTTGCGGTTTGCTGGGCGAGGCGACGTAGGCCACCGGCATCAGGTTCTGCTCGATGACCGAGATGTTCATCACCGGCGACGACAAATCTCTCGACGATGCCGTGTATGTGACCGCCTGCACTTTGGCTTCAAAGTCGAAGCCTTTGTTCGGACTGACGGCGCGCACCTGCGGGTGGCCGAGGCCGAAGGTTCCGGATTGCGGCTTGGCGCGCGCCCAATCGTTGAGCGCGCGTTCGAGGTCAATGACGAAGACGCCGCCCTGACTCATGTTGCCGACGTAAGCGCGCTTCTTGTGAATCGTCAGGCAGGCCGGAACCGCCGAGATGCGATTGAGGAAGGCCATCGAAACGACGCCGACGATCTCCGGTTTGGCCGGGTCTTCGAGATTGAAAATCCAGAGGTTCGTCGGGCGTTCGATGTCGGGGACGGCGTTGGTCGTGACGAAGGCGAGGCGCGTGTATTCCGCTTTGGGATTACCGACGCGGAAGGCGTCCTCAGCTTCGACCTCGACCATCGCAATCGCAATCGCGCGCTGCGGGATGAAGCCCTTGTATTGCACGGACGGCTCGCGCGGGTTCGACATGTCGTAGACGGTCATCTGCGAACTGTTCGCGCCCTGCATCGTGATGGAAGCGGCGTACTGGCCCGCCGCTGCGATGCGGAAACCCGCGTCGGCGGTCGGCGTTTCGGTCAGCACGAAACCGGCGAAAGTCTCGAAACTGCTCTCGAAGGGTTGCGGGTCGTTGTCGTCGGCGGAGGTCTGCTGTTGGTCGAGCGCGTGCCCGTCCGTGTCTTTGACGCCGGTCGTGACGTGCACCTGATAACGCTTGCCGCCAGCGAGTCCGAACGGCTCGAAATCAATGCTGGAAATCCCCGCCGTGTCGGCCTCTACGGGGATGCCGCCCGATGAGATGCGACCGCCGAGACGCGTGGCCGCGTTGGCTTCGTCAACGAGATAGATGGTCTGCTCGGAGACGAGGTTCTTGACCGGCTCGGAAAACTCGATGTGAATCTTGCTGCTGGCATCCACCTGCGTCGCCTTGTCGGGCGGCGAGATGGTCAGGACGCGCGGCGAACCGGGGAGCGGCGGGCGCGTGTTCGGGTTGCGCAGCGAGACGAAGTTGTAGGTTCGTTTGGCGCGGGTGGCGGCGACGTTGGCAATCGTGTGCGTCTCGACCTCGATGCTGTAGTTGCCTTCGGAGTTGACGATGAAATCCGCCTTGCGAAAGTCCGCGCTCGAACCCGCAGGCGGCGGCATTGATTCCCAGACGAGTTGTTGAACTTCGACGCCGCCGACGAGCAGGCGTCCGGTGAACTGCGCGACCTTCGGCACGGTCGCCGCGACGATGCGGACGGGCGAGCCGACGGGCACGACGCCGAGATTGTGCAGCGAATCGGACTGTCCTTCGGCGAGGTCGCCACGGAAGCCCTGAATGTCAATCAACGCCGGACGCGACTCCGGCCCGCTCGCGCTCGCGGGCGGAAATTCGATGGCCGCGTACATTGATTGGAGACCGTCGAGGCCGGGATTGAGATACGGGTCAATGTTGAAATGCGGGCTGGCAATCGCCACCTTCTTGCGGTTGAGTTCGTCAACGGCGGTGAGGACGACGGGCGTCACGTACGGGTAGTCGAAGATGCCGTAGCCGCCGTTGGGGCCGCTCGTCGCGGTGACGCGCGGCGGATGTGCGGGATTGTCGTTCGCGGGGTCGCGCATGACGGTAACGGTCACGCCCGCCAGAGGCTTCGACGCTTCGCCCGTCACCTGCTCGGTGACGACGCCGTGCACGGCGCGGAAACGGCGCGGCACGAAATAGCAGACCTGTATGATTTCCAACGCCAGCAGGAAGAAGCCGAGGAAGGGCGGCGACATGGATTTGAAGCGGCCACCCTCGACCTTGCCCGACGTGACGGACTCCCACACGTCAACCTGCTGCCCGTTGAAGTTCATCTTCGAGGGCTTCATCAAAGCGACGCGCTGGCCTTCCGTGACGCTCACGCCTGCGGGCACGGCGACTTCCAGATGCAGTTCCTTGAGACACTTGAAATCGCCCTGCGCGTTGATCTGCACGCCCGCGCCGAAAGGCACGTCGGTCGGGTTCATCTCAAAGTCGCGCGGGGCTGCGATGGCCGACTCCTGAATCGGCGTCATCTTGATATCGGCCTGCCCGACTATCGCGCCCGGCGGCACGGCGAGCACGACCTGACCGTCGTCGCTCGTCAGCGTCCCGCCGCTTGAGCCGACGCTCGTGAAGCCGTCGTCGCGCCGGTACGCGCCCTGCGAGACGCGATATTCCGTGCCGTCGGGTTGACGGATAATCAACGTTATCTCGTCGCCGACCTGCGCTTGAATACTCAACTCAAGACCGTTCGTGCCGGACGTGGCCGAGACGGTCGAGCCGCTCGCGTTGTTGATGGCGATGACGCTTGAGCCTTCGGGAACCGCGCCCGCCGGAATCGAAATCTTCGACATCCCTTCGGCGTTCGGATAGTTGATGCGAATCCGCTCGGGCTTCAAGCGGTCGTCAACGCGGACGAGCGCGGCGGTCGTGAAGTTGGAGCTAAAGCCGCTCGCGAGAGGCTTGCCGTAGATGTCGCGGACGGAGTTGGTGAGCGTGACTTGATAGGTCGTCGAGCCCGCGAGCGTGGACGAGGGCGTGAAGACGGCGACGCGGCTGCCCGCGAGCACGGTGATCGTACCGATGACGGGATTGCCGCTCGCCGTCGCCACTTTGAAACTGGAACCCGTCAGGCTGTTGGCGGCGACCGGCTTGTTGAAGGAGACGGTGACGGGCGTCGTCGCAATCATGTTCTGCGCGCCGCTCGCCGGAGTCACGGATTCGACGCCGAGCGGAGCGGCGGCAATCGTGATGTTCGTCTGCGCGACGGCGTCCTGCGCGTCGAGCGCGGCGGAGGCTCTGCCGGTCGCATCGGTGTTGAGTGCGCTCGCACCGATCTGATTCGCGCCGGTCAGCCCGTCGCCCGCCATGCCGGGCAGGAGATAACGTCCGTCCGTCCCCGTCACGTCAACGAAGGGCGTGCGGTCTGCGGCGACTCTCGTCAGAGCGGCGGGGCCGCCGTTGCTCGCGGCGTCGGTCACGATGCCGCTCAGGTAGCCGAAGGCGTGCGGGATGCGGATGAAGACGTAACGCCCGCTCGACGTGATGCCGCTCAGAGAAACGCCCGCCGGAACACCCGGCGCGCTGACGCGCGAAACCAGACGCCCCTGCGACTCGACGGCGCGCGCCACCAACTTCGGCGCACGCTGCCCGCCGACCGTCAGGAGACGCGCGACGACGATGCGCGACACGTCGCCCGCGAGCGTCGGGATAGAGAGCGCGCCCGCGCGATTGAGCGTTGCGCCCGTCAGGTCAACGTCATAGACGCCGACCACCTCGAAGCCTTCGGGCAACTGCACGCCGGAGAGTTCCGCCTGCACGTCGTTGAAGAAGACGGGCTGCGCGCCCTGTAGCGAGTTGGCCGGAATAATCAGTTGTGCGCCGTTGCTCGCGCGCAGTTCCCCGCCCTGCGCGTCAATCAGGACGCCGATTTTCGTCTGCCTGCCCGAACGTATCTCGACGTGGACGTTGGCGTTCAAAAGTTCCGTGATGGAAAACTCTGTGCGCGTCGGTTTGGCGACGAAGAAGGCTGCGAGACGGTTGGGCTGCTCGCCCGAGGGCGCGGACGGGTAAGCGTAGAGCACGAAGTCCTGCGCGGGACGGTCAACGAGCAGAGCATCCTTGCCGCCCAGAAGTTTGTATGTGTCGTTGAAGGTCGCTTCGATGGCGACGCCCGAAGGAAGCTGCGTCGCGGAGTTGGCGACGAAGTTGATGGTCGAGCGTGCGGACGCGCTGTAAGAAGCGGTGCGCGGCGACGAACTGGCGCTCGCGTTGGCGGCGTCGAGCGAGGCTGAATCGGCGGGCTGGCTCGAAGTCAGAGGTTGACCCGCGACGGGCGCGGGCGGCGCGGTCGCGCCCGTGTCGGCGACGACGAACGCATACTGACCCATGCCCGGCAAGTCCGCTTCCAGAGCGCCGTTCGCTCCCGCCGAAAGACCCGCGCCGACCACCTGCCAGCCGTGTCGCGTTTCGTCGTAACGAACGAGGACGAGCGGCGTGCTCGACGCGAGTCCCTGCGTCTGCGTGATCGTCAGATGCGCCGCCGCCTGCAATGCGCCCGACGCGCCCGACGCCGCACGCACGTCAACGACCGCACCGGGCACGGGCGACCAACCGTACGGCAGAAGATTCGCCAACCCCTGCGGGGAGACGGACGTGACGCGCACGTCCGCGTCGCCCGCGAGCGCGCCCGCAGGGAAGCTGACCCGCACGCGCCCGCCGTCGCCCGTGGCATTGCCGCCCGTCGCGTTGATTTGATTGGCTTGAGAATCGAGCGGCGTCAGGCGCGCGTCAAAGAGCGCGGTTCCCTCGCCCGCCGTCACCGTGTAGAGACGCTCGACGGGCGTGTAGCCGTCTTTCGAGAGACGCACGACTCCCGTCGGCGTCGCGGAGATCAGACTGAACGCGCCCGTCTCGTCGCTCGCCACGCTCGACGCGCCGTTGAGCGTCGCGTTTGTGCCGCCGAGCGTGTAGCCGGTCGCGTCGTCGAAAACATAACCGGAGATGCCGCCGGGGCCGGACGTGCGCGTCTGCGCCGTCGCGACGGAGCGTGCGCCGGAGAGGTCGCGCGCGATGGCGGTGAGCACGATGGTGTTGCCCGCCGCGAGCGGCGCAGGGATAGTCAGAGTGAACTGGTAAGGCGCGACGGCGAGGCTCCCGGCGGGCACGCCGTCAACCCGAAATTCGACATCGGCGACGCCGATATTATCCGTCGCCTCGACGTTGATTTGATACGTGCCGCCCGGCTGCACCGACGCGGGTACGTTGACGAAGGAGACGGCGGGCGCGGTCTGGTCGTTGACGACGGAGACGGACGTTTGCGTCTGCTGTCCGAGCGAATCGGCGGCCTCGACGTTGATGGTGTTCGTGCCGCTCGCGAGCGCGATGGTCTTGGTGAACTGCCCGCCGTTGAGCGTCGCTTCCTGCCCGTTGACCTTCACGCTCAGAGGCGGCGGCGCGTTGGAGGCGACCGTACCGGCGACCGTGATGTTGGCAGCCGAGAGCACCGCGCCGTTCTGCGGATGGGTGAGCGTGAGCGTCGGCGGCAGGACGCGCAGGCGCGTGACGTGGACGACGGCCTGACCCTGATTCGGAGGCGTCGCGCCGTCCGCAGCGACGACGACGAGCGCGTTGTCGCCATGCGACAACTGAACGTCTGTGAGCGACCATTCGTGTGTCGTCGCGTTATAACTCGCTTCCCTTCCGTTCACCGTCACACGCCGGACGCCTTCCGCGTTGAGTCCTTCGTCGGTCGCCGTGCCGGAGATGTTGACGCTTGTGTCGTAGGTATCGAGCGGGCCGGAGGGCGAGAGGATGTTGACGACCGGCGGCGCGGTGTCGGGCGTGCGGCGCGTGACGTTGATGCTCGCCTCGCCGCGATTCGGCACGGCTGCGCCGTCTTCCGCAATCGCGCGGATGACGTTTGCGCCCTCCACGAGTTGCACGCCCGTGGCCGTCCATTGATGGGTCGCCGCGTCGTAAGCGGCGGGCTGCCCGTTGACGACCACTTGACGGACGCCGGTCGCGTAAGCGCCGTTATCAACCGCCGTGCCCGTCACGGTGATCGAGGCGTCGGGACTGACGAAGCCCCCGGCGGGCGAAGTGATCTGCACGACCGGGGCAACCGTGTCGGGCGGCGGGTTGCGCGTCACGCTGACGCTCTGCGGGCTGACATTGCCCGCGTTGTCCGACGCCTGCACGTTAAACGTGTTCGCGCCGATGATGAGCGCGACGCCCGCGAGCGTCCACGTTCCGGCCTGAGAGTCGAGTACGGCGGGCGTGCCGTTGACCGTCACGCGCGCCACGCCGGAAGCGTACTGCCCCGGATCTGAGACTGTCCCGGCGACGGTGATTGACTCGTCCTGCG
>DATLMV010000151.1:0-22704 GCA_035537095.1 Pyrinomonadaceae bacterium
TGAAGACCGTGCCGGAAGTGCAACTGGGGCTCGACACGCGCAACCTGCACGGCGGCGCGCGCTCCCTGCGCCTGACCTTCACGGGCCGCACCGCGCTCTCCTTCAGCAACGTCTCGCAACTGGTCGTCGTCGAACCGGCGACGCGTTACCGTCTCGAATATCACGTCCGTACGAGCGATTTGAAGAGTGCGAGCACGCTCGTCGTCGAGGTTTTGGACGGAGCGCAGGGAGGCGTTCTCGTCTCGTCGGCGCAAGTCCCGAACGGCACGCAGGACTGGCAGCAGGTGACGCTCGATTTCACGACGCCCGCACAGGCCGAAGCGATTACCGTCCGTCTCAACCGCCCGCCGTGCGGCGAAGACATCTGTCCGATTTTCGGAAAAATCTGGTATGACGACTTTAGCCTCCAACGCTCCGGCGCAGCCGACTCCGTCGCGCGTCCGGGCGACTGACGCGCGCTCGAACGCGCACAGGTCTCCGTCCGGCGACGAGACCGAGCGCACGCTCGCCAGCCGTTTCATCATCCTCATGCTCTGCCTCACGGTGGCCCTCTCGACGCTCGCCTTCGGCACGGTGCATAGTTGGTCGCTCGCCATCTTCTACATGGGCGCGGGCGCGGTCGTCGTCGCGTGGGCCGCCGACGCTTGGCGCAGCAGACGCCTGAGAGTCAGCCGCAACGTTCTGCAACTCCCGCTCGCCGCGCTCATCCTGCTCGGCCTCGTCCAACTGCTGCCGCTCGGCACAGGCGGCGCGGGCGCGGCCCTCCCCCTCGAAAGCGCGCGCACCATCTCCTTCGACCCCTACGCGACCCGCTTCGTCCTCATTCAACTCGTCGCGCTCTTTATCTATTTCGCCGCCGCGCTCTCCTTTATTGACAGCCAGAAACGCCTGCGTCTCGTCGTCCGCACTATTATCATCTTCGCTTTCGCGCTCTCCGTCGTGAGCATGATTCTCTTCTTCATCAGTCCCGACAGGGTGTTCGGCATCCGCGAGATGAAACAGAGTCAGGGCTTCGGGCCGTTCATCAATCGCCACCACTTCGCCGCCTACATGGAACTCGCGCTCGCGCTCCCGCTCGGCCTGCTCTTCTCCGGCGCGCTCGCCGGAGAACGCCGACCGCTCTACATCTTCGCCGCCGCCCTGATGGGCATCTCCATCATTCTCACCAACTCGCGCGGCGGCATGGTGAGCCTCGTCGCGGAGATCATGTTTCTGGTGATGGTCTCGGGCGTCGGCCTGCGTCAGCGCGGCGATAAAGAGCGCGGCACGGCGGAAGGTTCGCGTTTGCGCGGCGCGTTGAAGCGTGCCGTCATCGGGTTCGCCATCATCATCGCGCTCTTCACGGGCGTACTTTTTTTCGGCGGCGAGAGCGCGCTCAATCGTCTCGTCGGGACGGTCAACGCCGAAGACCCGACGACGGGGCGCATGCACTTCTGGCGCGGCACGCTCGGCATCATCCGCGACCACCCCGTCGTCGGCGTCGGGCTCGGCGGCTTCAGCGCGGCCTACAGCAAGTACGACACGAGCAACGGCAAACTCTTCCGGCTCGAACAGGCGCACAACGACTACTTGCAGACGCTCTCGGACGCCGGACTCGTCGGGGCGGCATTGGGGTTGTTCTTCATCGTCGCGCTCTTTCGGATGAGCTTCCGGCGGATGCAATCGAACAGTTCCTTCCGTCGCGGCGTCGCGCTCGGCGCGCTCTCCGGCTGCTTCGCCCTGCTCGTCCACAGCTTCTTCGACTTCACCCTGCACACCACCGCCAACGCGCTCCTCTTCCTCCTGCTCGCCGCGCTCGCCACCATCAACGGGCGCGTCGAACACACGAGCCGCCGCCGCAGTACTAGCAGTAGCAGTCGTCGCCCGCCGCCGCCCGATGCGACAAAGGAAACGCCCGCGCTCGAACAGGACGGCGAAACGAGCGTCGCGGCGCAAACTTGAAGGCGACGGGAGCAGCGTCGTCCAAAGTTGCGGGCGGAGCGGAATCGAGTTTGCTGTGGACGTTATAAAAACTGATTACTAAAAGTTGATAGCTTCAACTTGAAAGGTCAAAGGAGCGAGATGAGGATACTGGTAACGGGCGGGGCGGGTTTTATCGGTTCGCATTTGTGCGAGCGTCTCTTGAATGAAGGGCATGAGGTCATCTGTCTCGACAATTTCTTCACGGGACGGCGCGAGAACATCTTTCACCTGCTCGATAACCGGCGCTTCGAGTTGGTGCGCCACGACGTTATCGAGCCGATACTTTTGGAAGTTGACCAGATTTACAACCTCGCCTGTCCGGCCTCTCCGGTTCATTATCAATACAATCCCGTCAAGACCGTCAAGACCAACGTGATGGGAACCATCAACATGCTCGGCCTCGCCAAACGCGTCCGCGCGCGCATACTTCAAGCCTCGACCTCCGAAGTTTATGGCGACCCGGAAGTCCACCCGCAGCCGGAAACCTACTGGGGCCACGTCAACACCGTCGGCATCCGCTCGTGCTATGACGAAGGGAAGCGTCTGGCCGAGACCTTGATGATGGACTACCACCGGCAGAACAAAGTGGACACGCGGATTGCGCGCATCTTCAACACCTACGGGCCGCGCATGTTGGAACACGACGGGCGCGTCGTCTCAAACTTCATCGTGCAAGCGTTGCGCGGCGAAGAGTTGACGCTCTACGGCACGGGCGAGCAGACGCGCTCCTTCTGTTACGTCAGCGACCTGCTCGAAGGCTTCATCCGCCTGATGAACACCGACGGCGTGCACGACCCCGTCAATCTGGGCAACCCCGGCGAGTTCACGATGCGGGAGTTGGCCGAAGAGGTCGGGCGCGCGTGCGGCGTCGAAGTCCGCCTCCGCCATTGCCCTCTGCCGCAGGACGACCCGCGCCAGCGCAAGCCCGACATCACCCGCGCCCAACAACTCCTCGGCTGGAATCCGACCATCCCCCTGCGCGAAGGACTGAAACACACGGTCGCCTATTTTGCGGAAAGGGTGAGGAAAAGTGACGGGTGACGAGCAGGACTAAAAGAAGTGATGAGTGCAGAGTGATGAATGATGAATCAAAGGATGATGAGAGGAAAGCTGAATAAAGCTTCCATCTTATCAAGCATCACCCGTCGCTTCTCCGGCTTGTCACTCGTCACTTGTCATTAAATTAAAATGAATCAACACGAAGAGCCAGAGCTTCCGACGCCCGCGAGCGTGCCGGAGATGTGCCTGTCGGCGTTTCGCAGGCACGCGAAGCCGGACACGGTGAATCTCAAGAGCGGCGGCGAGTGGCTGCACCTTCCGGCGGACGCCGTCGAGCGACGCGTGCGCGCCGTCGCGCTCGGGCTGGCGTCGCTCGGCATCACTCGCGGCGACCGCGTCGCGCTCATCTCGGAGAATCGTCCCGATTGGTCAATCGTTGATCTGGCGATACTCAGTCTCGGCGCGGTCAACGTCCCCATCTACACGACGCAAGCGCCCGAGCAGGTCAGATACATCCTCGAAGATTCCGGAGCGCGCGTGCTCTTCGTCTCGGGGCGCAAGGTCTATCGCCACGCGCGCGCGGGGATAGAGGGCGCGCGCCATCTGGAAAAGCTCATCTTCTTCGACGTGGAGGTGGCGGAAAATCACGAGGGCGCGATGACTTTGCAGGCTCTCGAACTGCGCGGCGTGGCGCGCGACCGCGACGAGCCGGAGGAGTTCGAGCGTCTGCTCAAAGAGGTCAGAAGCGACGACCTTGCGACCATCATCTACACTTCGGGGACGACCGGCGAGCCGAAAGGCGTGATGCTCACGCACGAGAATTTCGTCGCCAACGTCCTCGCAATCGCGAGCGCGCTCCCCATCCTCCCGACCGACGTTTCGCTCTCCGTCCTCCCGCTCTCGCACATCTTCGAGCGCACGTGCTTTTACGTCTTCTGTTGGGCGGGCGTCTCCGTCTATTACGCCGCGTCAATCGAACAGGTCGGCGAGTACCTGCGCGAAGTGCGCCCGACGATTATGACCGCCGTGCCGCGTCTTTTCGAGAAGGTCTATCACCGGATTCTGAAGAAGGGAACTGCCGGGGGCGGCTGGAAAGCCCGACTCTTCACGTGGGCGATGGGCGTCGGGCAGGAGTACGCCGAACTGCGCGACAAGCGAAAGCGCGTGCCGCCGCTGTTGGAGATCAAGCAGGCAATCGCCGACCGTCTGGTCTTCGAGAAATGGCGCGAGGGCGTCGGCGGGCGTCTGCGTTATTTCGTCTCGGGCGGCGCGTCGCTCTCGCCCGTCCTCTCCTATTCGTTCCTCGGCGCAGGCATCAACATCTTGCAGGGTTACGGGATGACCGAAGCGCCGATTGACGCCGCCAATCGTCCGGACAACAACAAGGTCGGCTCGGTCGGCTTGCCGTTCCCCGGCGTCGAGGTGCGGCTCGACGCGGAAGGCGAAATCCTCCTGCGCGGGCCGAACGTGATGCGCGGCTACTACAACAAAGATGAGGAGACGCGCGCCGCCTTCACGGATGACGGCTTCTATCGAACAGGCGACGTGGGCTACATGGACGAAGAGGGTCGGCTCTACATCACCGACCGCAAAAAGGAACTGTTCAAATTATCGAACGGCAAATACATCGCGCCGCAACTGCTTGAGAGTTTCATCAAGCAGAGCATGCTGGTCAGCCAAGCGGTCGTCGTCGGCGCGGGACGCAAGCAACCGGCGGCCTTGATCGTCCCCGATTGGGAAGCCCTCTCAAGCGCGCTCCCCGCCGCCGGAAAACTGTCGCGCCTCGAATGGAGCCGCAACACGGAGGCCGTCAAACTCGTCCAGCGCGAGGTGTCGCAGATGACCGCCGCGCTCGCCGACTACGAACGCGTCCGCCGCGTCGCCCTGCTGCACGAAGATTTCTCCATTGACGGCGGCGAACTGACGCCCACGCTCAAAGTCAAACGGCGCGTGATTGACGAAAAATACGGCCCCCTGATTGACGAACTCTACGGCGGCTCGGCGGCAAAAGAAGAATAGGCTTGATTTTGGGGGAGGAGTTTCGGGAAAGAGTGTCGGGACGCCGCCGCAGCGGTGTCTCGCGTTGGCCGGGGAGGTTCGTGTTTGAAAACTCGGCGGGCGCGAGACTTCAGGCGTCGGTCAGCGTCAGGCGTTCACGCTCGAAGGTAGCCTCAAGAAAACTCGCCAGCACGCGGGTCGGGGTGGTCAGTAAATCTTCCGCCAGACGGCGCAGCGGCAGGGGCATCGGGCTGGCTTCGGGCAGCGAACCGTAAACGCCCGCGGGCGCATGGCGTGCGAGCAGTTGAATCTCCGCGCCGCAGAAATCGCAGGTCTCAAGATGCGCTGTGACCCTGCGCTGCTTGGGGCGCATGAGGCTTTCCGTATGATAGAGGAGCAGCGTCTCGGCGGAGGGGCATGTCCTCGTTTTACGGAATTCGGCTGTGCTTGAAGAACGCATGTTCTCTCTCCTTGTTCGACATCTACGTCGCGTGAGTCAGAGTGTGTAAACGCGCGGACGTGGCTTCTCGTGTGAAGCGCCGTTTTACCGAGTAACGCACAGCACGCAAAAAGGCTAGGGCAAAAGGGAAGACGTGGCGAGGAGCCACCGCAAGCCGCCGACCCACAACGTGCGCTTCGCTTGGTCAGTCAGAGGAAAGCTCTAATCCGACCGTTTTTCCATAACTCGACCGCCCCGCGCGACTTTTTCTTCACCCCTTTTTTCTTTCCTATCAACGTTTTGACCATTGTGTAAAAAAATGTTTGCTCATTTGCGGGTTTGCTGCTAACATCATTTTTGTCTGACAGGGTCGCCCACGCCACCCTGACTTCCCTTCACGGTGACCGCCCACGTTTCCTTTCGCGGTCAGCCGGTGCGGACTCCCCGTCAAGGACATTTGAGCCTGCGGGTCACAAAGGTTCTCGTCTTCTCCCCCGGATGAGCAGTCGGCTTTCAAACTAGCGGATTTACCGGAGAAGCATGCCGCCCGCGCGGCGTTTGAGAAGCACGACGCCTTTGTTCCTTCCTAAACTCTGAAGCCTCAGGAACGTCCCGCCGTGCTCTCCACCCTTGCTCACCTGAACCCGCTACATTAACATGGCTGCAACATCTGCCGAGCATAATCATAGTTTGAATAATTCCATGACGAGCGCCACTGAAGAACAGTCAAGACGCGAGCCGGAGCGCGTTGCATCGCCGGAGCGTTCCCAACGCGCCAGCGGCCCGTGGGTCGAATCCCTGCGCCGCTCCGATGTCAACCGTCTCTGGACTGAACTCCAAAGGCTCGTCAGCAATCATCCGCTCGTCCGGGCTTCGCACAGCGCCGGTCTGCTGGTGGAAGAGGGCGACCGGGGCAGCGCCTACATTGACCTGACGCAGGAACTCTTCGTCACGCTCCTCGCCAAGTCGCGCTTCCAGCACTATCTCGACACCGAGATGACCGACGCCGAAATCGAATGCGAAATAGGCCAGATCGAACTGACCAACCTTCTGACCGCCGAGTTGCGCAAGCGACACCCGGAATCCTACCGGCTCGCCCGCCGCATCTCGACCATCATTCAATCGAGCCCCAACTTTCGCCGCTTCGACTCCAACGGCGGCGCGGAAGATGAGCCGCACCGTCGCCTCGTTGACCGCATCTACGGGCTGACGGAGTGGCGCAACGACAAGCCGCGTCGCGGCACGCAGGAACTCGAACAGCGCGCCCACATGATTCCCGTCCGCCAGCGCGACACGCGCATGGTCGGCTGCACGGGCGATTCGCAGGTCATCATCAGCAACTCGGATTTGGAAGATTTGATTATCTCCGTGCTCGACGCCTGCGACTCCTGCGTTGACGTGCGGACGCTGCGCAGCCTCGTGATGTCGCGCCTGCCCGTGATGGACATCTATCTCGTGCCGCTCGGCGGCGACGATAACGACGAGGGCGGCAGGCAGTTTGAGCCGGTTGACGGGCGCGAGAATCCGGAACAGTCGCTCTTGCGGCGCGAGTCGGAAAGGGAAGCCGCTGGCATCGTCGAAGATTTCCTGCGGGGCTTGCACGGCGCAGTGCGCGGCAAGACCAAGCAGTACGACCGCATGCTCGGAGTTCTCTGGCATTGCTACTTGAGCCCCGTACACGTCACACAGTTGGAAGCGGCGGCGCGTCTGAACGTCTCGGACTCGCTCGTCTCGGATTATCGTCGCCGCATCGAGCAGCAACTGCGCGCGCTCTCTTTCTCCGAGATCGAGGAGGCGCGACGCTTCGAGATGGCGCTGCGCGAGCGCGTGCGAATGATTGTGCTGGCCGAGGAGAGCGTCGCGGTTTAGACCGCTCTTTCGTGCGTGTCCGAAGAAGCCTTTCGTGATAAAAAACGGGGGCGGATAAAATAGCCGACGGAGGCGGGATTGCCCCTTGCCTCCGTGTGGCTGTTTAAGCACCAACGTCGCGGGCGCGCCCTGTGCCCCCGCCGCGTCGGGCCATGCGGACGCGGGTCTCGCCGCAGCGAACGGGCGCGGCGAGCGCGGTGCTGTTAGACGTGTGCGGAGTGCCGTAAATGCCATCGAACCAACAGGTTTTCGATTACGAGTCCGTGACGCCGCCGTCGCAACGGTCGGGAGGCCGCAGGCGCGGTGCAACTCACGAAGACGACCTTGACGCCGCGAGCGTGACGGGCGTGAACACGCGCGCGCGTGCGCCCGAGGGCGGCGCGACCGGATTTGAAGGCGCAGAGGCAAACCAATTCGCCGCCGCGCCCGTCGAGATTCCGCCGACGGGCAGTAAAAGCTCAGACAAAAAGAGTCCATTCCATCTCCGGCGCGGGCACGTCCTGACCTACGTCGGCCTCTTCATCTTCACGGTCTTTCTCTACATTCGCCCGTACGAGTTCATCCCCGTCCTCGAACCGCTCTCGCAGTTCGCTTTCCCCATCGGCCTCTGCACGCTGCTCGTCTTCTTCCCTTCGCAGTTCGCGCTCGAAGGCACGTTTACCGCGCGCCCGCGCGAAGTCAATCTCGTGCTGCTCCTCGCGCTCTTGGGACTGCTCTCCATCCCGCTCGCCGTGAACCCTGCGGAGGCTTGGGCGTCGTTCACGGATGTCTTCGTCAAGGCCGTGCTGATGTTCGTCGTCATCGTCAACGTGGCGCGGACGGAGCGGCGTCTGAAACAACTGATCGTGATTGCCATCGTCGCGGGCTGCATCCTGAGCCTCGGCGCGTTGAACGATTACCGGATCGGCAACTTCACGGTCGAGGGCTATCGCGTCAAGGGTTCGCTGCGCGGCTGGATGGACAACCCGAACGACATGGCGATCCATTTCGTGATGATGGTTCCGGTCGCCGTCGCGCTGCTACTCGCCACGCGCAACCCCTTGAAGAAACTGCTCTACGCCGGGAGCGCCGTGCTGATGATGGCGGGCACGGTCGTCACCTTCTCGCGCGGCGCGTTTCTCGGGCTGACGTTCGCGGGCGCAACCTTCGCCTTCAAACTGGCGCGACGCAACCGTCTGGTCGCCGTCGTGCTGATGTCGGTCGCGTTCGTCGCGTTTCTCGTGCTCGCGCCGTCGAACTATTCCGACCGCCTCATCTCGATCATTGACCACAGCCGCGACCCGAACGGCTCGGCGGGCACGCGACAGGCGGTGCTCATCAGTTCAGTTATCGTCGCTTTGCGTCATCCGTTGCTTGGCGTCGGGATGGGAAATTTTCACACCTTCTCCATCCGCGAGCTCGTCAGCCACAACGCCTACACGCAGGTCGCCTCCGAGATGGGCGTGGCCGCGCTCGTCATCTATTTGATGTTCATCTGGACGCCGCTCGGGCGGCTCCGGCAGGTCGAGCGCGAGACGTTTGAAGGGCGGCGCACTTCGCGTCTCTATTATCTCGCGGTCGGATTGCAGGCCGCGCTCGTCGCCTACATGGTCAGCAGTTTCTTCGCGTCGGTCGCCTATCTCTGGTTCATCTACTACTTCGTCGGCTTCTCGGTCTGCCTCCGCCGCCTCTACGAATCGGAAGTCGGGCGCGAGATACTGACGGCGCGCGAAGCCAGAAAGAGGGAGCGCAAGCAGCGAACGACCGGCACAACAACGGACGCAACAACGGACACGACATCCGACACGCGGGGCGAGCGCAGTCTCGTTCCGCCTGAGAGCGAAGCGCACGCGCTGACGCGATAATTTATGAGTCTCAAACTCGCGGCAGAGATAATCTTCTGGTCGAGCGCGGCGGCGCTCTGCTACACGTACGCCGGTTATCCGCTGCTGCTGATGCTGGCGAGCCGCCTGCGCGCGCGTCCCGTCCGGCGGCGCGAGTGGACGCCCGATGTCACCATCATCATCACCGCCTACAACGAGGAACGCGACCTCGCCGCCAAACTTGAGAACACGCTCGCGCTTGATTATCCGAAGGAGAGACTCGAAATCATCGTCGCTTCCGACTGTTCGAGCGACCGGACGGACGACATCGTGCGGGAGTTTGCCGCGCGCGGCGTCCGCCTGCACAGGCAAGCGGAGCGGCGCGGCAAGACGGCGGCGCAGAACGCTGCGGTCACGCTCGCGCGCGGCGAAATCATCCTCTTCTCCGACGCCACGACGCTCTATAACACGGACGTGCTGCGCGTGATGATGCCGAACTTCGCCGACGAAGGGGTCGGCTGCGTCGCCGGAAGGCTCGTCTACGTTGACCCGTCGCAGTCGAGCACGGGCCACGGCGCGCGCTCCTACTGGGGCTACGAGACGTTTCTCAAGGAGCGCGAGAGCCGCACCTGCTCGCTCATCGGCGTCTCGGGCTGTATCTACGCGGTGCGGCGCGCGGCGTATGTTCCGATGTATGAGGAGGCGTGTAGCGATTTTCTGATCGCGACAAAGATGGTCGAGCAGGGCTTGCGTACCATCTACGAACCGGCTGCCGTCTGCACCGAGGAAACGAACCAGCGGACGGACAAAGAGATGCGGATGCGCGTCCGCGTCATCGCGCAGACCTACACAGACCTCTGGCGACACCGCGCGATGCTCAACCCGCTGCGAAGCGGTTTCTACGGCGTGCAACTCGTCTCGCATAAAGTCTTGCGCTACGCCGTGCCATTCTTTCTCGCGTTGATTTTCGCGGCCTCGTTTGTGCTCGCGCCCTATTCCGTCCTGTACTTGGTCGCGCTCGCCGGACAGGTTCTGTTCTACGCGACAGCCGCCGCCGGTTGGTTGTTGGAACGCGCGGGCGTCCACGTCCGCCTGCTCGCGCTGCCGCACTATTTCGTCCTGACGAATCTGGCGTCCGTCGTGGCCTTCTACAAATTCCTGCGCGGCGAACGCTACGCGCGCTGGGAGCCGATACGTGAGCCGCTGGCGACGGTCGCCGTCACAGCGCCCGGCGCGGTCTTGACGCCGGAAGGGAGGGAGCGTTGATGTCTGAAACGGCAGCGACACGAGAGCAAGGGTCTCCGGCGGTTGAGCCGCAGGACGCTCCGGTCGTGAGCGTGCTTATCCCCGCTTACAACGCCGCGCGTTACATCGGCGAGACGTTGGATTCCGTGCTCGCGCAGACTTTTAAGGAGTATGAAATCGTCGTCGTCAACGACGGTTCGCCCGACACGCCGGAACTCGAACGCGCGCTTGCGCCCTATCGTTCCCGCATCGTCTATCTGACGCAGGAGAACGGCGGGCCGGGTCGCGCCCGCAACACGGCCATCGAAGCGTCGCGCGGCAGGTACATCGCGCTCTTAGACGCGGACGACCTGTGGGAGCCGGAATATCTCTCCGTGCAGGTGGCCGCGCTTGAGCGCGACCCGTCGCTCGATGTCGTCTACTCGAACGGGCGCATCTTCGGCGACGGCGCGGATGTCGGGCGCGAGATGATGGAGGCTTTTCCCTCGCAGGGCGAGGTGACGTTCGAGTCGGTGGTGCGGGGACGCTGCACGGTTCTGATTTGCGCCGTCATGCGACGCGAAACCGTCGTCGGCGTCGGAATGTTCGACCAGACTTTTCGCGGCGTCGAGGACTTCGAGTTGTGGCTGCGGATACTAGGCCGGGGCGGGCGCATCAGTTATCACCGGCAGGTCTTGATGCGCTACCGGCGCGTGAGCGGCAGCCTCTCGTCGAGTCCGACGCGGATGTACGGCCAAGCTCTCGAAGTCTTCGAGAAGGCCGGACGCACGTTGACTGAACTGACCGACGCCGACCGTCAAGCCCTGCGCGAAGAGACGGCACACTATCGCGCGATGCTGCGTTTGGCAGAGGGGAAGGATGCGCTCGCGCGCAACGATTTCCGTGCCGCGACGGAAGGATTGAGCGAAGCGAACGTCTATTTCGGGAGCGGCAAGTTGAAGTTGATTCTGCTCCTGCTGCGCTTCGCGCCGAAACTTTTGCAGGGCGCGTATCAACTGCGGAATCGTTATCTTTTGCGAAGCGAGGCGAGGGTTTGAGAGCGCGCACGCGTTCGGCAGGAACGAAAGGGACGGCACTAAAAGACGTTGGCTGAAACTCCCGAAAAGAAAATCTCCCTGACGGGACACGCGTTGTGGATTCTGTTCGCTAAGACTCTGGCGTTCATGTTCAGCTTCGCCCTGCCGCTCCTGCTCGTGCGGCGTCTCGACCAGCGCGAGTTCGGTCTGTACAAGCAGGTCTTTCTGGTCGTCAGCACGTCGGTCGCGTTGCTGCCGCTCGGATTCGCCATGAGCGCGTTCTATTTTCTGCCGCGCGAGCCGGACAAACAGCAGCAGGTGGTCTTCAATATCCTGCTCTTCAACGCGGCGGTGGGGTTGCTGGCGTGCGTCGCGCTCGTCCTGCGCCCGTCGCTTCTGTCCGTGATTTTCAAGAGTCCCGAAGTGGCGTCGCACGCGCCCGCGCTCGGCGTCTGCATCATGCTGTGGATCGTCGCCTCGTTCCTTGAGTTCATCGCCATCGCGCATCAGGAACCGAAACTCGCGACCATCTTCATCGTCATCGCGCAGTTCACGAAGACGGCTTTGCTGCTCGCCGCCGCGCTCGTGTTCGGCAGCGTCGAATGGTTGATCTACGCAGCCATCGCGCAGGGGGTGTTGCAGACGATTATCCTGTGCGTCTATTTGCAGGCGCGTTTTCGCGGCTTCTGGCGCGGTTTCGAGTGGGCGGTGATGCGTCGGCAGTTGACCTACGCGCTGCCGCTCGGCGTCGCCGGAATGCTCTACATCGTCCAGATGGATTTGCACAACTACGTCGTCGCCTACCACTTCGACGCGGACATGTACGCCGTCTACGCCATCGGATGTTTCCAACTCCCGCTCGTGCAGATACTCAGCGAGTCGGTCGGCTCGGTGATGATTCCGCGCGTCAGCTACTTGCAGCGACAGGGCGAGCACCGCGAAATTATCGCGCTGACGGCGCGGGCGATGCGCAAGCTCGCGGCCATCTTTTTTCCGCTCTACGTTCTTCTCTTGGTCGTCGGGCGGGAGTTCATCACGTTTCTCTACACCGAACAATATCTGCCGAGCGTCCCCATTTTTATCATCAACATGACGCTTTTGCCGTTCAGCATCTTCGTCCTCGACCCCGTCATGCGCGCCTACGCCGAGCACAGATATTTTCTTCTCAAAGTGCGCCCCGTGTTGATTGCCGTCCTCTTCGTCGGGCTCGTCTATGCGACCGGGCGTTTCGGACTCGTCGCCACCATCAGCGTGATGGTCGGCGTCACTATCCTTGAGCGTTTGATTATGGCCTTCAAGGTCGGGCGCATCGTCGGCGTCAGGCGCGCGGACTTCGCGCTCTTCAAAGACATCGGCAAACTCGCCGCCGTCTCCGTCGTCGCCGGAGTTGTCACCGCGCTCGTCCGCTCGTCGGTCGTCGGGCTGCATCCGGCGGTCGTGCTCGTCGTCTGCGGTTGCGTTTTCGCGCTCGTCTACGCGGCGGGGATTTACGCGCTGGAAATCTTGAGCGGCGAAGAACGACAGATGATTCGCGGGCGCATCGCGCAGTTGCAGCGACGCGTCCACAAGGTCAGCACGGTTGACCCCTTAGCCTAAAGGATGAACTGAAAACGGATGTGTGGAATCGCAGGATTCGTCGGCGCGGATAATCTGGTCAGGGGGCCGGAGCGCGCCGCCGTGCTCGAACGCATGTGCCGCATCATCCGGCATCGAGGGCCGGACGATCAGGGCACGCTCTTAACGGAAGATGTCGCGCTCGGGATGCGCCGTCTCGCCATCATTGACCTCGCGGGCGGACATCAACCGCTTTCGGGTTGCGACGATGCGCTCTCCATCGTCTTCAACGGCGAGATTTACAACTTTCAGGAGTTGCAGCCCGAACTCGAAGCGCGCGGCCACCGTTTCCGCACCCATTCGGACACGGAAGCGATTGTTCACGCCTACGAGGAGTTCGGCGAGTCTTGCGTCGAACACCTGCGCGGGATGTTCGCCTTCGCGCTCTGGGACGGGCGCGCGCGCAAACTCTTCGTCGCGCGCGACCGCGCGGGGAAAAAACCGCTCTACTACACGACGACGCCGCAGGGTGTTTTTCTCTTCGCTTCGGAATTGAAGTCGCTTCTGGAATATCCTTCGGTCGGGCGCGAGACGAGCGCGGAGGCTCTCGACGCTTACCTGACCTTCGGCTATGTCCCCGACCCGCTCAGCATCTTTCAAGGCATACGGAAGCTTCCGCCCGCGCATTCTCTGACCTTCGACGGGCGCGAAGTCGCCGTCAAACAATACTGGGATCTTCCCTTCGAGACTGACCGCACGCGCCGACGCGTCGAGGATTATCTGGAAGAACTGCGCGCGCTGCTGGACGAGTCCGTCCGCCTGCGTCTGATGTCGGACGTGCCGCTCGGCGCGTTCCTCTCGGGCGGCGTGGATTCGAGCGCGGTCGTCGGCCTGATGGCCCGCCACATGTCGCAGCCCGTCAAGACCTTCTCCATCGGTTTTCAAGAGGACAGCTATAACGAACTGAAGTATGCGCGCGTCGCCGCCAAACATTTTGCGACCGACCATCACGAGTTCATCGTCACGCCCGACATCTGCGACATCGTTGACGAACTCGTCTGGCACTTCGACGAGCCGTTCGCCGACTCGTCCGCGATTCCGACATATATGGTCTCGAAGCTCGCGCGCCAGTTCGTCACGGTCGCGCTCTCGGGCGACGGCGGCGACGAGCTTTTCGCGGGCTACACGCGCTACGTCATAGACCGCCAGCGGAGCGGCTTCGCGCGTCTCCCGCGCATGCTGCGGCGCGGCGTGATGCAACCCTTGAGCCGACATCTCCCGCACGCCGCGTGGGGGCGCAACTTTCTGCACAACGTCGCGCTCGACCCGCTTGACCGCTACATAGATAGCGTTTCCGTCTTCACGTCGCTCAACAAACGCTCGCTCTATACGGATGATTTTCGTCGGTCGTTGAACGGGCAGACGGACGGCGCGGTCGCGCAGTTTCGTGATTACGCCGCGCGCGTCCGCACGGGCGACCCGCTCGACTCCCTGCTCTATCTCGACAGCAAGACGTACCTTCCCGGCGACATCCTGACCAAAGTTGACCGCATGAGCATGGCCGTCTCGCTGGAAGCGCGCGGCCCGCTGCTCGATCATAAGTTGATGGAGTTCGTCGCGCGCATCCCCGCGCCTTTGAAGTTGCACGGCCTCGAAACCAAACACATCTTCAAACGCGCGCTCGAAGGCTTAGTGCCCGCGGAGATTCTGCACCGCCCGAAGCAGGGTTTCGGCGTGCCGATTGACCAATGGATTAACAGGCAGTTGCGCGCGCGCATCCGCGAGACGCTGACGGAGCGGCGCACGCTGGAACGCGGCCTCGTCGAACCGCGCTACGTCCGCACGCTGCTCGACGAACACGAACGCGGACGCCGCGACCACGCGACGCCACTCTGGACGCTCCTGATGCTCGAACTCTGGCATCGAACCTTCGCCGACGCACCACGCGGCAGCGACGGCGCGGCGCAATCTCCGGCGGGCAACCTTGTGCCGGTCGCGGTGTGAAACAAAGACAGGGAAAATTGATGGCGACGAAAGAAGAGCATCTTCACTTGACCGACGACGCGGCGACGACGACGACGACCGCCGCGCCGCGCTACGCCGATCCTTCGGACATGCGTTTCGAGTTCGGGAAGAATTGGAGCCGCTTCCTGAGCGTGCTCAACGACGAGCGCATCCGCGAAGCCGAAGATTCTCTGAAGAAGATGCTCGGGGTCGAAAGTCTCGAAGGCCGGAGCTTTCTCGACATCGGTTCGGGAAGCGGTCTTTTCAGTCTGGCGGCGCGGCGTCTGGGTGCGCGCGTCCGTTCGTTCGACTACGACCCGCATTCGGTGGCCTGCACGTCGGAGCTTAGACGCAGGTATTTCGCCGGAGACGATAACTGGCAGGTGACACAGGGTTCCGCGCTCGACGCGGAGTTCGTGCGTTCTCTGGGAGAGTTCGACGTGGTCTATTCGTGGGGCGTGCTGCACCACACGGGCGAGATGTGGCGCGCGTTGGAGAACGCGCAGTTGCCCGTTAGCATTGGCGGCAAACTCTTCGTCGCCATCTACAACGACACGGGCAGTCAGGCCGCGCGCTGGAAGTGGATCAAACGCACCTACAACCAGTTGCCGCGCCTTTTGCGCGTTCCCTTCACGATGATCGTCAGCGCGCCCGCCGAAGCCAGAGCGATTGCGCGCTCGCTCATGCTCCTGCGGCCTCTCGAATACGTTCACTCTTGGACGCGCTACATGGAGCGGCGCGGGATGAGTCGCTGGCACGACATCGTTGATTGGGTCGGCGGTTATCCGTACGAAGTGGCGACGCCCGAAGAGATTTTCGAATTTTATCAGGCGAGAGGATTTCGTTTGCTGCGTCTGAAGTGCGGCGGCGTCGGGCTCGGTTGCAACGAGTTCGTCTTCGTCCGCGAAGGGGAAGAGAAGCGTTGAAGCCGAACATCCTGCAACTCAACAACAGCTTCTATCAGGGCGGCACGGAGCGGCAGACCGTGCAACTCACGCGGCTGCTCCACGAGAGCGGGCGTTATCAGTTGCACGTCGCCTGTCTCGCGCCCGAAGGGCCTTTGCGCGTCGAGGTCGAGCGTCTCGGCTACAGGGAGATTCCCTCTTTTCCGCTGACCAGTTTTTACGACCGCAACGCCCTGCGCCAACTGCGTCGCTTCGTCGCTTACCTGCGCGAGCACGAGATTGACGTGATTCACGTCCACGATTTTTATACGAACATCTTCGGCATGTTCGGCGCGGCGCTCGCTCGCGTGCCGGTGCGTCTCGCGTCGCGGCGGGAGACGGACGGCATCCGCAGCCGGGCGCAAAGAATCGTCGAGCGTCGCGCATACGACCTCGCGCACACGGTCGTCGCTAACGCCGAGGCCGTGCGCGCGCAACTGCTGCGCGAGGGCTTGCCGCCGGAGAAGGTGGTGACGGTCTATAACGGTCTGGACGCCGCGCGTTTTGCGCCGCAACCCGGCTGGCGACGCGAGGAGATACTCGCCGCGCTCGGTCTGCCGCACGAAGGCAACCGGCGTTTCGTCACGATTGTCGCCAACATGCTGCACCCGATGAAGGATCAGGCAACCTTCCTGCGTGCGGCGCAGCGCGTGCGCGCCGAAGTGCCGGAGGCCGCGTTCGTCCTCGCGGGCGAGGGCGGGCTGACGGAACCTTTGCGCGCTCTGGCGGCGGAACTCGGACTCGCGGAGGATGCTTTCTTCGTCGGTCGCTGCGCGCGCATCGCCGAGTTGCTCTACGTCTCGGATGTCGGCGTGCTCAGTTCAAAGGGCGTCGAGGGGTTGTCCAATTCGATAATAGAATACATGGCGGCGGGGCTTCCCGTGGTTGCGACCGACATCGGCGGCGCGCGCGAAGCGGTCGTCGAGGGCGAGACGGGCTACATCGTCCCGCCCGAAGACGCGGAGACGTTGGCCGCGCGCATCATCTCTCTGCTCCGAGAGCCGGAGCGCGCGCGCGCGATGGGCGAGCGCGGGCGGCAGGTGGTCGCGCAAGAATTCTCCTGCGAAGCGCGGCTCGCGCGCACCGAACGTCTCTACGACGAACTACTCGCGCGCCGGGGCGCAACTCCTGCGCTGCGGAAGATGGAGAGCGTCAGGTTCGACGATGGACGATAGACGACGGACAGAACCGGGATGGACGAAATTATTCGGAAGGATGACACGCGAAAACGGATTGGCTATGGTCTATCGTCCATCGTTCATCGTCCGACAAAGCTAAACGTATGAAGCCAGAGAAACAGATTCGGCTCGCCTATCTCATCGGGCAATATCCGGCGGTGAACCACACGTTCATCCTGCGCGAAGTGCTGCAACTGCGCGCGCAGGGGTTCGACATTCACACCGCTTCGATTCTCAAAGCCGACCGGACGCCCGAACGCCTGACGCCGGACGAGCGCGCGGAGCTTCACCTGACGACGTACATCAAACCTGCGAACCCGCTGCACGCAATCATGCCCAATCTGCGGACGCTTCTCACGCGCCCGAAGGGCTACCTGCGCGGCTTGGCCGAGATGCTCGACATGTGCGTCTCCGCGCCGAAGAAGATTCCGACGAGCGTGCTCTATTTCGTCGAGGCCGTCGCGCTCGGTCGCTGGATGGAGGAGCGACGGCTGACGCACGTTCATTCACATTTCACTTCATCGGTCTGCCTGCTGGCGACGCGCATCTTTCCTTTTTTGACGATGTCGTGGACGCTGCACGGGCCGGAGGAGTTCAACGACGCCGTCGGCTTTCGCCTCGCGGAAAAACTGCGCGCTTCCGCCTTCGTCTGCGCCATCAGCAACTTCGCGCGCAGCCAGTTGATGCGGCAGGCGGAGAGCCGCGAGTGGGACAAAATCGAAGTCTCGCCGCTCGGAGTTGACCCTTCGGTCTATCGTCCGCGACCCTTTCGCGCGCAGCCGTCGCCGTTTGAAATCATCTGCGTCGGGCGGCTCGCGCCCGTCAAGGCGCAGCACATTCTGGTCGAGGCGGTCGAGCTTTTGTTGCGGGACGGGAGAGACGTGCGGCTGCGTCTGGTCGGCGACGGGCCCGACCGTCGCGCTCTGGAAGAGACGGTCGCGCGGCGCAGTCTCAAGGGTCGCGTCGTCTTTGAAGGATGGTGCAATCAAGACCGCGTGCTCGAACTCTACAAGGAGGCGGACATCTTCGCGCTCGCGAGTTTCGCGGAGGGCGTGCCCGTCGTTTTGATGGAGGCGATGGCGATGGAGATTCCGTGCGTCGCCACCCGCATCAACGGCATCCCCGAACTCATCCGCGACCGTGAGGACGGTCTGCTCGTCAGCCCTTCGGACAAGGAAGAACTGAAAGAGGCCATCGCGCGCTTGATGGACGACGCGGAGTTGCGTCGTCGTCTCGGAGAAGCGGGCAGGCGGCGCGTGTGCGAGCGATACGACCTCGCGCGCAACACGTCGCGGCTGGCCGACATCTTTCGACGCAAGTTGGGTGCGATGGTCGAGCACAGCGCGGCTATGTCGTCGCAGCGAACAGCGACGGCACAAGCGGCACAGACGCCGCACGCGACCGATGCCATCAAGAGCACGGCCTCGGCGGAGTCTTGACGGGCACGCCGCGCGGAGGATGTGCGCGGGCGGTTGCCGGGTAGTAGATTGAAGCAAGGAAAAATTTCAGAAGCAGACGGAGCGCGTTTTTGTATGTCTCGTAAGAAAGTTTTGCTGGTCGAGTTGAATGAGAACACTTGGGACTTGATTGACCCGTTGATCGAGGCGGGCAAGCTGCCGTCCTTCGCGCGCTTGAAGCATGAGGGCGCATGGGGCGCGCCTTTGAGCGTGGACATGCCGCCGCAGATGGATCCGTGGATCACTTGGACGACCCTCTACACGGGCCGCCCGCAGGAGGAGCACAACGTCTTCTTTTTGCAGCAGCCGCCCGAAAGCATCCGCGCCAAACGCATCTGGGAAATCTGTCAGGAGGAGGGCTTGAGCGTCGGCGTCTATAGCAGCCTGTGTTCTTGGCCGCCGCCGCGCGGGCTCAAAGGCTTCTACGTGCCCGACACCTTCGCGCCCGACACGGCGACGCATCCCGAAAACTTACGACCGATTCAAGAACTCAATCTGACTTATACGCGCTCCGTGCGTTTGCCGTCCGACAACGACGGGTTGATGTTCAAAGCACGACTCGGAACGAAACTGCTGTCTCTGGGCCTGCGACCCGCGACGCTCGCGCGCATCGCGCGTCAACTGGCACGCGAGCGCGCCAATCCGAAGGTGCGCTGGCAGCGCGTCGCCTTGCAGCCGCTCGTCAACTTCGATTTCTTCAAGCGTCTCTATCGTCAGCACAGGCCCGACTTCGCAACCTTCCACTCCAACCACGTCGCGCATTACATGCACACCTACTGGAAGGCCATGCAGCCCGAAATCTTCCCGCAGGAGACGACGCCGGAAGAGGTCGAGACGTTCGGCGGCGCAATCGAGTACGGCTATCGCACGGCGGACGAACTGTTGAAGAACATGCTCAAACTGGTTGACGGCAACACGGTGCTCGTCGTCGCTTCGAGCATGGGTCAGAAGCCTTTCGTCAGCGAGTTGAGGCGCGGGAAACGCATCGGTCAACTGCGTTCGCTCGACCGATTGCTCGAAATACTCGACGCCGGAAAGAGCGTCCGCGCGCTCTCGACGATGTCCGACCAGTTCAACATCTATCCCGACACGCACGCGACGATGAAGTCCGTGATGGGCCGCCTCGAATCCGCCTACGTGGATTCGCCCGCGCGCCCGATGTTCAATATTGACACGGTGGAGAACAGTCTCACCGTCACGCTCCGCCACTACGACGAGACGACCGAAGATTCGCGCTGCTTCTTCCCGCACCGCGCGGGAGACGAGAACTCGTTCCGCTATGAAGACCTCGTCTACGGCACGGGGATGGTCAAGTCCGGCTGCCACGACCCGAAGGGAATCATGCTGCTCTACGGCGCGGGCGTCCGCGCGGGCGCGCGACTCGGAGAATGCGATAACTTGGACATCGCGCCGACGCTCCTGAACCTGCTTGGCCTCGAAGCCCCGACGGAGATGCGGGGCCGCGTCCTCGAAGAAGCCTTCGACGCTTAAAAAGCATCTGAAGCTTTAGCCAGAAACCCCCGACGCTCAAACGTCACAGTTCGCCGATTAAACGCACAAGCTCAACGTAAACGAAACAGATGTTCGAGAACTTCCGCGAAGACCTCCGACGCTACGGACACGGCACGCGCCAGCAGTTGCGCGCGATGCTGCTCACGCCGGGCGTGTGGGCCGTCGCCGGTTATCGCTTCGCGCGTTGGGTGGAGACGGCGCAGATGCCGCGTCCCCTGCGTAAAGTGCTGCGCATCTGCGCCACGCTCCTGAGTGTTCTGGTTGACGTGCTGACGAACATCGAAATCCCCCCGAGCGTCTCTATTGGGCCGGGACTCTACATCGCGCATACGGGCTATATCGTTCTGGCTTCGGGCGTGCGTCTCGGTCGTCATTGCACGCTGACGCACGGCGTCACCATCGGCCACGGCGGCGGCGGCTCGCAGGACATCGCGGCCTGCCCCGTCGTCGGCGACCGCGTCTATATCGGGCCGGGTGCGGCCATCATCGGGCCGCTGACGGTGGGCAATGATGCGCTCATCGGCGTCGGCGCAATCGTCACGCGCTCCGTTCCGGCGCGCGGCGTCGCCGTCGGCAATCCGGCGCGCGTCATCTCGCTCAAGGGTTCTTTCGATGTCATCTTCTACGAGGGGTGCGAGCGCGACCCCGAACGCCTCGCCGCGCTCGACGAAGCCTCCGCACAGCAAGCAGCCGTCGGCGAACGCGTTGACGACGCGCGGATGGATACACGGGAGAACGTTGATCTGATTGCCGGTCGTTAAGGTTTGCACGCACGGGAGAAACGTTCGCGAACGCAGATGAGCCATCTACTCGACAAACTGAACAAGCTGAGAGGGCGCGGCCTGACGGAGCTACGCGTGCGCGGCGCACAGGTCTGGCACGCACAGGCGGAGCGGCGCGGATGGTCGCGCCTCGCGCGCGTCCCTTGCGATGCCGCGCTGTTCAGTCTGCTCGATGCGCCTGACGGTCAAACTGAACTCTCCGGCGCGGAGGCTCTGCTCGAACATTTCCGTCGGCGCACGTCGCCGTGCTTTTTCGCCTCCTTCGACGAACGCGACCGGACGCGCGCGGAGTTGCAAACGCGCTTCGGCGCACAGGGGCGCGAGCGCGTCGTCGAGCAGGCGGAGAAGATTTGCGCGGGACGCTTCGACCTGCTCGGCCTCAGCGATCTCAGTTTCGGCCAGCCGCCCGACTGGCATCTCGAACCCGTCGCGCAGAAGCGCACGCCGCTTGAGCATTGGAGCCGCATCAACTATCTGGACGCGTCGGTCGCGGGCGACAAAAAGATAATCTGGGAGTTGAACCGCCAGCAGTATTTTATGACGCTCGGGCGCGCTTACTGGCAGACCGCCGACGAGCGTTACGCGCGCACTTTCGCCGCGCACCTGCAATCGTGGATGGACGGCAACCCGCCCAAGCTCGGCATCAACTGGGCGAGCAGTCTGGAGGTCGCGTTTCGTTCAATCGCTTGGCTCTGGTCGCTCTATTTCTTCCGCGAGTCCGCGCATCTCACGCCGTCCCTGTTCGCGCGCACGCTCAAGTTTCTCTATCTCAACGCGCGCCATCTCGAAACCTATCTCTCCACCTACTTCAGCCCCAACACGCATCTCACGGGCGAAGCTTTGGGCCTTTACTATCTGGGAACGCTCCTGCCCGAGTTTAGAGAGAGCGCGCGCTGGCGCGACGCGGGCCGGAGCGTTCTGCTCTCCCAACTCGCGCGCCACATCAAACCCGACGGCGTCTATTTTGAACAGGCCAGCTACTATCAACGCTACACGACCGACTTCTACACGCATCTCTACATCCTCGCGCGCCGCAACGGCGACATGCTCGACGCGACCGTCGCCGAAAGACTCCAAGCCTCGCTCGACCACCTGATGCACATCACGCAGCCCGACGGCACGACGCCCTTCTACGGCGACGACGACGGCGGACGACTCGCCGTCCTCGACGAGCGCGCGGCCAACGACTTCCGCGCCACGCTCTCGACGGGCGCGGCCCTCTTCGGTCGCACCGACTACAAGTTCGTCGCCCGCGAAGCGGCGGAAGAGTCGCTCTGGCTGCTCGGCGAAGCCGGACTCCGCGAGTTTGATCATCTTGCCTCTCATCCGCCAGCGTCGCTCTCGCGCGCCTTCCCCGACGGCGGCTACTACTCAATGCGCGACGGTTGGACGCACGACGCGAACTACATGCTTCTGGACTGCGGCCCGCACGGCGCGGACAACTGCGGCCACGCGCACGCCGACGCCCTCTCTTTTGAACTCGCCGCGCGCGGGCGCACGCTGCTCGTAGATGCGGGCACGTACACATACACCGGCTCGTCCGAGATGCGCGACCGTTTTCGCAGTTCGGCGGCGCACAACACGCTCACGATTGACGGCGAATCATCTTCCGTCCCCGACACCGCTTTCACTTGGAAGCACACGGCGCACGCCGCCGCGCGACGTTGGATAACGCACGCGCGCTTCGACTTCTTCTCCGGCGAGCACGACGGCTACGCGCGTCTCGACGCGCCCGCCACACATGCGCGCAGCATCCTCTTTCTCAAGGGCGGCTACTGGATTCTGCGCGACGAAGTACGCACGAGCGGCGCGCACTCTTACGAATTGCGCTTTCACTTTGCACCCGACTCTCAGCCCTCCGTCGAGGCGGACGCAGAACAGGCCGCCGCGCGCGAGCGCAGCAGCAGCAGCGACGCGGGCGCGTCCGGTTTGGAGATTCTGTG
>DATLMV010000152.1:0-16873 GCA_035537095.1 Pyrinomonadaceae bacterium
GAAAATGTTCCCCAAGAAGATACATGCGACGACGCTTGAAGGGTTTATCTTGAAAATCAGTCTGTTTTTGTTTGCCTATCAAGTTGATAAGGCATTCATTCAATAACTGGCAACTTGGGTTATTTACGATTTACGATTCACTACTAAAAAGGAAGAGACCCGCCGCGCTCTCCCCTTCGCGGCGGGTCTATTCTGTGCGGTCGCTCACTTACGTCCTGACAGGGGCGACCGAACTCGTTGGTTAACCAATACTCTGAATTTTGTTGGAAGCCCGCCCGCGCTCTCCCCTTCGCAAACGGGCTTCCTTCGTTTCGACAACCGTGAGGTCGTCGAACTTGGATAAACTTAACGGACGTTGGAGGCGGTCATCGTGATGCTCTGGTTGAGAATCACGCCGAACTCCGTGCCGGACTTCACTTCGGCCTCCTGCTCCTTCTCATAGACACGCGCTCCCGTGCCGAGCGCGCCGCCGATGATCGCGCCGATGGCCGCACCCTTGCCGCCGCCCGCAATCGCGCCGATGAGCGCGCCGCCCGCCGCGCCGCCGCCGATGAAGATGGCGTTGCGCTTGTCGTTGCCGCGACCCGAAACCGTGCCTTCGTTGTCGGCGTTCGCGCCGTCGGTCTGCAAGGTGGTGAGCGAGCCGTTGATGGCGTGGCGCACGCCGTTGGGCAACTCAATCGAGTTGAACGCGACGGCGATGCTGCCCGCCTTGCGTCTCTGCGCGCGGTTGACGGAAGTCACTCTGCCCCAGACGCGGCTGCCGACCGGAACGACTTCGACGCCGCTCCCGGCATAGACCGGCTCGGTCACGTTCGCCGAGAAGCGGTCGCCGATGCGCGCCGTGCGCGAACTGAGTTGCTCGTTCATCCGGACGCGAATAATCGTGTCGCGCGCGACGGTGTAGCGCGGCGTCACGGGGACGGTTCGCACGACGCGTGTGTTTCTGCGCAGGCGCGGCGAACGGCGTCTCTGCGCCGACGCCGGAATGATGCTCGCGGCCATGATGGCGATGAGCACCAGAAAGCTGATAGCGCGTTGCGCCAGTTTGTGATTGATCTTGGTCATCTGAAATCTCTCCTCTGCGACTCGGTCGCGCTCTGTTGTTTAACTCATCCCCCCACGCGCGACGCTGAGGTCGTGACTATGGTAGTGCAATGAGCGTGCCACGTTTGACGGATGCGAAGGTGTTGTTTGTAACTCTTGTATTTAAAGGAAATATCCCGCGCAAGTCAAGCGGCGGCGACGGTCGAAAGGCGTGCTGGCGGAGGATTCGTGCGCGAGAAACGCGTCGTCTGCACTAAATGGTATGGCCCCGGAGCGAGGCGAAAAAGTGCGCGCGGAAGGCGCGGAAAAGAGGGTCGAATTTGTTTGCGCCGGACATTCGTCTGAGACGCTTTTTGGTGTAAGCTAAACGAAATCAAACAGCGAGCAGGAGCGTCTGAGAAATTTCGCTTTGCGACATCCGATCACGTTTGAATAAAAAGGAGACCGATATGAGTACCCCGTCAATGGCCGCGCAAGAGGGCGCGCCCTCCCTGCCGCGCATCAACGATGCGGCCCCCGATTTTGAAGCCAAGTCAACGCAAGGCCCGCTCAAATTATCCGACTACAAGGGCAAGTGGGTCGTGCTCTTTTCGCATCCGGCAGACTTCACGCCCGTCTGCACCACCGAGTTTGTCGAGTTCGCCAAACGCTCCGACGAGTTCAAGCAACGCAACACGCAACTGATCGGCCTCTCGGTTGATTCCGTTCCGGCGCACATCGCTTGGATCAGAAACATCGAGCAGCACTTCGGCGTCAAGATTGACTTTCCCGTCATCGCCGATCTGGACACGAAGGTCGCGCAACGCTACGGGCTGATTCATCCCGAAGCCTCGGAGACGGCCACCGTCCGCGCCGTCTTCATCATTGACGAGAAGCAGAAGGTGCGCGGCATCATCTATTACCCGATGACCTGCGGGCGCAACATAGACGAGGTGATGCGCGCCGTCGAGGCGATGCAGACGGCGGACGCCAACGCCTGCGCGACGCCCGCCAACTGGCGACCCGGCGACAAGGTGGTCGTGCCGCCGCCGCAAACCACCGACGACGCCGAGAAGCGTCTCCAATCGGACTACGAAGTGACCGACTGGTATTTCTCAAAGAGGAGCTTGAGTTAACGACGCGCTTCATCAATCGCCGACGTGAGCGTCGCAGCACGCAGAGACGAGGGACAGGTTAAAAGATAAGTCGAAGTCGGGCTTTTTTATCTTTCCGCGCCGTCTCTTAACCTGCGACGCTTCCGTTGACGCTCGACGTTTGGCAACGCGCTGCGCGTTTGACCGTATCTTTGTATGAGAGAGACGCTTTTCGCAGAACCGGAACGAGACGCTGTGCGCGGCGACCTCCTGCGCTACATCGGCGGGACGCCGCTCGTCAGTCTCCCGCGCATCGCGCGCTCGCTCCCCAAAGGCGTGGAGCTTTACGCGAAGGCGGAACACCTCAACCCCGGCGGCTCCGTCAAAGACCGCGCCGCGCTGGCGATGATTCTCGACGGCGAGCGCACCGGGCGTCTGTCCGCAGGCAAGACCATCCTCGACGCGACGAGTGGCAACACCGGCATCGCCTACGCGTTGATCGGCGCGGCGCGCGGCTACCCCGTCACGCTCTGCCTGCCGAAGAACGCGAGCGTCGAGCGCAAGCGCATCCTGCGTATCTACGGCGCGGAGTTGATCGAGACAGACCCGATGTCGGGCACGGACGGCGCGCAGATTCGCGCACGCGAACTCGCGTCGAATGAACCGGAGAAATATTTTTATCCAGACCAGTACAACAACGAGGCCAACTGGCGCGCGCACTACCTGACGACCGCGCCCGAAATCTGGGGACAGACCGAAGGGCGCATCACGCACTTCGTCGCGGGGCTCGGCACTTCGGGTACGTTCGTCGGAACGACCCGCCGCCTGCGCGAGTTGAATCCGGAGTTGCGCGCCGTCTCCATGCAGCCGGACTCGCCGCTGCACGGCCTCGAAGGCATGAAACACATGCAGACCGCGCTCGTCCCCGGCATCTACGATGCGTCGCTCGCGGACGAGGCGGTCGAAACGGCGACCGAAGACGCGCAGGCGATGGCGCGTCGTCTCGCGCGTGAAGAGGGCTTGTTTGTCGGCGTCAGTTCGGGCGCGAACGTTTCCGCCGCGCTCCGCTACGCGCAGCGACTCGCGGCGGGTTCGGTCGTCGTCACGATTCTCTGCGACGGCGGCGGCAGGTATCTGAGCGACGGGTTCTGGCAGGAGTGAGCAGGCGGCAAGCGAGATGATTCGACGATGATTCGACTGGGCGCGCAGCAACTCGAAGAGATTCGCCGTCAGGGCGAACAGGAATACCCGCACGAGTGCTGCGGGCTGCTGCTCGGTCGCATCGCGGACGACGGCGCGAAGACGGTCGCGGAAGTTTACCCGGTCTCGAACGCGCGCGAGGCGGAGGCGCGCCACAATCGCTCGCTGATTCTGCCGGACGAATACATGCGCGGCGAGCGTCATGCGCGCGCGCGGCGTCTCGATGTCGTCGGCAACTATCATTCGCATCCGGATCATCCGGCTGTGCCCTCGCAGTTCGATCTGGAACACGCTTGGCCCACTTGGTCGTACATCATCGTCTCGGTACGCGAGGGGCGCGCGGGCGAACTCCGTTCGTGGGAGTTGGAGGCGGATCGCTCGCGCTTCAACGAAGAGGAGTTGGTCGGAAGGGATGAGGCATGAGAAACAATCTCTCACGGAAACTCTCCACATCGCTGACATTGATATTCGCGTCGCTCTGCTGCGCCGGAGGTTTCGCGCAGGTCGCGCGGGCGCAGTTTATCACGCTCCCACCCGCGCAGGAGGTAGCAGAGCCCGCAAAAGTTCTCGTCACAGAGAAGTTCGACGAGTACGGTGATATCAGACATTGTGACGAGAGCGCGCGTCTCGACAACTTCGCCATCGCCCTCCAGAACGAGTCGAAGCTCAAGGGTTATCTTCTCATCTACGTCGGCAAGGATGATTTACCCGGTAAGATTCCGAGTATCTTGGCGCGCGCTCAGGGCTATCTCACCAACGAGCGCGGCCTCGCAGCCGAACGCTTGACGGTCGTCAACGCAGGTTATCGTGCGCAGAGAACAGTCGAGTTATGGGTGGTCGCGCCAGACGACCCCGCACCCACTCCGACCGACACCATTATCGTCAATAGAGATGAGAATGAGGCGTATCTTTTTAATCACGGGTACGTTCAAGACGACGATAATCGGGCGGAAGATTGGGACGCGCTGAACCCCGACGCTGAAACAGCCGAACAGTCGGCAAACGAAGCAGAGCCGACGCCGGACGAGATCGCAAACGAGGTTCAAGCGACCGAAGAGACCGCCGCAGAAGAGACGCCCGTCGAAGAACCCTCTTTTGCAGAACCTCCGAGAGTACCGGCGACAAACATCAGTTTGCTCTGGAATGCGGGGGCGTATGTCGAGGCTTTGCGAGCGCGGGCGAACAATCGCGCGTGCATTATCTACTACAACGATCCGGAGCAATACGACGCCCGCAAGATGCATGAACTGGTCGAGGCAGCGCGCGCCGAGTTGAGCACTAAACACGGCATCAAGCCGGACAAGATTGTGACTATCTTCGGCGGCTACGCAGGCATAGACGCAGCCGATATGGAACTCTGGGTCGTGCCGGAGAAGGCCGCGCTGCCCGTGCCGAAGGTTTACAAAAAACCGGAGCCGGAAGCGCAGGAGGACGTAAAAGAGGCGACCCGAGAACCGTAACGGTTCTTTAATTGGTCTCCGGCAACGTTTGCGGGAGCTATCGTTTGGGCTTTGAAAGAACAGCGCGCGCCGTTTGAGCGAACGCGGGGCGCGTGTGGATTCGGGAAACGTGAAGGAGTTTGATAAATGCCGGTCACAATTTTGATACCGACAGCGCTGCGTCAATACGCGGGTGGAAAGTCGGAGATAGAGGTCGAGGGGCGGACGGTGGGCGAGGCGTTAGACAGTTTGACGGGCGCGCACGCCGAGTTGCGCAAGCATCTCTACGACGACCAGAACGCCTTGCGCAATTTCGTCAACGTCTATCTCAACGACGAAGACATCCGCCACGCCGAACGCTTGCAGACGCCCGTTAAAGAGGGCGACACGCTGATGATAGTGCCCGCGATTGCTGGCGGCGCGACGACTGAAGAAGAGGTCGCGGGTGCGTCTTCGGTCGCCGGGTCGGCGTCGCTCTCGAACGAGGAGATCGCGCGTTATAGCCGTCATCTCATCATGCCGGAAGTAGGCATGGAGGGGCAGCGAAAGTTGAAGGCGGCGAGCGTTTTGATGATCGGCACGGGGGGCTTGGGCGCGCCGCTCGGGATGTATCTGGCGGCGGCGGGCGTCGGTCGTCTCGGCATCGTTGACTTCGACGTGGTTGATTCGTCGAACCTGCAACGCCAGATCGTGCACGGGACGCGTGATGTCGGTCGTCCGAAAATCGAGTCGGCGCGCGACCGCCTGAGCGACATCAACCCGCACGTCCGAATCGAAACCTACGAGACGCGCCTGACGAGCGACAACGCGCTGGAACTCTTCCGCGACTATGACATCATCGTTGACGGCACGGACAATTTCCCGACGCGTTATCTCGTCAACGATGCGTGCGTGCTCGCGGGCAAGCCGAACGTCTATGGCTCGATCTTTCGTTTCGAGGGACAGGCGAGCGTCTTCTGGGCCGAGCGCGGCGCGTGCTATCGCTGCTTGTATCCGGAGCCACCGCCGCCGGGCCTCGTCCCGAGTTGCGCCGAAGGCGGCGTGCTCGGCGTGTTGCCCGGAATCGTCGGCGCGATTCAGGCCAACGAAACCATCAAACTCATACTCGGCGCGGGCGAACCGCTCATCAACCGCCTGCTTCTCTTCGACGCATGGAAGATGCGCTTCCGCGAGTTGAAGTTGCGGAAAGACCCGGCGTGTCCGGTCTGCGGCGAGCAGGCGACGATCAGAGAGTTGATTGACTACGAAGCGTTCTGCGGGCTGCGACCGCCGACAGCCGGAGCGACGAACGCCACCAACACGACGGAGGAGAAAGCACAGATGGAAGAGATGACCGCCACCGAACTCAAACAGCGTCTCGATAAAGGCGACGACATTCAGATTATAGACGTGCGCGAGCCGAACGAATTCGAGATCGGGCGCATCCCCAATTCGAACCTGATTCCGCTCGGGCAGGTCGTCGGGCGCATGAGCGAGATTGACGCCAGCCGCGAGACGGTCGTCCATTGCAAGATGGGAGGCCGCAGCGCCAAAGCCATCGAAGCCTTGCAGCGCGCGGGCTTCACAGGTCGCCTCGTCAATCTCAAGGGCGGCATCAACGCGTGGTCTAACGAAGTTGACCCGAGCGTGCCGAAGTACTGAAAAGGGAAGGGGAGAGACGCGTGGAAAAAGATGAGGCTGTGAAGGAGTCTGCCGACGAGACGACGAATGAGCGTGCGGGAGAGCGCGGCGACGTGACCGACGCGGACGCGCCGACCGACGTCGAAGAGAACGAGGGCTTGAGCACCGTGCTCAGCGCCGAGCCTTTCACGGGCGTGCAGGCGGACGAGGGCGACGAGTAGGCGCGACAAGCAATCGAAAAGAGAGAACGCCTGCGGGACTAACTCCCGCAGGCGTTCTCTTTCTTTGCCGGACTTCCGGCGCGAAGTTGTCAGACTTTGCCGAAAGACGCGTCCGCTCCGTTTGCCCGTCTCGCCTGTATAGTTGATGGGCCGACAGGGGCGTCCGGTTACTTACTGTCCTGACCGAGTTGCCGCGTCAACAACTCTTTCGCGCGCACGGCGCGACGCGCGTTCTCTTCCTTCACGTCGCGGAAAAACTGCGCGAGGTCTGTGTTGCCGCTCCCTTCGGCGTCCTTGATGTACATCTCGTAAGTCTCCGCGCCTTGCAGCGCGTGATAAAGGATACTCACCAGATTGTAGGTCAAGTCCTCGGTTCCGGTGTTTCCCTGACTGTCCTGTGCTGGCTTGCTCGACATAATGATTTCACCTCTCTGTTGGAAAATGAGTCTTCGCGTCAAAAGGGGACGACGGGGGAACTCATCGCGTTAAAACTTGGTGCCGGGGGCGGGACTCGAACCCGCACAACCTTGCGGTCAACGGATTTTCTTACCACTACGACTTTCGCCGCCTACGCTGAAGTAGTTTGTGGTCTGGACTATACCTTCACCTTTTGCTACATCAATCTTGTAACAGTCAGGTGGGAGCCGTCTAGTCTCTACACTTTTTTGGAGGTTGTATGAAGCTACGCAAATACACCGAACGTCAGCTATTTGAAGCGATTAAAAATTCCACCTCACTTGCACAGACATTGAGTAAACTTGGCGTCGCTCCTTACGATGGGAATATTGCCACGCCCTGACTCCAACTTATCGCGGCAAAAATATCTCCTCCAAACTTAGCTCGGTGTTGCCAGATAAAAGGTTTCACCGAATTTGACCCCATTCACACCGGAGATTTCGCTCTGGGTGCTCAAGACATCTAAGTCCGTCGCGTCTGCCATTTCGCCACCCCGGCACCTGCGGGGAAAGATAACACGGGGGCGCATCGGTCGGTCAACTTCTTCACATCGCGCGCCCGCGAGTGCTAAAATGTGTTCACTTTAAAAAGACCTCGTTTCCAAAGGTTTGTCGGGCCAGAGACTTTATGAATGAAGAGAAAGAGATTTTTCACCGTCACATCCAGCACGCCGGATTGAAGCGCACCGCGCAGCGCGACCTGATTCTGGATGTCTTTTTGCGGACGGAAGAACACATGTCGAGCGAGGATTTATATCATCTCGTCAAGCAGGAAGACCCGAGCGTCGGGCACACGACCGTCTATCGCACGCTCAAGCTGCTGGTCGAGGCGGGCCTCGCCCGCGAGGTGCGCTTCGGCGACGGGCGCACGCGCTACGAGCACAACTACAAGCACCCGCATCACGACCACATGATCTGCACCGTCTGCGGCACGACCATCGAATTTTTCTCCGCCGAACTCGAAGCCATTCAGGACGCGATTCTCGCCAAGCACAACTTCCAGCCCATTCAACACTCGCTCCGCATCTTCGGCATCTGCGCCAACTGCCAGCAGGAGACGGGCGAGCGTAACAAAAAAGACGAGTCCGCCGCCGAACCGCGCGTCCGCTTCGTCTCCGCACCAAGCACACATTGAAGAAGGAGATTATTAGTAAATCGTGAATCGTCAATCGTAAATAGACAACAGCCTTTAGCGCATCTTCTATTCACGATTGACGATTCACGATTTACTCGCCTTTGCCTTTCTGAATGAAAGGTTGTAACTTGCGAATCAGTTTCCCCTTAAACTTAAAAGTCAGGTTTTCGGTTGGTCGGAGAGGATTTGAGATGACCGTTAAAGTCGAATGGAAGTTGGAAGGCAGAGAGCACGACGGCATCGTCGCGGAGGGCGCTTACCTGTGGGACGTGGCGAAGCGGATGGGCGTGCGCTTGCCCGCCGAGTGCGAGGGACGCGGCGAGTGTGATACGTGCGCGGTGATGGTCGAACAGGGCGCGACACTTTTGTCGTCTCTGACGAACGCCGAGCGCGAGCGGCTGAGTCCCGAACGGCTGGCGACGGGAGAGCGTCTGGCCTGCCAGACGAAAATCGAGCGCGCGGGCGAACTCACTCTGCGCCCCGTGCCGTTCACGGAGCGGCAGCCGACGGAGGAAGAGGCGGCCAAAGATTTCCGCAAAGAGTTTCGGGAGATGCCGCTGCAAAAGAAACTCTCGACGCTCGTCGAGTTGGAAGCCGTCGCCGCATGGCAGACGCTCAGCACCATCGCCGACCTGCCCTTCGCCGCCTTCGAGAAGGGACTCGACCTTTTGGGCCGTCGCGGGCGCGCGCTCCATCAACGCGAGCGCGCCGCACGTCGCCCCGCAGACCATCAGACGACAAGCGGAGAGAAAAGCGGCAAGCCGTCCGCGTAAAACTTGCGGGCGGCGCGCGCAAGCCCCGGCGCTTCCGGAGTGCGGGCGGCATGAACCGCCTTTGACGCTTTTCGCGTGCGGGCGTTCGAGTTTGCAACGTCTCTCGCGTCGCCGGTCATCGCTCGATTATCGCCCGGCGCAGTTTGAAACGATGCGCGTAGAATTGTTCAGCAGTCACGGTCGGGACATGCGTGCGCCGCGCGTCGCGTGTGAGCCGCTCAAGCGGACGGCGCTCGCGCTCCTGCTGCTGCTGCTCGCGCACGCGTCCGGCGCGCTCGTCGCCGCCGCGCAGGATTCAGCGGACAGGCGAACCGTCTACGACGGCGAGCGTGCTCTGGCGCACGTCCGGAAGATGGTCGAGATGGGGCCGCGCCCCGCCGGTTCGCCGCAGTTGGCGGCGACGCGTCGCTACATCGTGCAGGAGTTGAAGTCTTACGGCTTGAAAGTCTCGACCGACGAATTTAGCGCGGAGACGCCGCTCGGCAAACGCGCCTTCTCCAACGTCTCGGCGGAACTCGCGGGCCAGTCCTCCGACCTCATCATCATCGCCAGCCACTACGACACCAAACTCTTCAAAGATTTTCGTTTCGTCGGCGCAAACGACGGCGGCTCCTCGACGGGCGCGCTGCTCGAACTCGCGCGCACGCTCGCGTCGGCGCGCAGCATGCCGCGTCTCACGTATCGCTTCGTCTTCTTCGACGGCGAAGAGGCTTTCTGCCGCGAGTGGGACGAGTGCGGGCGGGCGGGCGCGCCCGACAACACGTACGGCAGTCGTCGCTACGTCGCGCAGTTGCGGAAGCGCAGCGAGTTGCGGCGCGTGCGCGCGCTGATTCTGCTCGATCTGGTAGGCTACAAAAAACTGGAACTCGCGCGCGACGATTCGAGCACGAAATGGCTCGTTGATTTGATCTGGCAGACGGCGCGCGAGGTGGGGCGCGGCGCGCAGTTCGTCGAGCGCGCGGAGGCCATCGGCGGCGATGACCACGAGCCATTTATCAAGGCGGGCGTTGACGCGGTTGACCTGATTCAACTCGGCAGCTATCCCTACTGGCACACGCCCGAAGACACGCTCGACAAAATCTCCGCGCAGAGTTTGCAGGCGGTCGGAGAGGTTGTCGTCGCCAGCCTGCCGCGCATCGAAAACCGCCTGCTGGCGACCCGTTCCTCTGCCGCCAAACGTTGAAAGAAGGGAGGCCGTGAATCCATGCTCAAAGCGCCGGACATCCTCGTCCCCGTTGATTTTTCCCCGACATCGCTCAACGCCGTGCGCGTCGCCGTCGGCATCGCCGACCCCGACGGCGACCTCACGCTGCTGCACGTCATTGACCAAAACTTCCTCAACGACGCGGTCGCCGCCGGACTCGGTTCGTCCGACGAGGTGACGGCGCGGTTGCGCCAGTTGGCCGAGATGAGTTTCACGAACATGCTCGAAGGGCTCGAAACAGGCGGCGTGCAGGTGGAACGGATGATCGTCGTCGGCGTGCCCTTCGTCGAGATTTTGAAGATCGCGCGCGACCTCGATTTGCCGATGATCGTCATGGGCACGCACGGGCGTTCGACGCAGGTCGAGGAGGCTCTCTTCGGTTCGACCGCCGAGAAAGTCCTGCGCGGCACGCGCGTGCCCGTGCTGTGCGTCCCTTTTTTGAGTTAAGCGGTTTTGATCTATGAGCCATTCAACAGAGGGCGAGGAACAGGACGGGAATCTGTTCGAGGAAGGGCTGTCGCCGGAGCAGGAGGCGGTGCGCGAGTTCGTGGACGAACTACCGCTGCCCGCGCCGCCGGAGATTGCCGAGGAGTTGGAGCGCGCGGGCTACAAGGGACAGGAGACGCAAAGGCGCGCGCTCTCTTTGATGGCCTACAGGCACGTCCGGCGTCTGAAGCGGCTGCACGTCGAAGGCACGGAGCGGCGGCAGTTGACGCCGAAGCAGAACTTCCTGCTCATCGGCCCGACGGGTTGCGGCAAAACTTTTCTCGTCGAGATGCTCTTTCAACACATCTTCAAACTCCCGACCGTCATCGTTGACATCACCAGTTTCACGGAGAGCGGATACATCGGCGACGATGTGAAAACGGTCGTCACGCGCTTGATTGACGCCGCGCACGGCGACCTCCTGCTCGCCTCGTGCGGCGTCGTCTGTCTCGACGAGTTCGACAAGATTGCTTCTTCGACGAGCAACGCGCGCTTCGCCGGGCAGGGCACGACGAAGGACGTTTCCGGCTACGGCGTGCAGCGCGAACTGCTGGCGATGCTCGAAGGCACGGACGTGCTCGCGCCGATGGACTACGGCTTCTCGGAGTATGGCTACCGCGCGCATTTCTCGACGCGCGACGTGCCCTTCATCGCCTGCGGCGCGTTCTCCGGTTTGGACGAACTACTCAAAGAGAAACGCGCGCGCATTGGCTTTCACGGCTCGGCGGAGGAACAGTTGGAGACGCTGACGATTGACGAGGTGGCGACCTTTCAGAAGTTCGGTTTCCTGCCGGAACTGATCGGACGCTTCGCGCGCATCGTCACCTTTCCCGCGCTCCCCTTCGAGACGCTGCGGCGCATCATGACGGACAATATCCTTCCACAATTCGTCGGCGAGTTCGACGCCGAGGGCTTGCGCCTGACCGTGACGGACGCGGCGGTCGAACACGTCATCGCGCGCAGCATCAAGCGCGGCACGGGCGCGCGCGGCCTGCACGTCGAGATGGTCGCGGCGGTCGAGAGCGCGGCCTTTGAAACCTTCAAACGCGTGCGCGATGCCGAGGTCGTCATTGATGTCGCGGGCGAACGCTTGACGAGCGACATCCGGCGACGCGCGTGAGCGCGTCGGGCGCGCGAGAACGAAAAAGCAGAACGCGCGGAAAATAACCGTAACTTTCTTGCATGAAGATAAGAACCCTGCGCGTGCAAGCGTCGCGTGAGACGTTTGAGATGCTCGCGGGTGCAGATTCTTGAGAGCGAATATTAGAACGGGGTGATGATGGGGAGAGAGGTCAAACGAATCGCGGTCGTGGCGGGCGACGGCATCGGGCCGGAAGTGATCGCGGAAGCGGTCGGCGTGCTTGAACACCTGCGCTCGACGCACGGCGTCCGGCTCGAACTCAAGCATTTCGACTGGGGCGCGGACAAATTCCTGCGCGAGGGCGTGAGTTTGCCCGAAGGCGCGCTCGACATGTTGACGCGCGAGTTCGACGCGATTCTGGCGGGCGCGTTCGGCGACCCGCGCGTGCCTTCCAACCAGCACGCCGAAGACATCCTGCTCGGCATGCGTCGCGGCCTCGACCTCTACATCAACCAGCGTCCCGTCCGCCTGTTACATGAGCGTCTGACGCCGCTGCGCGGTCGCACAGTCGAGGAGATAAATTTCGTCGTCTTTCGAGAGAACACGGAGGGCGCATATTGCGGCGCGGGCGGATTTCTCAAACGCGGCACGCCCGACGAGATTGCCACGCAGGAGGAACTGAACACGCGGCGCGGCGTCGAGCGAATCATCGTCGCGGCCTTCGAGTATGCGCGCGCGCAGGGTCGCCGTCGCGTGACGATGGCCGACAAGTCGAACGTCCAACGCTTCGGCGGCGACCTCTGGCAGAGAGTCTTCCGCGAAGTCTCGGCGCGCTACGAGGGCATCGAAGCGCGGCATCAATACGTTGACGCGATGACGATGTTTATGGTGCTCGACCCCGCGCAGTACGACGTGATTGTCACCAACAATCTCTTCGGCGACATCCTGACCGACCTCGGCGCGGGGCTGCAAGGCGGGCTCGGCCTCGCCGCTTCGGGCAATATTCATCCGGGCCGCGTCTCGCTCTTCGAGCCGGTGCACGGCAGCGCGCCGCCGCTCGCGGGAAAATCGGAGGCCAATCCGGCGGGCGCTATTCTGACCACGGCGATGATGCTAGAATACTTGGGCGAGGCTCCGGCGGGCCGCGCGTTGGAAGAGGCGGTCGCCGCATCAATCGCCGCAAGCGAGACGACGCGCGATCTCGGCGGCACGCTCTCAACCGTCGAGGCGGGCGCTGCCATCCGACGACGCATCGAGAGTTGAATCGAGAGTTGAACCGACGACACCGGAGACAGAAAGCGCGCGCTCCGTTGTTTTAATCTCCGCGCGGGCAAGCTCAGCAAGCAGGTTTTCCTTATGGGCAGTAACGGCAAAGAAGCGGTGCAGCGTCTGCTCGCCATCATCGTCATCATGGCGATGTTGAACGTGATGGGCATTCCGCTGACCGTGATTATCTTCTTCGGCGTGGTCGTCTTTTTCGTCTGGCGAGCCGTCAATCATTCCGAGCAGCAGGACATTCGCGGCATCTTCGATTTCTACATCGCCGCCAACGACATCCTGCGCGACGAGGAGCGACGCTGGTACGGTTTCGAGATTGCGGAAGTGATTCATCGCGGCGAGCGCATCTTGCTTTCGATGAACGACGCGCCGCCGCTCGTCTATTACACGCTCGGCGCGCTCCATCATCGCGCGGGCGATTACGAAGCCGCCGCCGAACATCTCGCCTACGTCGTCGAGAGCGAACACGGCGACGAGACGCGACGCTTCTCCCACTCGCCGGAACTGCAACGCTACGTGCGGACGCTCCGGCACATCGAACGCGAACCCGCCGAAGCCCCGCAGACGATGGGCGCGATCCGCAGCCTCGACCGCGCCCGCCGCACGCGCGCCGCGACGCTGCTGGCCGAGAGCCGTCAACGCAGCGGCGAACACGCGCCCGCCGCGCTTCATCCCAAGCCCGCGCCGCCGCGCGACAACGCGCGCTACGACGCCGCGCACCCGCCAGCGCTGCGCGCCTCTTCGACACCTGCGCCCGCGCCGCCGCCGGTGATGCCCGCGCCCATCTCCGATGTCCTGCGCGACCTCTACGAAGAGAAAAAAGAAGATCACGTCAACTAGAGTCCCCGTAGAGTCTCTGCCGCGCCGTCGAAAAACGGAACGGGCCGCCGGGTCGTTCCGGCCCCGACCGTTGTTCGGGCTGCGGCTGCGACCGCCCGCGACGCTGCGCGGCGGCGTCTCTCCGGCAGACTTTTCCCGTCGCACATCTTTTCTGCTATAACATTCGAAGTTGATTCGCCCGCGCGCTACGCCTGAAGTCTCCGGCAGATTTAGATGACTCCGAAAACCACTATCGGCAACTACATCATCGAAGAGCCAATCGGGCGCGGCGGGATGGGCGTTGTTTACAAGGGCCGACACGCGAAACTGCCGCGCAAGGTCGCCATCAAATCCATCGCCGCGCGCGGCACGAGCGACCTCCGCCACCTGCGCCAACGCTTCGAGCGCGAAGCCTACGTCCAATCCCAACTCGACCACGCAGGGATCGTCAAAATCTACGACTACATCGTCGCCGAGCACGCCTACTATATCGTCATGGAGTACGTCGAAGGACGCTCGCTCGCGCAGTTGTTGCTCGAACAAAGGGGCCACGCGCTCGATGTCGAACGCGCGCTCGACCTCTTCGAGCAGATTCTGCAAGCGGTCGGCTACGCGCACAGCTTCGTCTATCTGGACGAAGCGGGCGCGACGCATCAAGGCATCATCCACCGCGACCTCAAGCCCTACAACATCCTCGTGACGCCCGACGACCGCATCAAGGTGACGGACTTCGGCATCGTCAAACTGATGGGCGCGGACAGTTCGGAAACGTCCGGCACGGTCTACGGCTCGCCGCTCTACATCTCGCCCGAACAGGCCAACGACGCGCACGTTGACCAACGCTCCGACATCTATTCGCTCGGCGTCATCCTCTACGAGATGCTGACGGGCACGACGCCCTACGCGGTCGGGACGGGCGAACCGCTCTCGCGCACGGAGATTCTGCGCGCGCACGTCGAATGCGCCGTCCGGCCTCCCTCGGAGGTCAACGCGGAGATCGGCGACGAGTTACAGACCGCCGTCTGCCGCGCGCTCGAAAAGCGGCCCGAGCAGAGATTCGATAGCTCTATGGAGTTCCTGCGCGCGCTCAGGCGTGCGCGCGGGCGCGACACGGGCGACCTCGTCGAACCTTCGGCGCAACAGCCGGACGCGACCGACGCCGACGCCGCGAGCCTGCAACAGTCCGGCCCACGCGCCGCGCACGAACTCTCCGGCGTCACGGCGCGCACGCCCGAGCGCGAGTCCTACGAGACGCAGCCGATTCGACGCGTGCGCTGCAAGGCGTGCGGCGCGTCAGCCGAGGCCGACGAACAGAAGTGCCGCGCCTGCGGCCACGACCTGAACGCATCGCCCGCGACGAGCCGCATCGCGCGCCGCGAGTTGAACGGGCGAAAGCAACAGGCGCGCGGCCTGCGCCTGTTCGTGCCGCTCGTCCTGCTCGCGTTGTTGCTCGGCGGCGGCGTCCTCGTCTATCTCGCGCGCCAACGCGCGGCGCGGACAACTTCGGAGAGTCCCGACACGGGCAGGGCCAACGTGAACGCGTCGCCCGCCCTGCCTGCAACGGGCAGCGCGTCGCCCGCAGCGTCGCCCGTGCCGATGTCTGCGCTCGTCGAGTTGCGGCCCGCGCGCGTCGAGGTTGATTCGAGCTTTGAAGGCTACGACGCCGCGCCTTTGACAGACGGCATCATTGACGTGCGACGTATCGCCGCGCTGCGTTATAACCGTGGCAACTGGGCCTCGGCGGAAACCCCCGTCGCGCATTGGATCGAGGTGCACTTCGAGCGCGCGGAGCGCGTCGCCGCCGTCTATGTCTACTGGGGATTCGACCGCACGCGCTACGTGCCTTCGCGCCGCGTCGAACTGCAAACGCCCGACGCGCAAGGGGCTTGGCAAACAATCGCCACGCTCAAATCCGGCGACGACCACGACCGCGCGGCCTTCGAGTTTGCGCCCGTCGAGACGACGCGCCTGCGTATCTTTCAGCCCGCGCAGCAGGGGCCGCAGAATCGTCCCTTCGTGATGTGGGTGCGCGAGATTCAGGTCTTCGCCGTGCCGCACGTTTGAGAAATCCTCCGGCGTCGGGTCGGATGAGAAAGTCGGCTGCCGGAGAGTGAACATTGTTCGGACGGAAGAAACATCAAGGGCCGTGTCAACGTAATTTGAAAAGAAATTTCGACAGCGGGAGCAGGGAGGTGTTTCGATGTCCGACTTGATAACGGCGATGGAGGCGGGCAGCGCGTATATCGGCGAGCATTCCTACCGGCGCGTGATGGCCGGAGATGTCGAGAGCGTGCGCGCGCGTCTGGTGTACGCGCTCGAAAGTTTCGATTATCGCGTGCTGAGCGACCAGCCGTCGCTGCAAGCCAGACGCGCGGCGCGCAAGGGATTGGTCGGCGCGGACTATCTCGACCTGAGCCGGAAACTCATCATCAATTTGCGACCCAACAGCGCGACGGCGACGCTGGCGACCTTCGACTTCACGGTCGTCCACGCCGGAATCATGACGCGCGGCGACCGGCAGACGCTCGAACGTGAAGCCGACGCGATTATCGCGCTGGCGAATGCGCGGCCCGCTGCGGGCATCTGCGCCGCGTGCGGCACGGAGAACAGCGGCGACTCGCGTTTCTGCCGCCTGTGCGGCACGCCCAACGCCGTCGGCGAACCCGCCGAGATCGAAGTGGTGCGCCTGACGGCGGGCGCACGCGCGGCGCATCAGGAGATCGTCGTCGGTCTCGCCATCATGTTGGGCACGGTCGCGCTCTCGCTGCCGTTGATTATCTTCGCCAGCGGGAAGGGAAGGTCGGCGGGGATGATTCTGCTCGTCGTCGGTCAACTCGTCGCGTGGTGGATGCTGACCTACGGCGTCCACCGCCTGCACCGCACGCTCAACCCGAAAGAGGCGAAACAGAGGCCCGCGCTCTCCGACAATCTTGTACAGCCTTTGCCCTTCGCGCAGGCGTCGGCGCTTCCCGGCGCGTCCGAGCGCGCGTCCGTGACCGAAGGGACGACGGAACTGCTCGGCGTGCCGTCGAGAGAGCGCGT